>DOWL01000139.1:1596-19455 GCA_003519585.1 Nocardioides sp. | reverse complement strand
GCTCGGGGTAGGCCTGCCGAAGAAGCGCCGCTAACCCGAGAAGCACGCGCCTTCCGCCTGGCTGAAATGACCGGCCGCCAGATGTCCGATCTGGCGGCCGGTCTGTTGCTTCTCGGGACATGGAGCACCAAACCAGCGCAGCCACGTACCAGCCACCCGCGAGGTCGATCCGCACGCCGATCCACGCGGGCCCGCGCACGTCGCCGGGGGAGTGGTGAGGGTGGCGACCTTGACCCGCCCCGGAGGTGGCACCAAGAAGGCGCGGCCGGCCTCGCGCACGATCGATGACCTGCTGGCGGACTTCGGGACCACGATGCCGCGCAAGGCGCCTCCGCCGGCATCTCCTCCTGCGGAGAAGCTGTTCCCGCATTCGGTCAAGGCAGGCGGCGTACGGCGGATGGGGCACGGCTGGGCCGCCACCATGCCGCCGCTGGCCGGCTACCAGATGACCTCGGAGGAGATCGCGGTCCTGTGGCCGCTGATCTCGGGCGACGGGCTGCCGCCGTGGGGGGCGGAGATGGGCTACGACGTGTTGTCGGGCGGCAAGTTCTACTGCGACCCGATGGGCTGGGTGCTCGACGACAGCATTCCGGTGACCAACCCGAACATCTTCATCTTCGGCAAGCCGGGGCGCGGCAAGAGCGCCACCGTGAAGGCGTTCATGCTGCGCATGATCCGCTACGGCTACCGGTCGCTGGTCCTGGGTGACGTCAAGGACGAGTACGAGGACCTGGCCCGGTTCCTTGGGGTTGAGCCGTTCCGGATCGGGCCCGGGCTCGCTGGCCGGATCAACCCGCTCGACCTGGGCGCGCTCGGCTTGGACTGGGAGAAGCAGACCGCCGAGGAGCAGGAGAAGCGCGCCACGGTGATCTTCAACCGCTGGTTGATGTTGATTCGTGGCCTGGTCGGCTCTCAGGGCGTCACGTTCACGCCGACCGAGGAGCGGGTGGTCAACAAGGTGCTGAGGCACCTGACCGGCTGGTCGGCGGGGGCGTCTCGGCTCAAGCCGGTGACCATCCCGCAGGTGTGGGGCGCACTCGATTCGCCCACAGGCGACCTGGTCACCGATTGCCGCTACGAGAGCCCGCAGGCGTTCTACGACGGCACCCGGCCGTTGCGTGACGCGCTCGGTGCGCTGTGCGAGGGATCGCTGCAGGGCATGTTCGACACCGAGTCGACCTTCCAGCCGGACTGGCGGGCACCGATTCAGACGCTGTCGCTGCGCTCCCTGCACGAGACCGGGAACAAGGTGGCGGTCGGGATCGCGTTGATGTGCCTCAACTCCTGGGGGCAGGGCATGCGCGAGGCCGCTGCCGCGGGCGATCGACGGATCGTGCTGCGCGACGAAGCATGGCTGCAGACCCGGCTCTCGCTCGACGCGGTGATGGCGCTGGATGCCAATCTGCGCCTGTCTCGCACCGAGGGCGACATCCAGCTGGTGACCTACCACAAGCCGTCGGATCCGCTCTCGGCCGGCGACCAGGGCAGCCAGGCCGCCCAGATCGCCAAGGACCTCCTCAACCTCTCCGACGTCCGCATCCTGATGGGCCAAGACGAGTCGGTGGCCGACGAGCTCGGCCGCCTGATGGGGCTCTCGGGGATGCAGCAGAGCGTGATCACCAACTGGGCGATGCAGGAGAAGGGCCGCGCCCTGTGGATGGTCGGCGACCAGCGCTACAAGGTGCAGACCCTGCTCACGCCTCTGGAGCGGCGCCTGACCTACACCAACGACGCGATCGCCGCGGAGGCGTGAATGTTCCCCGGATTTCTGACGGTTTCGCGGCGAACTTGCACCCCCTCGACAGCCCTGTGAGGAGGCCGTCGTCGTGAAGAAGAGCCTTCTCCTCGGACTGCCGCTGGTGCTGATGGCGCCGCTGATGCTGCTCATGCTGGGCATGGGGAGCGCGAACATCGAGGCGGTCCGCGCCGCGTGCGCCACGACCACCGGCGCAGGGTCGGGGTCGTTCGGTATCGGCACGCTCAACTGGCGGGGCGCCTCGCACTACACCAAGAATCCCCACCCCGGTGAGCGCCCGTACGGCGAGCGTGTGCCGAACATGGTCAGCAAGATCGGGGCCTCTGGTGCCTCGATCATCGGGTTCCAGGAGTTCGAGCCGCCGCAGGCGCAGGCGTTCCTCGATGCCACCGACGGGGCCTGGCGGATCGTTGCGGGCAAGCGCCAGGGGCACCGCGCAACCGCGGACGCGATCGCCTATCAGCCCGGGGCCTGGAGGGTCGACGAGGTTCGCTACGTCTCGATCAAGTACGGCGGGCCGATGATCCAGATCCCACTGGTGCGGTTCACCTCGACCAGCGGCCTGGGATCGGTTTGGGTGCTCAACGCCCACAACCCCGCCAACGCGGTCGGCGGCACGGACGCGATGCGCGATGCCGCCGTGCGAGCCGAGGCGCAGGCCCTGCAGCGGGTGCAGGCCGCGGAGCCGAGCACGCCGCTGTTCCTCGTCGGCGACATGAACGACAGGTCCCGGTTCAAGCGGCTGTTCCTGTCCTTGGCGTCGGGCTGGTCGGCCGCCAACCCCAGCGACAACCAGATCGACTGGATCATGGGTAGCCCCGGCGTCACCTTCTCGGGCACCGTTGTCGACCGCTCCACCAACGACAACGCGCACGCCTACACCGACCATCCGTTCGTCTACACCACCGCCACTCTCCTCACCGGATCCGCCGGCACCGAGGGACCCAGCGGCAGGGCCGGCGCTGGCCGCACGGGCAGCGGGTCGGTGCTCGGGCAGATGCCGACCGGCATCCGGGCCGCACCGGGGTCCGGGGTCAGCGGGAACATCACTATCGCCAACGCGAACTTCAAGTGGCGCGCGGAGCAAGGCCTCCATGCGATCAACAACGCCGCCCGCCCGGACTTCATCACCCTCAACGAGATCTGGAAGTACTCCCCGAACCAGCTCGAGCAGATCCTGCCCGGGTACGGCGCCTACAAGGACCCGGTGAAGACCGGCGGCGGCAACGTCGGCCAGTCGATCAACAACGCCATCATGTGGCGCAGCGACACCTGGACCATGCTCGACGGCGGCCGGGTGAAGCTTGTCGAGGACGACCAGGCGGTCTTCAAGGGCAAGAACGTGAACTGGGACCGCTACGCGATCTGGGGGGTCTTCCAGCGCAGCAGCGACGGCGCTGTGGTCTCGGTCGTCGCGCTCCACCACATGACCAACGTCTATCGATTCCCCCGCCAGTGGGGGAACCCGCCGATGAGCCGCGTGCAGCAGTACGGCCTCGGGATGGACTACCTGATCGACCTGACCAACGTGCTGGCGCCGTACGGGCCGGTCCTGGTGGGCGGCGACATGAACTCTCACCCAGGCGACGGCCCCAACGCCGCGGCGCCGCGCATGCGGGAGGCCGGGTTCGACTACACCAAGGACGCCGGGGTCATCTACCAGTTCTACAAGGCCCCCGCAGCGGTTGCGCGGACCTGGGAGCTGAGCAAGGCCGCGGTCGCGAGCGACCATCCGGTGCTGCTCACCCGCCTGGCCATGAACGGTGCCGGTCCGGGCGCGACCTCACCGAACGGCACCCCGCCGAGCGGTGCGGCTCCGGCGGGCTGCCCGCCGTGCCCGAGTACGTTCGGGACTCTCGGCAACGTGTTGCTGCAGAACGTTTCGGGCCCGGGCACGCTCACTGCGGCGAAGGTCGCGGCCTCGGCGGCCTACCAGGCCGGGTTCCGCGGCGAGGACCTGGTGACCGCGGTTGCCATCGCCCGCGTGGAGTCGACGTGGAACCCGGAGGCCAGCAACGGCAACCACTTCGGCCTGTGGCAGATCGCTGCGGAGCACAAGGGCATGGTGCCCGGCTGGAACAGCCAAGCCGACATCTTCGATCCGCTGCTCAACGCCCGGTACGCCTTCGCGCTCTATTCGGCGCGGCCCGGATCCGGGGAGGCGAAGTTCGCCGACTGGATCCCCTTCGAGCACGCCGACTATCGCCAGTACCTCGACGCGGCCCGGCAAGCTGTCGCGGCTACCGAGGGCGGCACCGCGAACATCTCCGACCCCAGTTGCGCCGCCTCGCCGATCCAGATCGCGGGCGATCTCTCGGCGGCGCTCTCGGCGCGCCTGGACGCCATGATGAGCACCCCGAACGGCCTGTGCGCGTTGTCGTGGACCAGTGGCGCACCTTGCACCTACGACAACCAGTGCCCCAAGGTCGTCGACGCGATGTACGGCGGCCCCGGGGTCGGGCGCGGCTACGGCAACGGGCAAGACGTCGCCCAAGGCATCATCAACGCAGGCCTTGCCCAAGCGCACGGCAGCGGACTCGACCCACTCCCGCCCGTGGGCGCCGTGGTGTCCTACAACTCCGGCAACGGCGTCGGCCACGTCGCGATTTACGTCGGCGGCGGCAAGATCTTCGGCAACGACTACGGTTGCGCCGCGAACGGCATGTTCGGCTGCGTGGGGTTCGCCGACGTCCACACGCCAAGTGGATCGGTGACGTGGGCGCTGCCAAAGCAGGCATTCGACCTCGGCGGAATGCCCGCTGCAGCAGCCTGAACCATGGCCGAGTTGAGGCCGCAGCCGCAGCGCCCGGAAGTTCGGTGCCGTCGACGTGTCCGATCCACAACGGCCCGAGTTGCCTTTCAAACCATGGACGTACGCATCGGCACCACACCCGACGGGCTGGCCGCCGGGTTCGACACCTCCAGCGGCGATTCGCTTCTGCTGGTAGGCGACTACGGGCGCGGCAAGACGACCGTCGCTCGGTACCTCACTCGATGGTGGTTGGCCAACACCTCACGCCACGTGCACGTGTTCGCCCACAACCCGGGCGAGTGGGCCGACCTGAGCCGTGACGCTCTCGAACCGGACTATCTCCAGCGCCCCATCGGCCGCGACTGCCAGCCGGGGAAGTGCCTGGTGGTCGTCGACGACATCCACTGCACCGCCGACAGCCAACTGGAGATGCTGCCCTGGGGGATAGCCCCGGTGATCCTGACGTCCGCGAGCGGCATCGACGTCGGCATCCAGCTCCTGGGCCGCCCCATGCTCGACCTCGACGTGACCTGCCTGGGCCTGATCCACCCCCAGTCGGCAGACGCCATCGAGATCGCGGCGCTGGAGGGCCAGGGCCGACTGGACTGGCCACCCGGAACCCTCCCGGTGATCGCGGACCCCCGAGGTCCGAGGGACTTCCCGTGCCACCGGTGGCAGGCGGCTGCCGGCGGGGCGTGGTTGGCGGCGGCGCGATGAGCATGGAGCGAGCCCGGCGCGACCGGTTCTCCAACACGACACCCTCGGCCGGCGAGTTTGCGATCGCGTTCGTACTCGCCGGCGTCTTCGTCTTCCTCATCACCCCCTTGGTCGTCCAGGGGCTCGTGGGCTGGGTGACGGCGGGGCAGTTCGCGTGGCCGAACGAGCACCTCCTCGACGCCTACGGAGGTCTCCTGCAGGGACGGTTCGGTGCCGGGCTTGCCCGTGATGTCGCCGACGGGCTTCCGGCCGACGCCGTGATGTGGGTGCTCACCGTGGTCGGGGAGGTGCTGGCGCTCGGCGCCACCGTCGTCGTCGCGCTGTGGATGCGAGACATGACCGGCGCTGGATCCCGCCACGGGCTGGCAACCGGGACCCAGGCGGCCGAGGCGCTCGGGCTGGCGCCGCTGCGTGCCCGCGCCAACCAGATCCGCCCGGACCTGTACTCCCGCTCCAACCGAAGGGGATTCCGGCGATGACCAGCGCCTTGAAGCACGTGGACCCGTACGAGGTCGGCTGGCGACTCGGCCAGGCCGGGCGCCGAGGCCCCGAGCTGTGGGTGCCTTACGACCGCACGACCTGTGTGATCGGCCCCCAGGGCTCGGGCAAGACCCTCGACCTGCTCGTGCCGGCGCTGCTGGATGCGCCGGGCGGGGCCTTGGTGACGCTGACCAAGCCGGAGGACCTGTTCCTTACCCTCGAGGCCCGGCAGAAGGTCGGCCCGGTGGCGGTGCTCGACCCGTTCGGGCTGGCCCCGGGTGTGCCCGAGCTCGTGGTCGACCCGATCGCGGGCTGTCAGAACGCGATGTTCGCCGAGCGTCAGGCCAAGGCGTTCGCGGCGGGGACGATCAAGGGTGCAACCGCCCAGTCCTCCGACCAGGCGGCCCGGTTCTACGCCGGCGAGTGCGCGAAAGTCCTGCAAGCCTATTTCCACGCGGCGGCGATCGCCGAGATCAACCTGGACGAGGTCCTGATGTGGGTCTCCAGCCCACGCGAGTACCCCCAAGCCGAGGAGATCCTGCGCACCCACCCGGCCGCTGAGCCACTGTGGGACGGTCTGTTGCGCGGCGCTCTGTACGGCGACGAGCGCACCGCGGGGAACACCATCACGACCGTTCAGCAGGCGATGAGCCTGTTCTTCCAGCGTTCGATCCGGGAGCGGTGTGTGCCGTCCGCGACCCGGCCGGCGACCGACCTCGAGGCGCTGGTCCGCGCCGGCGGAACCATCTACCTGTTGGGCCGCGAGGACCCCTACGCCAGTGCGTCACCGCTGATGACCGCGGTCACCGAGCAGATCCTCGACACGGCCAAGCGGCTGGGGGAGACCTCCCCGCACGGCCGCCTGTGCCCCTCGTTCCTGGCGTGCTTGGACGAGCTGCCCTCCACCGCACCGGTCCCGACCCTCTCGACCCGAATGGCCAACGAGCGGGCGCTCGGGTTGTCGTTCATCCTCGCGGCGCAGACCTGGCGCCAGTTCGTGGTCTGCTACGGCGAGGACGAGGCCCGCACGATCTACGGCCTGTCCAACAACCTGGTGGTCTTCGGCGGTGGCAAGGACATCCGCTTCTACCAGGAGCTCTCCGACCTGATCGGGTCGACGACCCACACCGAACTGCGCCACTCCAAGCGCGGCCACGAGTGGTTCGGGGCGATGGACCGCTCATGGGACCCGAGGCGAGTGCCTATCCTCGAGCCGGCCGAGCTGCGGCGCATCGAGCCCCGCAAGGCCCTGGTCCTCTCAGAGATGTACGACCCGATCATCGCGAACCTGCGCCGCTGCATTGACGGCAAGCGGGGCAAGGAGCTCCTGGCCGCGCAGAAGCGTGCGCGTCTGAATGCACGCGGCCTCGCCCCCATCACCCCGGTGTCCACCGGGGAATCCACCGCGCGGACCGTCGCCGGCCGCGACCCCGGTGAGCCGATCGCCCCGACCGAGCCCGTGGCACAGACGCGTCAGCGGCTCGGGATGCCCAAGTAGCCCCCGAGGAGATCCGATGACGACGATGCACCCCTCCCAGATCGCCACCCGCGCCGCCGCCGGGAACGCGGCCCCGAACGGCAACGGGATGATGCCGCTGGTCGGGCTCATGGTCTGGCCCTTCCCCGAGCCCGGCCCAACGATCCGGACCGCGATGGAACAGCTGCAGATGGCCTCGATCGAGCCACCTGCCGACGAAGAGGCGCTGCGCGAACTCGCGCAGATGCCACGCCCGTGGGACCCGGGCAGCTGCACCGGTCTGATGCGTTCGGAACTGTGGGCGTGGCTGGACCTGGTCGCGATGTGGCTCAACGAGCAGCACCTGTGGAACGTGGCCCGCCCCGGCATCCCCGAGTGCTGGCCCGCCCACCCGCACCTCGTGCACGACCTCGCGGTCCTAGCGTGCAACCGCTACTACACCAGCTTCGCGGTGACGCCTGCGGTGTTGGAGGACTGGCACCGCTATGCGCTGCCCGGCTTCCTCGAGCGGCTGCGCGATCGGCTCGGAGACGGCTGCCAACCGGGCAAGCATCAGCCCCGGCCCCGGCGCGAACGCGACGAGAGCCACGCCGCCACCCCGAAGCGCCGCGGCCGCGCACAGCGATACAGGGACGACGTCGAGCGCGCCGGCGAACTCGCCACCCTCACACCGACCAACCCGGACACCTCGCCGAAGAACGACGACGACATCCACGAGAGGTGGTAGCGCTCATGGCCACGCCAGACAACGCCAGCCGACGACTGCGACTCGTCGACAACCAGCAGACGCCCGAGGACGAGATTCCCGGGCCAGACGATGGGCTCAGCCCGAAGCATGCCGCCGCGTTCGCCGCCCTGGTCGCCGACGCGAACCAGTCCGCGATCCAGCGCACCCTCAACGCGATGAGCGACGAACAGTTGCGGACGCTCGCGGTCGCCCTGGCCACCCAGGTCAACGCGACCGAGAACGCGACCGGTGAGGTGGCCGACGTCGGACCCGACGGAGTCTGCGCGATCGCGATCGCGACGGCGGCACAGGCCTTCGGCACCACCCGCGACGCCGTCCTCAGCGCCGACCGTCACCGAGCAGTGACCGACGCGCGAGCGGTGGCGATGACCGCGGCCCGCCGCGGAGGACTGACACTCCCCGCGATCGCTGCGGCATTCGGAGGGAGGGACCACACCACCGTCATGTACGCCCAGAAGAAGGTCGCCAACGACCCGCGGCTCAACGCGGTCTGCACCCGCATCGTCGCGCAACTCGAGGAGCACTACGCCGAGCCGATCACAGTCCCGCAGGCAGAAGAAGTCGCCCAGAGCGATCGCAGCACCACGCTCCAACTGGCAGCCCTCGACCAGACCCGCCACGACACCGCGCGACGTCACGACGAGGACGGCCCGCGGGTCACGGTCGCTGCCGCCCCCGGCCGATAACGCGACGCTGGATCGAGTCCGGGGCATGCTGAGCCGAGACCAACAGAGGCTGCTCGGAGCGTTGGGCGCCGGGACGGCGGCCGATGCGCTGCTCGATCGCATCCGTGACCGGGGAACCTTCGAGGGTGGCCGCTCAGCACCTCAACCCGGCTGCTGGATCAACTACAACCGCAAGGCGGTGCGTCTCGAGGACCACACCGAGATCTACGCCGCCCTGCGAGAAGCAGGTACGGAGAGCGCAACGGAAGGCACCCAGCCGTGGCGTCGAATGAAGCCCACGGTCGTCGTGACGGTGACATGGGCTGAAGCCGCGGCGTACGGCGCGAGTCTTCCGCCAGACCTCCGCGATGAGCTGGCCCAGCTGGTGCGTGCCGAGCGAGACGAGAACCGAACATGGTGGGACTACAGCAACGAACGCGGCGGTTGGCCACACCGCAGACGCTTCAGCTCCGACGACGAACACCAGATCGTTCAAGCCGAGTGGGACGCCGTCTACGGCAAACACATCAGGGCGCTGAGCGACCTGCGCGACCGCCAGAAGGCAGCGATCGCACGAGCGCTCCCACTCATCGTCGACGACGAACCCGCCGACCTCCTCGAGCTGCTCGACCACCAGCCAGAACCGCTGCCCGCAGCGACCCGATCGCCCGCACTACAGGCCAGCGCTCTCCACGCGGGCGCCCCCGCCCGGCGGCCCACATCGACCGTCGAGGAGGGCCTCTTCGTCGTCCCGGAAACTGCGCCCAACCTCAGCCCGTGACCGACCCGCCCGCTGGGGTCATAGCCAGGTCGGGCCAGCGATTGTGTCGGTGCCGCGGCCTACGGTTGGTCACGTGCACCTGACGGCGAACGAGATCGACCGGTTCTGGTCGCATGTCGTGAAGGGCCCGCGGGCAACCGACTGCTGGCTATGGACCGGAGCGATCGGGGACGACGGATACGGCCGCTTCTGGGCCATATCCGCATCTGATGCAACAGGCCGACCTCGAGTTGTACGACCGCACCGGGTGGCGTGGGCTCTGGCCGAGGGGCAATCGATCGACCTGCCACCGGTGGTCGAGCATGTCGTCTGCGACAACCCCATCTGCGTACGCGCCGATGGGACCCTGCTGGATCACCTCGAGGGGTCCACACAAGGCGCCAACCTGTCTCGGATCGCCCAGCATGGACGCCGCGGCGTCCGCGGCTATCGGGGGCGTCTGTTGGGCCGAGAGGCGACGTACCGCCGCTCGCTTGCCCTGCGCGCCGCCGTCATCGACGGTTGGGACGATGAACGGATCGCCCGCGCTCTGGCGTCGGTCGACGAGGCGCAGATGGCGCTGTTCTAGTCGTCGCCCGACGCAAGCAACCAAGGCGGAGTCTGACGTGATCGCCGCTGACGCGGGTGCCGAGCTCGAGGTTCCGTGTCTCTGACGGAACCGCGGAGCTACTCCCGCAGATCCGTGAACCACTGCGCGACGTCTTAGTTGGCGATCAGCCGCGCGAGTCTGACCGGTGTCTGACCACTCTTGTTCGCATGAAAGGGATCAGCGCCGTGGGACCGCAGGAGGTCAATAAGCTCGCCTCGTCCGTTCGAGTTGAACACAGCAACAAATAAGGGTGTGTTGCCGAATGAGTTCTCGGCGTCCACCGTCGCACCCGCGTCGAGTAGCGCCTCCGCTGCGGGGACTGACCACTGCTGGGCCGCCAGATGAAGCGGCGTGAACCCCAGGTGGTCGCGGGCGTCTGGAGCGTCGCCGCGCGTCAGAAGGTCCTTGAGGGCGGCCACGTCGTCGGCCATGACGGCGGCATGCATCGGGGAGGGCTCAACCGTTGTCATTGCTCTAGATTGCGCACACGTCGGCTTCGTAGCGGTGGCTTTGGTTCGAGACGGGATCTTCCATCTGGTAGATGGCCGGGTCGTTGAAGTAGTCGATCAGCGCCTGAACGGTCCAGCCTTGACTCAGTGCCTTCGCTTTGATGCATCGCCACTCATATCCCGGTTTGTGGCCGTACTGAGCGACGGTGCTCGGGACGATCTGCCCGGTGTTGGGGTCGATGAAGTCGCCGTCCGCGGTCTTGGGCGCCGCGTCTCGGATCTCGGCCTTGGTCGTCACCCAAAGATTCGGTCGGCGCAGCAGGTCATCGGCCGTCACCATCCGGGAGATCCTGCTTTCCGCCCCGACCGCAGTCCGAATCTCGTTCGCGACCCGGGCGACCTCGTCGGCCTCAGCTGCGGCCTTCTCAGCCGCCGCAGCCCCACTGGCGCTCGTGGCGACCTTGGAACTCTTCACGAGCTTGGTAAACACGAGGCCAGGAACCGCGACGGCCAGCGACAATCCGGCGTTCGTGTAGTCGCCCTCGATCGCGTACCACGTCGCGTTGGTGGCTGCTGCCCCGATGCCGATGACGTCGAACGGCGGTGGGATGAACGTGGCGAGCGAGAGGATGTCGAGCACCGAGTGACCCCAGCGCTGGACCCAGTCGAACGCCACACCGAGCGCTTCCACCACGCAATGTCCGTAGTCGAGCGGGTTCCAGGAACATTCGCTCTGGTCCTGCAGGCTGTTCGCTAGTCCCTCGAGCACTCGTGAGTCGGACAGCGGGCTTCCGGCTGGCGCGTCCGACTCGTCGGAGGGGTCGGCTGTTGCGTCGATGGCCGACGACAGGGCGGTGAGTGACGCTGTCATCCCGACGCTGCCGTCGTCGGAGCCGCCCGGAAACTCGTGCTCGAAGAAGAGGTAGTGCGTGAACTTGCCGATGGCGTGTTCGTCGTCGTCGTACGTGAGCGTCTCTGTGCCTGGCTGGAAGGCGGTGAAGGCCCACGCGCTGGCTTCCGGATTTGCGGTCAGTGCTGCTGTAAGCGCGAGGATGCCGTCGGTCAGGTAGGTGCCGGTCGGCGCAGGTGCGTACTTCGCGTCGTCGCTCTCGGCGCCAGGCCAGGCGTCGTCGCCCTCCTGGCGGTCGAACTCCCAGTACGCGGCGGTGATTGCCTCGAGGAACTCGGTGGACCAGTATCCCCGCGAGAGCAGGAGCAAGAGGTTCTGCTTGTTGGCGAGGTCTTGGTCCGTCCGCTGTTGAGCATCAGCATCGGCGTTCTGCTCGGCTGATCCGTAGAGGACCTCTGGTGTCGTTGTTGCTGTCGCGAAGTTGTCGGTCCATTCCGTTGGCAGCGCGCGGGCGCCGGTGCCGTGGGTGGCCAGTGCGAGCACGCCGGCCAGGTCCGTGAGGGTGATGTCGTACTCGTGGGCGTCGACAGCCTCGTCTAGTTGTGCGTCACCTGTGCCTGCGACGGTGGACAGCGCGTCTCCGAGGTCGCGGGGGGTCGCCTGGGAGGCGAAGTAGTAGGCGAAGTCGCGGTTGCCTCGATGGGCCGCCAGGTGTGGTTCGAGGGCAGGTAGGTCGCCGGCGCGAAGTACGCGGAGCGCGGCCGCGGCGTCGGCCTGGGCCCGTTCTGCGGCGGTCGGTTCGTGCTGGGGGAGGTACCGCAGGCCGCCGACGACGAGGCCGGCAACGATGGCCAGAGCCAGGAGGGAGCATCCGATCCGCAAGCCCCAGCGCGGTTTCGGCAGTTCGCGCTTGAACGCGAGGTCGGTGCGGAATCGGCGGTCTCGCTGTTCCTCGAACTCCCAGCCGCGGTCCTCCCACTTAGTCCGCACGCTGGCCTGTCGGCGTCGGAGCACGCGGACGGTCTTGTGCTTGTAGCGCAGCTCGTCGCGCACCAGGTCGCGCCTTCGGCGACGAGAATCAGCTCGCCCCACTCCTGCTTCCCCCTCGCGACCTGGTGCACCGCATGACGCTACCCGGATGTCGCGCGGTGGTTCTGGGAATCCGCCCAATCGGTTCGGACGCTCAGGAGAAGTAGCCATCGACGCCGATGACGTACTTCGCGCACGTGTCGCCATAGAGGTCAACGGTGAAGGTGGCAGTGCCGCCGTCCTCGATAGGACCGTCCTGCTCGGTGAACGAGCTGGTGTACCACGCGAGGTCGTTGCCTTCGAAGCAATACATCGCGACGCTGTACGGGCCTTCGGTCGAGGCGCCGGTCTGGTTTGTGGCGGACCCGACGATCGCCTGGCCGACGAGGTTCACCTCCGTGACCGTGAGGGGCGCGGTGTTGTAGGAGCTCGTGTCGACGGGGCTGGTCTCGACAGAGAACTCGTACTCGGCGTTGCCGGGGATCGCGCCGGCGTTCTCGAAGAAGATGTAGCCCAGCCCGACCTCGCCGGGAGCGACTTGGGCGGGGATGGTGCCCTGGCTGGATCCAGTCCCGACGATGGAACCACCGCTGCGAGCGGTCGCGGTCCAGTCGATGTGCGAAATGCCCTCGGCCGTGTTGTTCCGGAACGCGAACAGCAGGATCCCCTGCTCGGGGTCGAGCGGACCGACCTGGACAACGGAGACCTCACCGGATTCTCCGTCGTTGAAGCGTGGCCGTGCGGTACCACCCAGTAGGCCAGAGGCGTTGAAAGGCAACGGCTCGACCGCAGCCTCCTCAGTCTCCTGGGTCTCCTCGCTCTGCGGCACGGTCCCGCCCGGCGATGACGCTGGCGTGGATTCCGCCTTGTCAGGGTCGTCGGCCGCCCCGCAGGCGGTGAGCGGGAGCATGGTTGCCGCGAGGGCCACGGCGATGCGCAAGGAGATATTCACGGGCCGCAAACTAGTCGCGGGCTCCGACACAATCTGGTGGACCGGCTGTCGGCTCACAACGGATCTCCGCAACTCATGCAGGTCGTCTCGCCCTCTTCGTAGATCATGCCGCAGCAGTACTTCGTCGCACTGTCGCCGTTCTCGTAGCAGTCGTTGCAGAGATCCCAGATGTTGTCGACTGTGGCGCTGTCGACTTCCTCCCCACAAGAGTCGCAGGTGAACGTGTCGGCATCACCGCCGTCACCGCCACCGGACCCGAACACCTTGCTCAGAAACTTCATCTCATTCTCCGTTCTGCTTCAGGCGGCGAGCGTGTGGTTCTCGAGACGCCAGGTTGCGGACATCGCACGGGCGGCCGAGACGGCCTGCCGTCGCTGAGACTTGCCGCGCAGCCTGATGACGGTGTGGATGTCGGCTGCGTCGGAGAGTGCACTCGAGAGCATCGAGCGGCCGCTGGGGTGCTCGGCCGTGATGACGTGGACCCTCAGGCCGAGCCGCTTGGCGCTGACCGCCAACGGCGTGAAGGCGTTGTCACCGGAGAAGATGACGAGCTCGTCGTATCGCCGCCCGACGCTGTGGACATCGATCGCGGCGAGCAGAGCGCGGTCGGCGCCATCCTTGGCGTTCGCGCCGACGACCCACTTCACGTTCTCCCCGCTCACCACGGGGCGGTATCGGCCAGCGACTGCTCGGCTCGTCCCGACGACTACGTGGTCCTCGGGAGCGATGCCAGGGGCTTGCTCCTTCAGGAGACGCCACAGCTTCGCGACCTCATCTGAGGTTGCCTTGGCACCCCGTGTCGGGTTCTCCAGATCGATCAGGAAGTAGCGCCGCCTGCGCGACGGCATGGACGTCTGGAAGTAGTCGACTGGAGCGGCCACCGGGCCGCTGGGAGCCGGCTGGGTCGCTTCCGAGACGTCGGTGTGGAATCCGCTGCAGGCGTGGCACGCGAAGGTGCTGGCGCGGGTGCCGGCGGTCGCTAGCACCTTCACACCGTCGCGGGCCTGGTGCCGGTCGCGGTATCGGACGAGTCCCGTCTCGGCGCAGATGGGCAGGCGATGAGTGCGCGTCTTCGCATGGCGTGGGCGGCCGGCGGCGGCTCGGAAGTTGATGCTGGCGCTCTTCTTCATGACTGGGTTCCTCTCGGGTGGTTGCCCCGCTGGGTGGCGGGTCGGACCAACTGTCCGCATCGGCATCGGTCGGCATCCAGCCTGGAAATGCCGACCGATGCCGACCCGGCAGGGCGCGGCACGGGTCGGCATCGGTTGAGCGCGTTTTCGGCTGTCCGAAGGTGGTTCGACTGGCACGATCGGAGACATGCCCAACGACACAATCGCTATCGGTCCCGACCTTGTGCGTGCACTCGATGAGGTGCTCGGACAGGACCCATCAGGCGCCATCCCTGTGGTGGTGGTCGCGGCTTTCCTGGACCAGCTGGCCAAGGGCTACGGTCTCAGCGAGAGCGAAAGCCTGGAGGACGACCGGCTGCCGGACATCTCCATGCCGGCGTTCGCTGCCGAGGCCCTCGCCGGTCTGCTCGGCGACGTTGAGGACCGGGAGAAGCTCGCTGACCGGGTGTACGCGGCGCTCGTGGCGACGGCCCCTGTTCCTGCGACGCGAAAGGCTCTGAACAAGTCCAAGCCGCTGAGCGAGGTGAGTGTCCGGCTCGTCGGTCAGATCTACTGGAACCTCAAGGGAACCGATTCGCGTCCGAAGTTGCCGCGTCGCCCAAGGGAGATGCGTGTCGGCGGGAAGACTGTGTCAATTGACCTTCCGGCGGCGAAGGCGGGCGAAGACTTTGCCACCATGCTTGCTGCGGATCGAAGTCGAGCCGAGCTCCCTGACAAGGTCACCGGTTACCGGTTCCGGCAGCAAGGTGCGCTGTTGGCCGTGCTCATGGCCAAGCACATCGTCGAGTCCGCGGGAGTCGTACGAGCGGGGTTCGACGGGGTGGAGTTCAGCCGGTTGGAGGGGGCGAAGGGCTCTGCGAGAGCCCTCGTCGGCGTCGCGTCCAGTGCACCGACCGTGTTGCCGAGCGCATCTCTAGACACGGCTACTCACAACCCGCTCGGCAAGGAGTCTGCGATCTCATCGCGGGAGCGCGCCGAGTACCTCATCGACAATCTGGAGGAGGATCTCCGGCAGTCCATCGAGCGTCTTCTCCTCGGGCAGCTGCCAACAGAAGCCGTGCTGGGACCGGATCATGGCAAGGTTCTGGCACGACAGGAGGGTTCCGACGTCACGGGCGGACGCTCACTGGCTTCGTTCCTCCTTCCGCAGGAGGCCTACGACGTACTGCTGCGGCACATCGCCGACCTGCCCACGGAGTTGGCGGAGCTGCTCGAGGAGAACTTCGTAGACTTCGAGATGTTTCTTCCGACCCGAAATCGCATCATGAAGGGTCGCCCTCTCCAGCCAGGAGATCTCGAACAGGCTTCCGAGTTCGTTGGCGGTTTCCTGTCCGGTCTGACGCCCCGTGCTGCTGCCGCGGCCGAACGTCTGGCCGAGCGACCGGATTGGCAGCCCAGGCGCCGGGCCGGGTCGGACCTTCCTGACTCAGTTCTCCACAACCTTCCGGCGCCGGACTTCGACGAAACAGGGCTGTTGGGCCGCGAGTCACAGATCCAGGAGGTCGTCCGACTGCTGAAGTCACCCCGAGAACGCATCATCACTTTGATCGGAGAGGGTGGCGTCGGAAAAACTGCATTGGCGGTCGAGGTCGCCTACCGGCTCGTCGACGACCCCGAGTCGCCATTCGATTACGTGCTGTGGACCACTCTCAAGGACGAGGCGCTGACGGCGAGAGGCATCCAGTCGCTGTCCAACTCGGTCCGAGATCTCGTGAGCGCCGCCGGCGACTTGGGGCACTTCCTGGACCCGGAGTTCGAAGGCGACGCATCCGACCTGGCGGCGCTGTTCGGTGCTGCGCGGGCGCTCATTGTCGTCGACAACATGGAGACGACGCTCGGTGACGACGTCGTCGCGTTCGCCGACTCGCTTCCCGAGGCGACGATTCTCTTCACAAGCCGCCGTGGAGTCGGCAGCCTCGAACGACGGGTGCCGGTCGGGCCTCTCGAATCACACAGTGCCGCACAACTCTTCAGGACCTTCGCGGAACACCGGGGATCGGATCTCGCGGGCATGTCCGACACGAAGCTCGACGAGACCCTACGTCTTCTTCGCTACTCGCCCCTGGCGATCCGCTGGTGCGTCCTGTCCGTACTCGACGGACGCCCACTGGCCGACGTACTTCATCATCAAGACGACCTGTTGAAGTACTGCGTCGGCAATGTCGTCGGCGGCCTCAGCCCTGACTCGAAGACCATCCTCAGCATTCTGCGTGCCCTAGACCGGCCGGTGTCTGTACAGGAGCTCGCGGTGGTCAGCGACATCGACATCGACGCGTTCAGCGAGGCCACCAAACTGCTCGTCCAAGCCAGCCTGGTCGTACGGTCACACGTCGCCGACGACATCGAACGCGAACGCCTCGCCCTTTCTTCGACGGCACGCGCGTTCCTGCCTCCTGCAGAGGAGTCGGAGCTGCTCACGCGAACCCTTCAGCGGGAACGACTCCTGCTGGAGGACCATGAACGCGACCAGCAGAAGATCGCCGAGACGGGGCGCTACTTCGACCCGAACGTCGTGTTCCAGCGCACGCCCCACGACGGTCCGGTCGCACACCTCCTCCGGAAGGCACTTCGAGAGGCCAAGGCCGGCGACATGAACGCGGCCGACACATCCGTCGCCCGAGCCCGTGCGCTCGATCCGACGTACTTCGAGGTGGATCGAGTCGACGCGTTCCTAGCCAGCATGCGACGAGAGGAAGCCAGGGCAACCACGCTCTACCGCTCGGCTCGCGAATACTCAGACACCGACGAGCAGCGCTACTGGGTCGACTACTTCTACGCTGCCCATCTGGCCCGAACGGTCCGAGACATCACAGGCGCCATCGACCTGGCGGAGCAAACGCACGCCTACTTCAATCGCTACGACACTGGTCTACCGCTCGGGAACTATTACGCCTGGATGGGTCGCTTCACGGAGGGCTACACGCTGATCGAGTCCGCCGTCGAGCAGGCGCCGACCGTCAAGACGAAGCGCATCGCGACCACCGCTCTCGTCGACTGCCTTCGCTTGTGGGCCGCCGACGAACTCAAGGCCGGGTCGGCTGCGGCCTCCCTGCGTCGAGCCCTCGACGGAGTCGCGACAGGTCTGAAACTGCATCTCGCAGACTCCACCGATGAGCAACTCGTTCACGCGATCGTCCGCGCAGCAACGACCGCCCTAGAGGCTGCGGGCCAATGTGCACCCGACGAAGGAACCGAGAAGCAGTTGGCAGACGCCGTGCAGCGCCTCACCGAGGATGAGGGCCTACGCGGTTCCGCAGCGCAGCGGTCTCTCGAATACCAGATCATCGGACTTCCAGATGACCTGCGGGAGCGCATTGCACCCGGCGTCGCCTCCGACCTAGACCGGCCCACGCCTAAGGCACGCTTGCGCGGGACCGTCCACAACGCCGGTGAGACCTACGGATTCATCGCCCACCCGGACTTCCCGAACAACGTCTTCTTCCAGGCAGGCTGGCTGACGGGAACCACTCGCATGAAGGACCTC
>DOWL01000139.1:1093-1480 GCA_003519585.1 Nocardioides sp. | reverse complement strand
GAACCACTCGCATGAAGGACCTCAAGGTGGGCACCATCGTCGAGTTCACGCCCAGCAAGAACGAGAAGGGCCAGGACCAAGCACTCCACGTAGTCGCGAAGCTAGGTCTCCATGGTGACGGAGACCCAACCCGTGACTGACAGAGCCGGTGGGTATTGGCGCGCCCGTCTCGCTAGACACAGCGAGGGTCAACAAGCATGACCGGGCAGTCTCGCGGCAGCATCCTGTGCGGCACGTACGGGGGGCTCTGCACGGAGTTGGCCCTCGCGAGGTTCCGACGAACTGACGTTCCGCTCGCGTAGGCTGCGAACACACGTTCGAGGAGCCGCCCGTGCACACCGTCCGAGAAATCGCCGACCGCTACGGCGTCACGACGAAGTTCCTCAC
>DOWL01000139.1:0-937 GCA_003519585.1 Nocardioides sp. | reverse complement strand
CTGGCGTTGGAGAAGATCGGCTACCAGATGGCCGAGCCCGACCAGCCGCTGTCAGCAGGCACAGTCGCCCGCTTCGAGTCGGCCTACGGCGACAAGATCCGCGCTGCGCGACCGGCACCTGAGCCTGAATTCGCGGGTGAGACTGACGTCCAGCCCGTGACGCGCCACACCCGGCAGCCGACGACGACCCACGTCATGCGGGTCGCCCACGCCAAGGTCACCGGCAAGCGCGATAACGGCTTCGCGGTCAAGGCGTTGCTCGACAACCCCGGACTGGTCCACGCGATTGACGCCGCGGGGACGCAGGACGGCGACCCGTGGCACGGAGTGGTCGTGCCAGGCGCGGTCCACTTCTACGGCGGTCCCATCGGCAGCGGCCCGCCCGCCGCGTGCGGCAGGAAGGTCCGCGCCGTGCTGGGCGACGAGTTCGTGCCCGAGGAGGAGGCCGTCACGAACGGTCAGTGCCTGACGTGCGCTCGATTGGTCGCTGAGGGCAAGGGCTTCCGCACACCGCCCGACCCCTACGGCTACCGCTCGTACTTCTGCGATGCGTACCTGCGGGTGCGGATCGACGGCGACGTGACGGTCAAGGACTGCTCGTTGCGCGACTTCCACGACGGCTCGCACCGCGCTCGCGACGGTGCGCAGTGGGACGCAGGCGTCGACGACTACGTGCCGTCGCCCCATGAGATCGGCAGCCGCATAACCAAGGCCTCCTGAGTGCCTCGCCACCCCGCGAGCCGGCGAGATCGGTTTTCCGGATGGCGCCGAGGTCCTCGCGACCACAGGGGTGGATGCCCAACGCACTCAGTGCGGCTGAGAGTGAGGTCCGGCGACCAGGCCGCCGGACGTAGCGCGAGTTGTTCCAACTACACGTAGACGACTTCCACTTTGCTGCTGACCTTCCCGCGGGGAACTTTTGCCGAGTTGGCCTGAT
>DOWL01000054.1:4825-5595 GCA_003519585.1 Nocardioides sp. | reverse complement strand
GGGCCGATGTGCTGGTTCGCTCCAGCGACCCCCCGCGGCAGCTCGGTGACCGCCTGCATGTCGCCGCCGTCCGCGACATCGAAAACCTCGGTCCGCGAGTTCACGGCCCCCGAGAACTGGGAGACGTTCCCGGCCTTCATCTGCTCCCGGGCCTGCGACCCGCCCGCAGACCCGAACGCGGACATCGCATGATGGGTCTGCGACGCCCACCAGACCAGGATCCCGGCCTTCGCGAACTCACGCATGATCTTCGCGAACGTGTGCATCGCTTCCGTGTCCTCAGCCAACGCCGGCGCCTCATCGACCACCGCGAGGATCGCCGGTAGCCGCGGCGTCGGCGTCGGCCACGCCTTCAACAACCGCCCGAACCCGTTGCCGATTGGGTCGGTCATCCACGCCACCCGCGCCTGCCCCTCCAACAGGAGTCGTTGCGCGATCCGGCGGGCCCCGTCGAGGTCCTCCGCGTACGGGACACCCATGTCCCGCCACTCCCCCAACGACACCCCGCCCTGCATGTCGATCACCACCGGGTACACAACCCCAGCCGTCACAGCGGACAGGAGGGCCGTCTGCATCGACGCGGTCTTCCCGCCACGGGTGCGGCCCGTGAACCACCAGTGCCGGCCGCCCTGGGTGACTTCGTGGTCGACGGGATCGGGCAGCCACAACCTGGCGTACGCGGTGCCACCGTCAGCGGCGACACCCCACGCGAGACGCCCCGTCGCCGGGTCCAGGTTCGGGCCGGGCCACGGGTGGATGTCCCGGATCCG
>DOWL01000054.1:3305-4535 GCA_003519585.1 Nocardioides sp. | reverse complement strand
GACACTCACCCCGGCGTCGACGGTGCCGTACGCGCCAGCGATCGCCGGGATCTGCGATACGAACGTCCCCGGATGCTGGGAGATGTCCGCGACCCGGACGAGCAGGTCCCATCCGTAGCGGGCACCGTGCTCATCCTCGAGAGGAATCGACTGGACGACGGACGTCCCCCGCAGGACCGCCGGGAACACCGTCGGCGGGGTGATAACCACCGGTTCCGCGGGCGGGGATGGCCGCCGCGCGGACCGGCGTGCACGGAACGTCGACAGACTCATGACAGGTGCACTGTCCTTTCGCTGGCGATGGAGGTCTGCCAGATCGCTTCCGGGGCCCCCAACGACGTGATCACCGGGACGTCGTCGTCGCCTTCGTCGTCGATGTCCGCGGCGACCCACAGGACCGCCCACGTCAACGGGTTCACGGCAACCACGACGGCGTTCCACCACCCGCCGCCGGACACCCACAGGGGGACGTCCAGTAACGCCCACACGAGCGTGTACGCGACGATCGTGGCCCGCGGCCACGTCGCTGCCGCGTCGACGATCGCCCACCCTGCCCAGATGGCGGCGCGGGCCGCCAACCGGCGACGGGGGATGTCGTGGTCCATCAGCTCTCCCGCAGGGAGCCGACGGTGGTCGGGTATCCGGTCAGGTGGGCCGCGGTCGCGTCGGCGGCCTCGAACAGGGGCGCGTACACGGTCGCCTGGTTCTGGACTGCCTTCTCCGTCTTGTCCATCGCGTCTCGGAGGAGTGCGGCGAGGAGCCGCCACGCCTCGACAGCGTCCTCGTGGGCCTGCAACGTCGGGCCGGTCGCGAAGCCGGATGCAGTCTCCACGTGCCGTTCCACCAGTTGGGCGGCCTGCGTCAGGCCGTCGCCGACGAGGTTGTCGAGGACGGCGGGCAGGGCAAGACCCTCCGCGGTGTGCTCCCGGATCGCCTTGTCCCCACCACCACTGCTCTTGCCGGCCGGGGACGATTTCGGTGCCTGCTTGGGGGCGTGGGCCTTCATCGATGCCACTTGGGTTCTCTCCCTTATCTCTCAGGCCGCACGGAACGCGGCAACAGGTGGTGACGGGCACAGGTGCGGGGTTGTGGCGTCAGCGGCCTCGAACAGGGGCGCCAACGTGGCCTCCTGGAGGTGGGCGGCGTCCCGGACCGCATCGACTGCTGCCTCGACCGCTGCCCGCGCAGCGCGGGTCTTCTCCGGGTCGCTGCCTGCTTCGTCGGCCAACG
>DOWL01000054.1:0-3071 GCA_003519585.1 Nocardioides sp. | reverse complement strand
CCGGTGAGGCCGTGCCCGGTCCCTTGGTCGGCGTGGCGGCGGACCAAGTGCGTGAACCCGGTCATCCCGCACAGGCCGGGGATCATGGAGAGGGTCTGCCCGTACACGGTGTGAGAGCGCAGGGACCGGTCAGCGGTGGATTGCCCTGAGTCTCCTCTCGGGTGAGAGGGGCCGGTCGCCGTGGCATAGTCCTTCGGGGTCTTCCCTTCCCTCACGGGGGGGTGAAGGGGAGGCCCCTCCCCATCTCTCCTCTCGCCCTTCTCACCTTCACTCTTCTCCGGGGTGGTCTCGGGGTGAGAGGGGAAAGGGGAGACGGGACGGTGAGAGGTGAACCATTCGACGGTCCTCTTCACTGCACCCACGAACCGGGAGAGGAACCCCCTCTTCTCCCGGTGAGAGGAGAGAGCGGGGCGAGGACGGGAAGTGGGGCGAGACGAGGAAGAGGGTGAGAGGGACGGGTTCCGCGTCGAGTGAGATCCCCCAACCGCCACGACCGGTCCCCCGCTATCGGCGGCAAGCCCCGCAACGAACACCACGGGCGCAGCCACAACCAGGCCAACCCACCGGGCACCCCACCCGACCCACGCCCGACCCACAGGGTGAGTAGCCGCCGCAGCCCCAGCCAACACGACCAACACGAAGACCGGCAGGATCACCGCAACCACCCCCGACGGCCCCTCTCGAGAGGGGCTGGAGAAGTGGCAGTAGAAGTGGCGGTAGTGGCGGTCCCTATCGCTTCCGAACCCTCCCTATACGCGCGCGCGTATACACGCGCATAGGGCCCGCCGCTGCGTCTGCCACGGATCACCGCCGCTATCGCTGCCGCCGTCTCATCCCCGAACGTGTCGCCGGCCGCGCGGAGCGCCTGTGTCAGGTGCGCGGCGTACGCCTCGGCGAGGCCCGGGTTGACCGTCGCCAGTTTCGACGCGACCGCCCGGTGGATGTCCCACTCGCCCGCCGCGACCGCCAACCCGGCCACGTTCACCCGCCGCGCCACTAGAACCATCCCCCGATGTTCGCCAGCAACCAGTCAGCCGCCGTGACCACTGCTGTCGCGGCGGTCGCCCCGAACTCCCCCGGCGGCATCCCATGGGCGAGCAGCGATGGAACCACCAGCCATGCCGCGACGATCGGCAGCGACGCACTCACCGCGGACCACCTGTCCCACGTGAGGACGAGGACGGTGAAGAAGATCGCGAGGATGACCGCGGCGGTGAGGACCAAGCCGACCACGGGGTGGATAGCAGCGACCCACCCGACCGCGTCGTAGATCCACGTGAACATCGCGGCTCGTCCGGCGATGAGAGCGAACGCGACGGAGAGGGACCCTGTGGCCCAGTTGATGGGGGCGGAGAGGGCGCCGCCGTTGATGCGTGACCCGAGTGAGAGGGACGCCCAGGAGAGGACGCTGAACCCGACGATCGTCCACCATGCCGGGTTCATGTCAGGGTCCTTTCTCTGGGTCCGGGGGGAGGGGGGTCAGTGGTTGGTTTTCTGGCGGAAGAAGATCCACGCGGCGGCGGCGAGGAGCACGACACCGAGGACGGTGTTGGTGGTGGAGGTGAGGTGGTTGTGGTCGATTCCACGGCCTTGGGCCAGGCTGATCCGTCCTAGGCCGATGACGGCGAGGGCGAAGGCGAAGGCGAACCTCATGCTGCTACCTCCCCCCGGTGGTCTCGTTCGACCAGTTCCCCGGACGGGGTGACGGTCCATGCGCGGCGTTGCTTCTCGCTCAGCCCTCCGTAGATCCCCGACGGCTGCTTGGTTGTGATCGCCCACGTGAGACACGCCAACCGGGCGTAACAGCGGGCGCAGGTTCGGCGGGCGAGTCGTGCTTCGGCGCCTGTCCCTACGCCTTTGGCGGGCCAGAACGCTTCGGCGTCGGTCCTCGCGCAGGCCGCGTCGGTCATCCATGACAGGTCAGCGGGTTTCACGGTGTGCCTTCCTTGGCGATGCGGTGGACGTCATCGAGCACCACACGGACCGACGTCCGGATCTTGACTGCGCGGAGAGCGCCGTCCTCGATGAGCCGGTCGACCTGGTAGACGGACAGGCCGAGCAGGGATGCAGCCTCGCGCTTCGTGGCAAGGACTGGTTGGACGGTGCTCTGGCTCAACTGGGGCCTCCCTGGTGCTGGTTCACGTGAATTGGTGCCAGTGGTGCGGCTCTGATCAGAAACGCTAAGCTATAGTCCCGATAGTGTCAACAGGGACACGAGGGGCACGACTAGGTCACACGACGCCAAGGTGGGCAGCCAACTGATTGGCCCCTGTAGGGACACCTGACCGCTATCGTGCGAGACGTGACCGCCGAGGATGCGAAGGACGCGCGACTGTCCACAGTGGACGTCGCGAACCTCCTCGGCCTCGACCGACGCACCGTGCACAGGATCCCCAAGGCCGTCCTCGACTACTGGCAGACCCCCGGGGGAGGGCAACGCCGGCACCGCAGGTACAGGCGTCAAGACGTCGAGACGTACGCCCGCACAGTGCTAGGGAGAGACATCAATGACCCAGACCGCAGAGACACCTAGGCGGGCTGAACCGCAGCTCTGGCGGCCATCGTCGCCGATCTACCTCTACCGCTTGCTTGACGCCGAGAGAACCCCCGCGTCCGGTTAGGGACAGCGGGGGCTCCGCGACGCGTCGGAGGGGGGCCTAGAACGGCGGCTCGGTGGTGTCGCTGGGGCCAGCGGCCCACGGGTCGTCCACGGGCGCCTGAGGGTTGTTGGCAGGCTTCTCCCGGGCCACCTTCACCACACGGGCCGTCGCGCGGGACAGGTCAGGGCCGATCGCGTCCAACTCCATCTCAACCTGGCCGCGTGTCCCGCCACCGTTCTTGTCTTCCCAGGACCGGTACTTGAGGCGGCCGACAGCGATCACTCGTGTTCCGCGGACGAGGGACTCGGCACAGTTCTCTGCGAGGTCGCGCCATGCGGTGGCCCTGACGAACCATGTTTCGCCGTCGGCCCATTGGTCGCCTTTCTTGGTGCGGGGGGTGTTGGCGATTGTGAGGTTGGCGACCGCAGTCCCGGATGGCGTGAAGCGGATCTCCGGGTCGCTGGTCAGGTT
>DOWL01000244.1:19544-23288 GCA_003519585.1 Nocardioides sp. | reverse complement strand
ACCAGCGGCATCTTGTCGACCGGGGAGAAGAAGTGCAGCCCGATGAAGTCCTCGGGCCGGTCGACACCGGTGGCGAGCTCGGTGATCGGCAACGTGCTCGTGTTGGAACACAACAACGCATCGGGGTTCACGTGCGGCAGCACCTCGGCGAAGACCTGGTGCTTGAGGGAGGGGTCCTCGAAGACGGCCTCGATGACCAGGTCGCAGCCGGCCAGATCGGCCGGGTCCGCGGTCGGGGTGATCCGGGCCAACAGCTCGGCCTTCTTCTCCTCCGTGCTCTTGCCGCGGCTGATGGCCTTGTCGAGCAGCTTTTCTGAGTAGCCCTTGCCGTGCTCGGCGTTCTCGACAGTGACGTCCTTGAGGACGACCTCCATCCCGGCGCGGGCGCAGACGTAGGCGATCCCGGCGCCCATCATCCCCGCACCGAGGACCCCGACCTTGGTCGCCTGGTAGGGCTCGATGCCCTGGGGGCGGAGCTTGCCGGCGTTGATGGCCTGGAGGTCGAAGAAGAACGCCTGGATCATGTTCTTCGACCCCTGGTTGACGATCAGGCTCGTCAGGTAGCGCGACTCGATCCGTGAGGCGGTCTCGAAGTCGACCTGCGCACCCTCGACCGCGGCGGAGAGGATCGCCTTCTGCGCGGGGTAGTCCGCGCCCTTGAGCTGCTTGCGCAACAGGGCGGGGAACGCCGGCAGGAACCCTGCCAACGCCGGGCTCTTCGGGGTCCCGCCGGGCATCTTGTACCCCGGCGCGTCCCACGGGTTCGCCACGGCCTCGGGGTGGGCCTTGATCCACGCCTTCGCCGCCGGCACCAACTCCTCGCGGGTGGCGACCAACTCGTCGACCAGCCCCTTCTCCAACGCCGCCGCGGGCTTGAACCGGGTGCCCTGCAACAACACCTCCATCAACGCCGTCTGGATCCCGAACATCCGCACCGTCCGAGTCACCCCACCACCACCGGGCAGCAGACCCAGACTCGCCTCGGGCAACCCGATGTCATAGCCACCCTCGACCGCGATCCGATGCTGGCACGCCAACGGGATCTCCAGCCCACCACCCAACGCAGCCCCGTTGATCGCCGCCACCACCGGCTTAGGGAAGGTCTCCAACCGACGCAACGTCGCCTTGACCCGCTCGCAGAGCTCGAAGACCGATTGCGCATCGGCGCGCGTGGTCGTCACGAAGCCCTTGAGGTCGCCCCCGGCGAAGAAGGTCTTCTTCCCGCTGGTCACGACCACGCCGGTCACGTCCTGCGACTCCGTGTAGAGCCGGTCAACGGCCGCGGCCATCGAGTCGATGTAGAGCTGGTTCATCGTGTTGGCGCCGGCCGTCGGGTCATCGAGGGTCAGCGTGACGATGCCATCGGCGTCCCGCTCGTACTGCACGGCGCTCTGCTGCTCGGTGGTGGTGCTCATCAGCTGTGAAAGTCCTTGTCTAGGTTGGCTGAGGCGAGTCAGACGAGTTCGACGATGGTGGCAATGCCCATGCCGCCGCCCACGCACAGCGTGGCCAGGCCGCGGCGGAGGTCGCGCCGTTCGAGCTCGTCGATCAAGATCCCCAGGATCATCGCGCCGGTCGCACCCAACGGGTGACCCATCGCGATCGAGCCACCGTTGACGTTGGTGATCTCCGGGCCGATCCCCATGTCGCGCATGAACCGCATCGCGACCGCAGCGAACGCCTCGTTGATCTCGAACAGGTCGATATCGCTGGTCTCCAGCCCCGCCAGGGCGAGCGCCTTACGAGCCGCCGGCGCCGGGCCAGTCAGCATGATCGTCGGGTCCGCACCCGAGACCGCCGCCGAGATGATCCGGGCCCGCGGGGTCAGGCCGAGCTGCTGGCCGACCTGCTCGCTGCCGATCACCACCAACGCCGAACCATCCACGATCCCCGAGGAGTTCCCCGCGTGGTGGACGTGGTTGATCTTCTCCACCCAGTGGTACTTCTCCAGCGCCACGTCGTCGAACCCGGCATCGGCACCCAACTGAGCGAACGACGGCTTGAGCCCCGCCAACCCCTCGGGCGTCGTGTCGGGGCGGATCAGCTCGTCGTGATCGAGGACCACCACACCGTTGAGGTCCCGGACCGGGATGACGGACTTGTCGAAGTAGCCGTTGGCCCACGCCTTCGCCGCTCGGTGGTTCGACTCCGCAGCAAACGCGTCCACATCATCACGCGACCAGCCCTCCAACGTCGCGATCAGATCCGCACCGATCCCCTGCGGCACGAACCCCGTCGTCAACGCCGTCGCCGGATCAGAGGCCCACGCCCCACCATCCGAACCCATCGGCACCCGACTCATCGACTCCACACCACCAGCCAGGATCAACTGCTCGAACCCACCACGCACCCGCGAGGCCGCCTGGTTGACCGCCTCGAGCCCGGATGCACAGAAGCGATTGAGCTGAACACCCGCGGTCGTCTCGGGGAGTCCTGCCGCCAAGGCCGCGGTCTTGGCGATGTCACCACCCTGGTCACCGATCGGCGAGACGACGCCGAGGACGACGTCGTCGATGAGCGTGGTGTCGAGGCTGGGGTTGCGCTCCCGCACCTCATCGATCAGGCCGACCACCAGGTCGACCGGCTTCACCTCGTGCAGCGAACCGGCGGCCTTGCCCTTGCCACGCGGAGTGCGGAGGTGGTCGTACACGAATGCTTCGGCCATACCTTCGATTGTGACAGCGATGCTGTCACGGTCAAGGGCTGCCGGGTGTGACATAGCCCGACTTGCCAAGGCCAGCGGCGCCGAGCTCACGGCCAACCGCCTGGTCACCGCACGGCCCTGAGCTTTCTCGCCCATGTCCCTGACAGCAGTACTGTCAGGGACGTGGGTGACGACGCGCAGCTCCTGACGCTCGACGAGCTCTGCGAGCGCGTCGGCATGAGCGTGCGCAACGTGCGGTTCTACACCTCGCGCGGGCTGGTGCCGCCACCGATCCGCAAGGGCCGGTCCGGCTTCTACACGCCCGACCACGTGGGCCGGCTCGAACTGGTGCAGGAGCTGCAGAGCCACGGCTTCACGCTCTCAGCGATCGAGCGGTACGTCGCCGGGATCCCCGCCGACGCCACCCCCGAGGATCTCGCGCTGGCCCGCACCATGCTCGCGCCCTGGGACGTCGAGCGCCCGATCGAGATGTCTCGCGCCGAGCTCTCGACGCGCGCGGGTCGGGACCTGTCCGACGACGACCTGCGCACGTTGGCGGCGCTGGGCGTGGTATTCCCGCTCCCGAGCGGCCCTCGCAAGGTCGAGCGATGGCAGGTGGCGGTCTCGCAGCTCTCGGTCGGCCTGGGGCTGCTCGACCTCGGCTTCCCCGTCGAGGCCGCGCTTGCCGCCTCGGACCTCTACGCGCGCCATGGCCGCGAGGTGGCCCAGGAGCTGTACGAGGTGTTCCGCACCCTCGTCTGGCCGGTCTACCGCGACCAGGGCGCCTCGCCGGAGACGGTGCGCCAGGTGGTCGAGAAGATCAAGCCGCTCTCGATCGCGGCGCTGGTCTCGGCGTACGAAGCCGGGATGGACGAGACCAAACGCGAGGGCATCGCACGACGTAGCCGCTGAGCGGGTACCTCCACCTGTGTCCCTAGGATCTGCCGGATGAGCGACGAGAGCCTCTGCGTGCTGGTGACTGGTGCCACCGGTTTCATCGGCAGCCGGCTGGTGCGCGCCCTGGACGACGATGGCCATCGGGTCAAGGCGATGACCCGCCACCCCGACGACTACGCCGGGCCCGGCGAGCCGGTGGAGGG
>DOWL01000244.1:12271-19450 GCA_003519585.1 Nocardioides sp. | reverse complement strand
GAGGCCGGGGGAGCCGGTGGAGGGCGATGTCTCCGACCCCGGCACGCTGGCCGAGCCGATGACGGACGTCGACGTCGCTGTCTATCTCGTGCACTCCCTCGACGACAACGACTTCGAGCGCAAGGACGCCGACGCCGCGCGGGACTTCGGGCTCGCTGCGGCCGCGGCCGGGGTCCGCCAGATCGTCTACATGGGCGGGCTGGGCAAGGACGACGAGGAGCTGTCACCCCACCTGCGCTCGCGTCGCGAGGTGGAACGGCTGCTCGGCAGCTCCGGCGTACCCGTCACCGTGCTGCGCGCCGCGATCGTGGTCGGCGCCGGCGGCATCTCGTGGGAGATGACCCGACAACTGGTGAAGAACCTGCCCGCGATGGTGGTCCCGCGGTGGGCCGACACCCGCACGCAGCCGATCGCCATCGACGACGTGATCCGCTACCTCGCCGGTGTCGTGGGCGTCGAGAAGACGTTCGGTGAGGTCTACGAGATCGGCGGGGCCGACCGGCTCACCTACGTCGAGATGCTCCAACAGGCGGCCGAGGTCATCAACAGCCGGCGGGTGCCGATCGTGACCGTGCCGGTGCTGACCCCGCGCCTCTCGTCGTACTGGATCCGGCTGGTCACCAACGTCGACTCCACCACCGCCAGCAACCTCATCGATTCGATGAGCACCGAGGTCGTGCAGACCGACTACAGCATCCAGGACATCGTGCCGGGCGAGCCCCTCGCCTATCGCGAGGCCGTGGAGCGCGCGATCGCCGAAGAGAAATCGGGATAGTCCGTGACGTTTGGGCCCCACTTCTGAACAAACAGGGGCCCGTCCGTCACGGACTACCCCCGATGCCCGCGACTCAGTAGAAGACCAGCGGCAGTACGACGAGCATGGTGAGCGACCAGGTGCAGTGGGTCAGGATCGGGGCGAGGATGCCGCCGCTGGCGCGGCGTTCGAGGCCGACGACCGCACCCAGCAGTAACGCGGCGAACGAGAGCATGACGTTGCCGGTCGCGAGGGTCGCCACGGCGTAGGCGATGGTCGTCCAGAACACCGGGTTGCGGGTGATGGCGGCGTACGCCGCACCGCGGAAGAACAGTTCCTCGGCGACTCCGTTGACCGCGGTGATCACGATCAGGAGCGGCAGCGAGCCCTGGTCGGCGTAGTCGATGATCGAGACGACCTGGCCCTCGAGTCGGTCGAGGGCGGCGACCGTACGGACGAGGTAGGCGCCGGCCACGAAGACGGCGGCCAGCCCGAGACCGATGACGATCGGCGTCAGGATCGGCCGGGCGTGCCGATCGCGTACGGCGATCCGACCCAGGTGCAGCGGACCGGATGCGAAGGCCCCGACGACCCACACCGCGGCCAGCCCGAACGTGGCCGGGTAGAACCACCGACTGCCCGGCTCGATCCGCAGCGACAGCCCGAGCACCACGGCGCCCAGCACCACGAAGCCGACCGTGACCAGCTGCCGGCGCCGCAGCTCGCGCGGCTCCTGGCGGTGGTCGCGGGGTACGACGTCCCAGAGCGCCCGGCGCACCCACAGCTGGAACCGGCTCATCGGGCCGATCCTAGGCAGGGGCTCAGCGGCGACCGGTGCTGAACGACGCCGCGCTGTGGCCACGACCGGAGGTACCCGACGACGAGGCCGGCCGACGACGCCGCTGGCCACCCGAGCGAGCCTGTCCGCCGCCCTGCGACGTGGCCCCACCCTGCCACTTGGCGCCGCCCTGCGACGTGGCGCCACCCTGCGACTTGGCGCCACCCTGCCGCTTGCTGCCGCCCTGCGGCTGACCGCCACCCTGCGGCCGGGCGCCCGACCGGCGCCGGTTGCGCCCGCCACGGCCGCCGCCGGTGGAGGCCCTCGGCTCGTCCGCCGGGACCGCGAGGCCGCCGGCGACCAGGACCCGCTCGCCGGGAGCGAGCGTGGTGAGCATCGGGTGGCGTGGACCGTCGACCTGCGTGATGGTCGGCTTGATGCCGGCCGCCCGGGTCAGGTCGCGGACGTCGCGTACCTGCTCCTGGGTCATCAGCGTGACCACGGTGCCGGCGGCCCCGGCGCGCGCCGTACGTCCCGAACGGTGCAGGTAGGCCTTGTGCTCGGCGGGCGGGTCGGCGTGCACGACCAGCGCCACGTCGTCGACGTGGATGCCGCGCGCGGCGATGTCGGTGGCTACCAACGTGGTCGCGCGGCCCGAGTGGAAGGCATCCATGTTGCGGGTCCGGGCGTTCTGGCTGAGGTTGCCGTGCAGTTCGACCGTGGGGACGCCGCTGCGGTTGAGCTGGCGGGCCAGCGCCTTGGCGCCGTGCTTGGTGCGGGTGAAGACGACGGTGCGACCGGGGGCACTGGCCAGGTCGACCAGCACCGGCACCCGGTGCTCGCGGGCGAGATGCAGCACGTGGTGGTCCATGGCCGCGACCGGTGACTGCACCGAGTCGGCCTCATGGGTGACCGGCTGCTGGAGGAACTGCTTGACCAGCACGTTGACACCCTTGTCGAGGGTGGCCGAGAAGAGCAGCCGCTGACCCTGCTTGGGGGTGGCTGCGAGCAGCCGGCGTACGGCGGGGAGGAAGCCGAGGTCGGCCATGTGGTCGGCCTCGTCGAGCACCGTGATCTCGACAGCGCCGAGGTCGCAGTGGCCTTGGCCGATCAGGTCCTCGAGCCGGCCGGGGCAGGCCAGCACGATGTCGACTCCGCGCCGCAGACCCTGCACCTGGGCGTGCTGGCCGACGCCGCCGAAGACGGTCCGGGTGGTCAGCCCCGCGGCCGCGGCCAGCGGTGCCAGGGACTGCTCGATCTGGCCCACCAGTTCACGGGTGGGGGCGAGGATCAGCGCCCGCGGCCGGCCGGGACGGCGCGGCCGGCCCGACTCGACGAGCCTGGCCACGAGCGGCAGCAGGAAGGCGTAGGTCTTCCCCGAACCGGTCCGGCCGCGGCCGAGCACGTCGCGGCCGGCGAGCGAGTCGGGCAGCGTGGCGGCCTGGATCGGGGTGGGGGTGGTGATGCCGCGGGTCTCGAGGACCGCGGCGAGGTTGTGGGGCACGCCGAGCGCGGCGAAGCCAACAGAGGCAGACAAGGGAGATCACTCTCGATGGTGGTGTCTCACCAGAGGGGGGTGGTACGGCGGTGGCCCGGCCGCCTGTGGAAGGCGGGGGCCGGCCCGGGGCAAGACGTGAACGGGCCGCTGCTGCCAAGTGTGACAGAGCGGCCCTCACGACCCCGCATCGAGGGCGAGGTGAGATCAATTACTACTTCTTGACGGCGTCCTTCAGGTCCTTGACGGCGTCCTTGGCCTTCTCTCCGGCCTGCTTCACCGAGGAGTCGGCCTGGTCGGCCCGGCCCTCGTTCTTCAGCTCGTCGTCGCCGGTAGCCGCGCCCGCGGCCTCCTTGGCGCGCCCCTTGAGCTCCTCGCCCTTGTTCTCGACCTTGTCGTCGAATCCCATCACTGCACCTCCACGTCGTCGTACCCGAGGCGGTGACCGAAGCGCCTTCGCGTCAAACCGTGGTGAGAGCGGTTTCACCCTTCCGGGCGGTAGCGGTGTCGAAGGCGAGCACGCCGTCGTCGATGCGGCCGTAGCGCACCATCCGGAGGTCGCTGAGGTAGTTCTGCTTGAGCCGCCAGGGGGCCCGATCCCCCTGCCGCGGCATCCGGTCGAGGGCGCGGAGGACGTAGCCCGACATCAGATCCATGAACGGTCGCTCCTGCACATCGGGCTCGCGCACCGGCACCACCGCGCGCGCCCCGATCCGGTCCATGTGGGACAACAGCCGAACGACGTACTCCGAGACCAGGTCGGCCTTGAGCGTCCACGACGCGTTGGTGTACCCGATGGTGAAGATCAGGTTGGGGACCCCGCTGAGCATGAGCGCCTTGTAGGCCATCGTCTCGGACAGCTCGACCGGCCGACCGTCGACCACCAGCTCGACGCCGCCGAACGCGAGCACCTGGAGTCCGGTCGCGGTGACCACCACGTCGGCGTCGAGGTGACGTCCGGAGGTCAGTTGGATCCCGGTCGCGTCGAACCGCTCGATGGTGTCGGTGACCATCGACGCTCGGCCCTCGCGCAGCTCACGGAACAGGTCGCCGTCCGGGACGAAGCAGAGCCGTTGGTCCCACGGGTTGTAGCGCGGCTCGAAGTGCACGTCGGCGTCGAGGTCGTCGGGGAGCTCGGCCCGCCGGCCCTTGCGGATCATCTCCTTGACCTTCTCCGGCCACCGCCGCGCGGCCTGGTAGAAGCCGAGGGCGACCAGGATGTTCGCCCAGCGGACGATCGGGTACGACACGCGGGTCGGCAGGGCCTCCAGCCGGGTGGCGAGCCCGTCGCGGGCGGGGCGGGACAGCACGTACGACGGAGAGCGCTGCAGCATCGTCACGTGGCCGGCGGTCGGGGCCATGGCCGGCACCAGAGTCACCGCCGTGGCTCCGCTGCCGATGACCACCACCTGCTGGCCGGCGTAGTCGAGGTCGGCCGGCCAGTGCTGCGGATGGACGATCCGGCCGGCGTACTCGTCGGCTCCGGGGAACTCCGGCGCGAACGGCTCCTCGTAGTCGTAGTAGCCGCTCGCGCACCAGAGCAGGCCGCACGTCATCGTGACCGCCTGTCCGTCACGGTCGATCTCCACGGTCCAGCGGGCCGTGGCCGAGTCCCAGCTCGCGCGCACCACGCGGTGCCGATAGCGGATCAGCTCGTCGACGCCGTACTCCGAGGCCACCGTGCGCAGGTAGTCGAGGATCGAAGGCCCGTCGGCGAGCGCCCGGTCACCGACCCACGGCCGCCACCGGAAGCTGAAGGTGAACATGTCCGAGTCCGACCGGATGCCGGGGTACTGGAACAGGTCCCACGTTCCGCCGCTGGCCTCCCGCGCCTCCAGCACCGCAACCGACCGCGCCGGGTGGTGCTCGCGCAGCTGGCAGGCCGCGCCGATGCCGGACAGACCGGCCCCGACGATGAGGACGTCGACGTGCTCAGGAGTGCTCACCACGGCGGCAAAGCTATCCGTTGATCGGTGGCCGAGTTCCCGTCGAACGTCGTGAAAGTGCTGTGGAACCGTCGATCTGAGAGCACGTACGCGTCACTCGACGGCGAACAGGCGCACGAACCGCTCCAGGATCCGCGGCGGCTCGGTGACCACGGCTGCGCGGGCGAGCCGGATCAGCTCGTCCCCCTCGCCGGGCGCGAAGTAGCCGAAGTCCTGGTAGGCCTCGATCCGGAGCACGATGCTGTCGACGTCCAGCTCGGGGTGGAACTGCGTGGCGTACACCCGCTCGCCGATCCGGAAGGCCTGCACGGGGCAGGTCGCGGACGAGGCGAGCAGTACGGCGCCGCGCGGCAGCCGGGACACCGCCTCCTTGTGGCCCAAGAACGCGTCGAACTCCGGGGGGAGCCCGCCCAGCAGTGGGTCGGCCACGCCTTCGGCGGTGAGCGAGATGGTCACCGCTCCGATCGGCTCGGACCACTGCCGGTCGACCACGCCGCCGGCCAGGGTGCCCAGCGTGCCGATGCCGTAGCAGGCACCGAGGAACGGGAAGTCCGCCTCGACCACCTGCAGCGCCAACTCCCGCAGCCGAGCCTCACCGCGCAGCTGCTCGGGGGGCTTCGACTCCTGCGGGTCGCTGACGTTCCACGGCCCGCCGCCCACCACGATCCCGGACCAGTCGTCGAGGTCGACGGGGCCGAGCACGTCGCGCTCCAGCCGGACCCGGCGCAGGTCGCGTTCGTCGAGTCCGGCGCAGCGGAGTACGGCGGCGTACTCATCGTCCGCGGCGCCGTCCTGCGCGCGGATGCCGAGGAAGAGGAACGGCTTCATCTCAGACCTGAACGGCGACGCCCCGGTCGATGAGGCCGTCCACGTCGGCGACCCCCCACGCCGTGAGCGCCTCACGGGTGTGGGCTCCGGGCGCGGGCGACGGCGGGAGCGACAGCGTCGCCTGGGTGCGGGAGAACCGCGGCGCGGGCTGCGGTTGCACGATCCCCTCGTGCTCCACGAAGGTTCCCCGGGCCTTGAGGTGCGGGTGGTCGTAGGCCTCGCTGATCGGCAGGATGCCCGCGACACAGGCGTCCGTGCCCTCGAAGAGCTCGACCCATTCGGCCTGGGTGCGCTGGGCGAAGGTGTCGGTGAGGAGCGCCCGCAGCTCGTCGTACCGTTCGGGCTCGTCCTGACCGGGCGCGACGTCCTCGAGCCCCAACGTCTGGATCAGGGCCGCGAAGAACTGCGGCTCCAGCGCACCGACCGAGACGTGCTTGCCGTCCGCGGTCGCATAGACGTCGTAGAACGGGACCCCACCGTCGAGCAGGTTGGCGCCGCGCTCCTCGCGGTAGCCACCGCCGGCCAGGAACGCCGCTGTCATGGCGTTGAGGTGCGCGGTGCCGTCCACGATGGCGCCGTCCACGACCTGACCCTGGCCCGACAGCCGGGCCTCCAGCAGAGCGGCCAGGATCCCGATCACCAGGTAGGTCGACCCACCGCCGAAGTCGCCGACCAGGTTGCTCGGGAACTGCGGTCGCTCAGCGGTCTGCCCCAGGCCGAAGAGCGCACCCGCCACCGAGATGTAGTTGATGTCGTGCCCGGCCGCGAGGGCGAGCGGGCCGTCCTGGCCCCAGCCCGTCATCCTCCCGTATACGAGCCTCGGGTTGACCGCGTGGCACTGCTCGGGTCCGATGCCCAGCCGCTCGGTGACACCCGGTCGCATCCCCTCCACGAGGACGTCCGCGGACCGCACCAGATCGAGCACCACGGCCGCCGCCTCGGGCTGCTTGAGGTCGAGCGCGACACTCGGACGGCCGCGGTTGAGGAGCATGGTCGCCCCGCCGGCGAGGTATTGGCCGCCGGGGCGCTCGACCCGGATCACGTCGGCGCCGAGGTCGGCCAGGATCATGCACGCGTGGGGCCCCGGACCGATGCCGGCGATCTCGACGACCTTCATGCCGCGCAGCGGGCCGGTGCCCTGACCGAGCTGGATCGGCTGTGGGTTCGACATGACGCGCAGCATGGCAGAGCCCGCAATGGCCTCTTCAGGTCATGGTCGGGCTTGGGACGCTCGACTAGGTTCGACGGCATGATCATCGGGGGGTTCAAGCCGTCACGGCCCGCCCACGACCAGCCGGCCAAGCCCATCGCCGTCCCGCCTCCGGCCGACGCCAAGGACTGACCCCACTCCCAGCCCCGGCTCACCAGGTTTCGACAC
>DOWL01000244.1:3443-11981 GCA_003519585.1 Nocardioides sp. | reverse complement strand
CCGCGAGCGCAGCGAGCGTGTCGACACCCCGGTATTGGCACCGGGATCTCGTCCTCGAGGACAGCGGGTCGGCACCTCCGGTGGAGGCGGGCGACCCACGCTGGGGAAGACCGTGAGGGAGTGACGATCCTCCTCAGCGACCCTCGCGTCGCCGCCGTACCAATCCTCGACAGCAGCGAGCCACTGGTCACCCTCGACGCGTCGTTCGGTCCGGCCCGGGCGCTGGTACGCCGCGGCGTGGCCACCCGGTTGGCCACCGCCCAGACCCTCCTGTCGGGCGGGCTGCGGCTCCGCGTGGTCGAGGGTCACCGCACGATCGCCGACCAGCAGGCGATCATCAACCGGTACTCCGCGCAGGTGTGCGCCGCCTACCCCGGCGTCTCCCCCGGCGATCTGCACGATCTGGTGTCGCGGTTCGTGGCGCCGCTCGAGGTGGCCCCGCACGTCGCCGGCGCGGCCGTCGACCTCACCCTGGTCGACGCACGTGGGCACGAGGTCGACATGGGTACGCCGATCGACGCGACCCCCGAGCAGTCCGACGGCGCGTGCTGGTTCGCGGCGCCCAACATCAGCCGTTGCGCGCGCTCGCATCGACGACTGCTCTCCACCGTGCTGACCTGGTCGGGGTTGGTGAACTACCCCACCGAGTGGTGGCACTGGTCGTACGGCGACCGCTACTGGGCGCTCGCCACCGGTGCCGATGCGGCTCTCTACGGACCGGTCGCTACGCCGCAGGGAGCCGCCGCGTGACGGTCCTCGCACTGCCGCGGCGCCATCGCGCCGGGGCGCACCTGGACGTCGACCTCACCGCGGTGGCCGCCAACGTGGAGTTGCTGGCCCGCCGGGCGACCGGTGAGTTGATGGCCGTGGTGAAGGCCGACGGCTTCGGTCACGGCGCCACCGCGATCGCGCGGACAGCGCTCGCGCACGGCGCCACCCGGCTCGGCGTCACGAGCATCGACGAGGCCCTCGCCCTGCGCCACGACGGCATCGACGCACCGGTGCTGAGCTGGCTCAACCCGGTCGGGGCCGACTTCGGCTCCGCCCACGCGTACGGCGTTGAGGTCGCGGTCCCGAGCCGCGCCCACCTCGACGCCGTGATCCATCACGCGCCTGGCACCGCCGTACACCTGCACCTCGACACCGGGCTGGCCCGCGACGGCGCGGCGCCCTCGGAATGGAGCGACCTGTGCCGAGCGGCGCGCCGGGCCGAGCGCCAGGGGCTCGTGCGGGTGACCGGGCTGATGGGCCACCTTGCCTGCGCCGACGTGCCGCACGATCCCGCCAACGCCCTGGGTCGCGCGCGCTTCGCGTGGGGGATCGAGACGGCGCGCGGGGTCGGTCTGCGGCCGGCTCACCGGCACCTGGCGGCGACCGCAGCGACTCTCACCGACCCGCTCAGCCATCACACGATGAGCAGGGTCGGCGCCGGCCTGGTCGGCATCGACCCCTCTGGCACCACCGCCCTGCACCCCGCGCTCACCCTCACCGCGCCGCTGATCAGCGTGCGGCGCGTGCACGCGGGCACCCCGGTCGGCTACGGCCACACCTGGATCGCGCCCACAGCGACCCAGCTCGGACTGCTCCCGCTCGGGTACGCCGACGGGCTGCCGCGTGCGGCCTCCGGCCGGGCGGAGGTCCTGGTCCGCGGACGCCGCCGTCCGCTGGTCGGCCAGATCTCGATGGACATGGCGGTGGTCGACCTCGGTGCGGACGGTGCCGACCCGGGCGACCTGGTGACCGTCTTCGGACCGGGTCTCGACGGTGCGCCGACGACCGCCGAGTGGGCGACCTGGGCGGACACGCTCGAGCACGAGATCGTCACCGGGCTGGGGGCGAGGGTCCGTTGACCGCTCGTTGCCCGAGGGTTCGGGTCGCGGTGATCGGCGGCGGCCAGAGCTCCGAGCACGAGGTCTCCCTCGCCTCGGCGGCCTCGGTCGCCGACGCACTCGACCCCGCGGCGTACGACGTGGTCCGGCTGACCATCGACCCCGCAGGGACGTGGCTCCCGGCCGGCCTGCCGGGCGCGATCGGCGTGTTGACCGAATGCGACGTCGCCATCCCGGTGCTGCACGGGCCGCGCGGTGAGGACGGCACCGTCGCCGCACTGTGCGAGCTCGCCGGCGTGCCGTATGTCGGCTCCGGGGTCGGCGCCGGGGCGCTCGCGATGGACAAGTGGGCGACCAAGTTGGTCGCGCGCGGCCTCGGCATCGCGGTGGCCGCCGACGAGCTGCTCACCCGCACCACCGCGGCGACGTACCAGTTCACCGGACCAGTCGTGGTCAAGCCGGTCGCGGCCGGTTCGAGTCACGGGGTCACCCTGGTCCGTTGTGCTGAACAGCTTCCCGAGGCCCTCGGGGCGGCGTTCGCCCTGGACGACCGGGTGCTGGTCGAGGAGGTCGTCGTCGGCCGCGAGGTCGACGTCGCCGTGCTCGGCCGGCCCGACGGGTCCCGGGTCGTCGCGCCGGCACTCGAGATCGTGGTCGACGGCATCTTCGACACCGGCGCGAAGTACGACGGCACCGCCGACTTCCGGATCCCCGCCGTGCTCTCCGACGCCGAGCGCACCGGTCTGGAGTCTGCCGCCGTGGCGGTCTACGACGCGCTCGGCTGCGCGGGCGTGGCCCGCGTGGACTTCTTCCTCACCGACGCGGGTCCGGTCCTCAACGAGGTCAACACCATGCCCGGCTTCACCGAGCAGTCGCAGGTGCCGAAGATGTTCGCCGCCGCCGGCACGTCGTACGCCGCGCTGCTGGACCTGCTGGTGCGCGACGCGCTGGTCGTGAGTGCGTGAGGATGGTCGTGTGACCGCACGGCTGCGCGACGTCGTCCCCGACGTACTGCTCGGCACGGTGGTGTTGCTGATCGGAGTCTTGGAGATCTGGACTCAGATCCCCGCGGGCGACGGGCGCCAGGCGGCCCTCCTGGTCGCAGTCCTGTTCGCGGTGGCCTGTGCTCTGAGCCGTCCCGCCCCCATGGGGGCGTTGACCCTGGTGTGGAGCACGAGCGTCCTTCAACTGCTTGCGGGCACGCCGATGCTGTTGGTCGAGGTCTCGGTGGCGGTCGTGGCCTTCGGCTGCGCGCGCTGGGGCCAACCGGTCACCGTCATCCTGAGCGGATTGTCCATCCCGGCCGCGGGAGCCCTGGGGCTGTACTACGTCCAGCGCGACCCCGGCACGCTCCGCTCGTTCGCGTTGCCGCGCGAGATCCGGGACAACGTCTACGAGTTCAGCGACACGATGGTGGTCGGCGGAATCGTCCTGGGCCTGCTGATCCTCGCGGTGCCGTGGCTGGCCGGACTGGTCCTCCGGGCGACCGCCCGGGCCCAGCGCTCGGAGGTCCGCACGGAAGAGGCCGAGCGGGCGACCGAGCAGGCCCGCGAGATCGCTCGCCTCCATGACGAACAGGCCACCTTGGCCCGCGACGTGCACGACGTGGTCGGCCACTCGCTGGCAGTGATCCTGGCCCAGGCGGAGTCGGGTCAGTACCTCCCCGACGACGATCCGGCCGCGCTCAAGCGCACGCTCGCCACCATCGCCACGTCGGCCCGCTCGTCGCTGCAGGACGTCCGCCGGGTGCTCTCCGGCGAGCCCGACGCCGGGCCGGACACCGACGCCTACGAGGAGCTGCTCGACGGCGTACGCGCGGGCGGCACGGAGGTCGAGGCGGCCGAGGTGGGCCGCGCCCAGCCGCTCCCTCCCGAGCTCGAGACGGTCGCCCACCGGGTGGTGCAGGAGATGCTGACCAACGCGCTCAAGCACGGCCGGCGTGGGCGTCCGGTCCAGGTCGAGCGACACTGGCCCGAAGGGTCCTGGGATCGGGACCTACGGATCGAGGTGCGCAACATCGCTGACCACGCCGACGACGAGACCCAACCCCTGCAGGCGGCCACCGTCCCGCCAGGCCAGGGACTCGACGGGATGAGACGTCGACTCGAGGCGGTCGGCGGCCGGCTCGACGTACGCCGCCGCGACGAGGACGGCGAGCCGACGTTCACCGCGACCGCGTGGGTGCCGGTGAGCGGCCGGTGAGCCAGCCGTGAGTCAGGCGCCCGACATTAGCGTCGTGCTGGTCGACGACCAGGACCTGTTCCGGGAGGGCGTGAAGGTCATCGTCGACGCCCAGGAGGGCATGCACGTGGTCGGCTCGGCCGGCGACGGGCTGGAGGCGATCCGGCTGGTCGACGAGCTCGAGCCGGACGTCGTGCTGATGGACATCCGGATGCCGGAGATGGACGGCGTCGAGACGACCCGGCAGCTCTTCGCTCCCGAGCGGGTCGCCCGGCGCAGCCGGCCGGTGCGGGTGATCGTGCTGACCACGTTCAACCTCGACGACCGGGCGGCGACGGCGATCAGGTACGGCGCCAGCGGCTTCCTGCTCAAGGACACGACGCCGGTGATGCTCCGCGACGCGATCCGGACCGTGCACTCGGGCAACGCCGTACTCGCACCGACCGACCTCTCGACGCTGCTCGATGCGCAGTTCCGCGAGGCGGTGCCGCCACCTGCGGCGTACCTCGCACTGACCGAGCGGGAGCGTGCGGTCTTCGACGCCGTGGCCCGCGGTCTGTCCAACACCGAGATCGCCGGTCTCGTCTTCGCCAGCGAGTCGACGGTGAAGACCCACGTCGGCGCGATCCTGCGCAAGCTGGCGCTGCGCGACCGGGTGCAGATCGTGGTCTTCGCCCATCAGCACGGCCTCGTACCCTGACCCCCGTGGCTCTCATCCGTGACCTGACCGACGACGAAGCCCGCGCCGCCCTGGTCAACAAGTGGGGCGACACCGAGCCCGGTGTGATCCCCGCCTGGGTGGCGGAGATGGACTACGCCGTCGCCGAGCCGATCACCGCGGCCGTGATCGCAGCGGTCGAGCGCGGCGAGGTCAGCTACCCGCTCTACCTGCGCTCCGGAGGCGCCCTCGGGGCGGCGTACGCACGGTTCGCGGAGCGGCACTACGGCGAGCAGGTCGACCCCGAGCGGGTGCTGCCCACCGCCGACGTCACCTTCGGTGTACGCACCGCCCTCGACGTGCTCAGCGATCCAGGGCCGATGGTGCTGCCGCTACCGGCCTACGACCCGCAGCACGGGCTCGCCCAGATCACCCACCGCGAGCAGTGGGACCTGCCGGTCGATCCCGACGGCGCGTCGTACGTCGTGGACCTCGACGCGCTGGACGCACTCTTCGCGAAGGGTGCCCGCACGCTGCTGCTCACCCAACCGCACAACCCGGCCGGCCACGTGCACACGCGCGCCGAGCTCGAGGGCATCCGCGACGTCGTCACCCGGCACGGCGGCCGGGTGATCAGCGACGAGATCCACGGGGCGCTGGTGTTGCCGGGCGCCGAGCACGTGCCGTACCTCTCGATCGAGGGCGCCGCCGACCACGCGGTCGCGGTAGTGGCGGCATCCAAGGCGTTCAACATCCCGGGCCTCAAGTGCGCGCAGATCGTGACCGGCGACGACGCCACCCGCGACGTCCTCCGAGACATCCCGATGGCGCAGAACGAGTCGTGGGGCTCGCTCGGGGTGGTCGGCACGATCGCCGCCTACGAACAGGGCGACGCCTGGCTGGCCGCGCTCATCGAGCGTCTCGACCAGCAGCGCAGCCTGCTGCGGCAGCTGCTCGCCGAGCAGTTGCCGGACGCGCGGATGCGGCCCCTCGAGGCGACGTACCTCGCCTGGGTCGACCTGCGCGCCTACGGCCACGACGACCCGTCGACGGTGCTGCGCCGGGGCGGGGTGCGGGTCTCGCCCGGGCACGGCTACTGGCCGGGGCTCACCGGCCACGTGCGGCTCAACATCGCCACCTCGCCCGACCGACTCACCGAGATCGTCCGGCGGATGGCGGCCGCGCTGACCTGAGTGTCAGCGGTGCCTGGGCTTGATCCGACGGTAGGTGTATTGGGCGGGGGTCGGGTCGATGTTGCCGGCCTCGTCTACGGCGCGCACCTGGATCTTGTGCTTGCCGAACTTGACGTTGAGGCGGTACGTCGACTGGCAGGTCTTCCACCCGCGCCGGTCGAGGTTGCACTGCAGCTTGGCGCCCGGCTCGCTGGTCGTGAACTTGAACTTCACCCGCTTCTTGGTGAACTTCTTCGGCGGCTTCTTGGTGATCGTCGTGTTGGGAGTGTCGGTGTCGACGACGAAGTTGCGGACCACCGGCGGGCTCTCGACGTTGCCGACCTTGTCGACGGAGTAGATCTGGAAGCTGTGCGGCCCGTCGGCCAGCGGCGCCGTCGTCGCCGGGCTGGTGCAGTTCTTCAGCCAGGTGCCGCTGTCCACCCGGCACAGCTGGGTGGCGCCGGGCTCGCTGACCTTGAACTGGAAGACCGGCGTGCGGTTCTTGGTCGGCCCGGTCGGGCCGGAGGTGAACGACGACTTCGCCGGCGTGACGTCGGTGAGTTCGTAGGCGCCCAGGTCGGGCAGGAACGAGCCGTTGCGGTCACCGTCGAACGGGCGGAAGCCGCCCGTGATGTCGTAGTCGGTGCCCCAGTTGCTGGCCCCCTTGTCCACCACCGTGGCGCCGACGCGCAGGGCGTAGTTGCCCCCGGCGCCGTCGATGAAGCCGGGATCGCTGACACTGAGGAGGTTGTTGCCGCCGTTGGTGACCGTGGCGTCGAGCGTGGCGTCGTCGACGGCGGTGTTCAGGACGGTGAGCTTCGCCTGCCCGTAGGTGCCCGGCCGCGTGTCGACGGCCTTACCGGGACCGACGACCACGGAGTTGGCGAGCGTGACCGTCGCCGTACGCAGGGTGCCCGCGGTGGCCTTCGAGCCGTTCGCGAGAACGCCCCACGACGAGGCAGATCCACCCACGGGAGCAGCCCCACCCACGACCGTGAGCTGCCTGGCCTCGACCGTCGACGCAGTCGCCGGAGCGGTCGGCACGGCCGTGATGCCGACCGTGCCGCTGCTGCCCAGGTCGACGAGCGAGTTGTCGATGTTCAGCAGGCCGGCCTCGACGGATGCCCCCGTGTCCGTGCCCCGGAGCACGACGCGCGAGATCTTGTCGGTGCCGGTGGTGGCGTTCTGGCGGTAGGCGGTCACGCCGTTCCACGTGCTGTCGGCCAGCGTGTTGCCGCCGTGGGCGAGGACCGCCGTGGTGTCTGCGGCCTGGCCGAAGTAGAGGGTGACCTGGTCGAGCACCGAACTGGTGGTCTCCACTCCCACCGCGCCCGTGGCGCCGGCGGATCCCACCGCGATCACGTTGCGCACGCTGGCGCCACCGGTGAGCGACAGACCGACGCTTCCGGTCGAGGACCCGCTGGCGAGCTGGACCCGCAACGTGCCGACCGTGGCGTTGTTGGCCTTGATGTAGGGCGTCGACTGCGGACTCGGTGGAGCATCCAGCGTCACCAGGGTGGCCATCGAGCCGGTGCCGGAGCCCGACCCCTTGAGCGTCGTCCCCGGCTTGAGGTCGTACGGGCCGTCCTTGTAGACGCCTGGGCCGACCAGGATCGTCGCGACGTCGCCGTTGATCAAGGTGATCGCGGCCTGGATGGAGGTCACCGGGGTGGCGCCGGCGGGGCACCCAGAGGTCATGTTGACGCAGTAGGTCCCAGGGGCCGCTGTGGCGGGTGTGGCGACGAGCACGGGGAGGGCGGACAGGGCCAGGGCAGCAGAAAGCAGGCCGACGCGAGGCATGCCAGCAATGTACGTGGCGACCCGAGGCGGGTCATGCCGAGTTTTGACTACGTGGGCGGCGGAAGCACGCGATGCAGGAACCGCCGGGTCCGCTCCTCCCGCGGGGCGACCAGCAGCTCTGACGGCGGCCCCTGTTCGAGGATCCGGCCACCGTCCAGGAAGCAGACCGTGGTGGCCACGTCCCGGGCGAAGCTCATCTCGTGGGTGGCCAGCACCATCGTCGTGCCGGCCTCGGCCAGGTCCCGGACGATGGTGAGCACGTCGCCGACCAACTCGGGGTCGAGGGCCGCTGTGATCTCGTCGAAGAGCAGCAGTTCGGGCTCGGTGCACAGCGCCCGCACCAGGGCCACCCGTTGCTGCTGGCCGCCCGAGAGCCGGTCAGGGTGCTTGCCCTCGTGCTCGGAGAGGCCGAACCGCGCCAACAGTTCGCGGGCCCGCTCGGCCGCCTCGGACCGCCGTACGCCGTGCACGCGGACCGGCGCCAGCACGCAGTTGTCGAGGACGGTGAGGTGTGGGAACAGGTTGTAGGCCCGGAACACCATCCCGATCCGTCGGCGCACCGTGCGGGGGTCGACGTGCGGGTCGGAGATCTCCACCCCCTCGAAGCGGATGACGCCGTCGTCGATCTCCTCGAGCAGGTTGACGCAGCGGAGCAGGGTGGACTTGCCCGACCCGGACGACCCGATCAGGCAGACCACGTCGTGCCGCTGGACGGTCAGGTCGATGTCGGCGAGCACCACCCGGTCGCCGTACGACTTGCGCACGTCTGTGAGCTCCAGGAGCGGGTCGTTCACAGCGCCCCCGCGCGTTCGCGCTCGAGCGAACCCCACCGATCGGGCATGACGCGTCCGGGCCATGAGCCGCGCTGGCGCCTACACCGGGATAGTCCGTGACGTTT
>DOWL01000244.1:2502-3325 GCA_003519585.1 Nocardioides sp. | reverse complement strand
GTGACGTTTGTGTGGGTCTTCGGGCCTAGGTCACAGCTCCAGCAGCCGTCCGGGGCGGAAGCCGGGTCGGGTCTCGACCGCGCGGGAGCGGAGTTGGTCGAGGTCGGCCTGCCAGGTGTGGCCGGAGTCGGTCCGGCGGAGCACATAGCCCAGGCCGTGGGTGCGGTACGTCGTGCCGCCGGCCGCGCGGACGGCGGCGATCAGCTCGGCGTCGACGTGGCGGCGTACGGACCGGAAGCCGCCGACCTCCCGCAGCAGGCCGCGATCGACCAGGATCGTCCCGCCCGCGACGAACTGGCGGTAGACCTCGCTCGGCTGGCCCAGACGTACCGTCTCGTCGGTGGGTTCGAGGTAGTAGACGTCGTCGGGCATCCCGACCAGCTCGGCTCCGCTGTATTCGCGAGCGAGCAGCAGGTCGGCGAGGAAGTCGGGTGCGTACCAGTCGTCGTCGTCCATCTTCACCACGACATCACCGGACGCGGCTCGCGTCGCGGCGTGCAGGACGTCACCGAAGAGGACATCGCCCGGCTGGTCGATCTGTTGCACTGTCGCACTTCCTGCCAGCTCGGCGAGCCGAGCCGGGTCGACCTCGAAACCGTGCGGTGCGTACACCAGCTCGAGCCGGTCGACGCCGCGCTGCCGGGCCACCTGACCCAGGGCGTGCTCGAGCAGGTCGGGCCGGCGGGTGGCCATCACCACCGAGACCGAGGGCCGTTCGGCGGTGCGGACCCCGGCCAGCGCACCGAGCCGCCGGCGCCAGGCGCCACTGGCGTACGTCGTGAGCGCGGCCCGGCGGAGCACCACGCTGTGCTCCTCTCGCGCC
>DOWL01000244.1:1963-2431 GCA_003519585.1 Nocardioides sp. | reverse complement strand
CGCGTCGTCGAGGTCGACCGCCGCGGTGATCGCCGCGGTCACCGCGGCGCCGAGGTGGGCGGCGACTCGTGGGGCAACGCCGTCGGGAGCGTCGACGGTGAGGGGTACGCCGGACATCGCCAAGCCGGCGATGAGGCGCGCCGCACGCACCGGGTCGGCCTGGGGCAGCACCGCGCGGACCCCGGCGGCGCCCCGGACCCCGCGGACCAGCGCCTCGGTGGGACCGCGACCCCAGTCGAGCTCGGCAAGCTCGAGCACCGGGAGGGTGACCTCGCGCCGGAAGCCCGCGGGGTTGAGGATCCGCTCGTCGAGCGGNNCCGAGGGCGAGCACCGGGTCGGGATCGGTGATGTCGCCGGGTCCGACCGGGTCGGCTGCGACCTTGTCGGTCGACTCGTCCTCGAGCACCACCCCACGCTGCCCGGCATGGTCCGGCCACACTGCTTGGCGGCCGAGCTCGGCGACCACGC
>DOWL01000244.1:563-1842 GCA_003519585.1 Nocardioides sp. | reverse complement strand
GGCGGCCGAGCTCGGCGACCACGCGATGGACGGGGACCGGCGCCGCGAAGCGGAGCACGGTCAGCCAGCCCCCGTCGACCGCGCGCGAGCGGATCAGCTGCAGGGCGGGCCATTCGGGGCGCGGGGTGAGCGACAGCGCCGACGTACCCTCGTCGAGCCACACCCCCAACGCCGCTGTGCGGGTGCCCCTGGTGACCCGCAGCGCGCGCAGTTCGGCGCGGTCGCGGACCACCACCGCGACCCGGTCGAACCGCCCGGACCGGCCGCGCCCGTCGGGGCCGATGCCCAGGAAGGAGTCGGGCGCTTCGCGCAGGAACGCGTCGAGTGCGGGTCCGGGGCCCATCAGCGCCGAACCGGCCGATCGGCCTCGGCCAGCTCGAGGCGCAGGGTGAGGGGTCTCGGCTCGAGCTGCATCCACTGCCGGGTGACGTAGTCGACGACGTGCACGCCCGGCGGCGCCTCGATCCGGGTCAGCCCCTCGACATCCTCCGGGCGCCCCTCGTGAAGCGCCCGCATGACCTCCAGCTCACGGGCCTTGCGCGGCGTACGGACCGGATCGAACTCGGTGTGGCTCCAGTGCGCGAACTCGTCCTGGTCGAGCCACTTGAGCTCCACGCACATGCCTTCGGGGGCGACGATCCGCTCGCTGCTCGGCGGGAACTCGCGCACCTCCCACTCGAAGGCCTTGACGAAGGTGAACTCCGGACCCATCGGATAGACCCAGGGCTCGAGGAACCGGTAGCCGAGATCGAGCCACGCCACCGACTCGCTCTCGACCGACATCGGGTGCCGCGGGATCGCGACGACCGCGTCGGAGTCCTCGAGCTGCCAGGACAGGTCGCGCAACAGCTCGACGCCCTCGGCGGTGAGCACCATGTCGCCGTCCCACTTCATGGAGTACGACGTGCGCACGTGCGAGAACGACCAGTTGTAGAAGTAGGTGAGCGAGTGCACCGAGTCAGGCGGGGTCCGCAGGTGTTCGGCTCCCGCACGCGCGACTCGGAACGGGTAGCTCCGCAGGGTGAACCGGTCGGTGGCGCCATGCTGCTCGGCCACCTGCTGCGCGACCTCGGCCGTCCCGTCGTCCGAGCCGTTGTCGACCAGGACGACGTGGTCGACGGCGTCGAACATCGGTGGCAGCACCCACGGCAGGTTGCGGGCCTCGTTCTTGACCCGGAAGACACAGCTGAGCCCAGGCGTGAGCGGGCCTTCCTCCCAGGCCCACCGGATCGGGAAGTCGGCGGGGTCCGGCTCTCCGCTGGTCGAGCCTGTCGAGACC
>DOWL01000244.1:0-429 GCA_003519585.1 Nocardioides sp. | reverse complement strand
TGGTCGAGCCTGTCGAGACCTCCGTGGCAGCCACGCTTACTGACCCAGCGTCCTGCGAATCTTGTTGCGCGCCCTCGAAGTGAACGTCGCCGGCGGCGGCTGCCGCTCCTCCGACGCCTGCTGGCGACCCTCCCGGCGGGCCGCGACCACGCTCGACTGGGCGACCGCTTCGGCCTCGTCGTAGAACTCGACGTACGCCGCGCGCACCTCGTCGAGGAGGGCGTGTACGTCGGGCGTGTCACCACCCGGCTCGGCCAGCTTGGCGAGCCCTTCCCACGTCGACTCGGCAAGCTCCTGAAGCCGGGCCGGCACCGGCACGTCGGCCCAGGTCGCCTGCACCCGCTTGAGGTCGGGGTCGATGAACTGATGCACCGCCCGGATGGAGTTGGCGCTGGCCGACTTGACCGCTTCCAGGTCGAGCTCCTGCCC
>DOWL01000123.1:27262-32487 GCA_003519585.1 Nocardioides sp. | reverse complement strand
CGGATGATCACCCGGTCAACCTGCTTGACCTGCTTGGGCACTCTGGCCCCTCCCTCGGTGGACCGGTGTGGCTCCCACCACACCCTCCTCACCAGCCTAATGGCGGTCGGGGCGCGGGTCCGCGTCGTCTCGTACCCAAGAAAGGTGATTCACGACACGAACCGACGAATCGGATAGACTCGCCTAAGTAGAGTAATCTGCACGAGTTAACACAAGAACGCTGTGTTCGGGCACGGCGGTGAGCGAAGGACTTTCGATGAAGAACACGATCAAGGTTGCGGCGACGCTCAGCGTCGCCGGGGTGCTGGCCTTGACCGGGTGTGGTGGCGACTCCGACGCCTCTGGTGGCGACGGAACGACCCTCAACCTGGTGGGTTACTCGGTGCTCGAGCAGGCGAACAAGGGTGTGATCGCCGCCTTCCAGGACACCGACGCCGGCAAGGACGTGGAGTTCAAGCAGTCGTATGGCGCCTCCGGCGACCAGTCCCGCGCGGTCGTGGCGGGTGCCAAGGCCGACGAGGTCCACCTGTCCCTGGAGCCGGACGTGACCCGCCTGGTCGATGAGGGTCTCGTAGCCGAGGACTGGAAGGACAACGACACCAACGGCAACTGCACGAGCTCGGTCGTGGTCTTCGTGGTCGCGAAGGGCAACCCCAAGGGCATCGACAGCTGGGACGACCTGGTCCAGCCCGGAGTAGGCATCGTGACCCCCAACCCGGCCTCCTCGGGCTCGGCCAAGTGGAACCTGCTCGCCGCGTACGGCGCCGCCAAGGACGCCGACGGCAGCGACGAGGCGGCCGAGGAGTACATGAAGGAGTTCTTCGGCAACGTCGCTGCACTGCCGGACAGCGGCCGCGACGCCACCACGGCGTTCACCAGCGGCACCGGCGACGTGCTCCTGTCCTACGAGAACGAGGCGATCCTCGCCCGCCAGAGCGGCCAGGACTTCGACTACGTGATCCCCGACGAGACGCTGCTCATCGAGAACCCGTGTGCGCTCGTCGATGGTCACGCGGACGCCGCCGAGGACTTCATGGCCTTCCAGAAGAGCGAGGAGGGCCAGAAGCTGTACGCCGAGACCGGCTACCGCCCGCTGGTGGACGTCGGTGACCTCGAGGTCGACGGCGCCAACGACCCGAGCGACCCTTACCCGGCGCCGGGCACGCTGCTCACGATCGACGACAACTTCGACGGTTGGGCCGACGCCAACACGAAGTACTTCGACGAGAACGACGGCATCCTCACCAAGATCCAGGCTGAGGCCGGGCAGTAGGACCGGATGGCTACTGCGACAGCCAGTGTCGCGGGGGGCCGGCCGGCGCGCGTGCGCCGGCCGGCCTCGCGGCACTCCCTGACCAAGGGACCTGCGCTGGGTCTGGGTGTCTTGATGGTGTGGTTCAGCCTCCTGGTGCTGATCCCGCTCGCCGCGGTCATCGCGACCGCCGGTGAGGACGGGTGGGGCGTCTTCAAGGACGCGCTGACCAACGAACAGACACTCAACGCCCTCAAGCTGACGGTGTTCAGCTCCATCGGTGTCACGGCCCTCAACATCGTGATGGGCACGATCATCGCCTGGGTGCTCGTCCGGGACCGGTTCCCGGGCAAGGCCCTGCTCGACCTCGTGATCGACATCCCGTTCGCGATGCCCACCATCGTGGCCGGCCTGGTGCTGCTCTCCCTCTACGGACCGGAGAGCCCGCTGGGCATCGAGGTGAACAACACCCGCAAGGCGGTGTTCCTGGCCCTGGCCTTCGTCACCGTCCCGTTCGTCGTACGCACGGTCCAGCCGGTGCTGGAGGAGATGGAGACCGACGTCGAGGACGCCGCGGCATCTCTGGGAGCCTCGCGTGCGACGACGTTCCGCCGGGTCATCCTGCCCACGCTGACCCCGGCGATCTTCGCCGGTGCGACGCTCTCGTTCGCCCGGGCGATCAGTGAGTACGGCTCGCTGGTGCTCCTGAGTGGCAACCTGCCCAACCGCACCGAGGTCGCCTCGGTCCGGGTCTACAGCGCGATCGAGGGTGGCAACCAGCAGTCGGCGGCCGCGGTCGCCACCATCCTGCTGCTCGTGGCGCTGGTGGCGATCATCGTCTTCGACGTGATCCAGAGGAGGTTGGCGCGCCGTGGCTAGCACTCAGTCGAACGTCGTCGGGGCCGGCAGCCCGGCCCTCAAGTGGCTGCTCCGCATCGTGGTGGTCGGCTACCTCTTCATGCTCATCGCCTGGCCCAGCCTGTACGTCGTCCGGCGGGCGTTCGAGGGGGGCGTCAGCGCCTTCCTCGACGTGCTCTCCGACCCGGGCGTCACCCATGCGCTGCAGCTCAGCGTGAAGATCGCCGTCGTCGCGACGTTGATCAACCTGCTCTTCGGTGTGGGGATGTCGCTGCTGCTGGTGCGCTACGAGTTCCCGGGCAAGCGGGCGCTCTCGGCGCTGATCGACCTGCCGCTGGCGGTCTCGCCGATCGTGGTCGGCCTGGCGCTGATCCTCGTCTACAACGGCCGCTACGGCTGGTTCGGGCCGACGCTGGAGGACAACGGCATCCAGATCGTCTTCTCGTTCCCCGGCATGGTCATGGCCACCACGTTCGTGGCCCTGCCGCTCATCATCCGCGAGGTCGTCCCCGTCCTCGAGGACATGGGCGACGAGCAGGAGCAGGCGGCCAACAGCCTGGGAGCCAACGGCTGGCAGACGTTCTGGCGGGTCACCCTGCCGGGCATCAAGTGGGCGATCGTCTACGGCGTCGTGCTCACCTTCGCCCGCTCGCTCGGCGAGTTCGGAGCGGTCAAGGTGGTCGCCGGCAACGTCAGCGGCGAGACGACCACCGCGCCCGTACTGGTGCAGCAGAAGTACCAGAACTTCGAGCAGCAGACGGCCTACGCGGTGGCGTTCATCCTCGTCGCCTTCGCCGTCGTCAGCCTGATCATCGTGGCGCTGCTGCGCCCCAAGGACCACAAGCCGGCCCGGGCCACGGCCACGGCAGCCATCCAGGAGAAGATATGAGCATCGACGTCTCAGGCGTCACCAAGAGGTTCGGCGACTTCGTCGCCCTCGATGACGTGACCGTCTCGCTGCCCACCGGGCAGCTCACCGCCCTCCTCGGTCCCTCCGGTGGCGGCAAGTCCACGCTGCTGCGGATCATCGCCGGTCTCGACCAGGCCGACACGGGCACCGTGACCATCGAGGGCCGCGAGGCCACGAACCTGCCCGCGCGCAAGCGCAACGTGGGCTTCGTGTTCCAGCACTACGCGGTCTTCAAGCACATGTCGGTGGCCAAGAACGTCGCCTTCGGCCTGGAGATCCGCAAGAAGCCCAAGGCGGACATCCAGCGGCGGGTCGAGGAGTTGCTGGACCTGGTGCACCTCTCGCAGTTCCGTGACCGGATGCCCTCGCAGCTCTCAGGTGGCCAGCGGCAGCGGATGGCGCTGGCTCGGGCGCTCGCCGTCGAGCCGACCGTGCTGCTGCTCGACGAGCCGTTCGGGGCGCTCGACGCGAAGGTCCGCAAGGAGCTCCGCGACTGGTTGCGGCGGCTGCACGACGAGGTGCACACGACCACGATCTTCGTGACCCACGACCAGGAGGAGGCCCTCGAGGTCGCCGACGAGATCGTGGTCATCAACGACGGTCGGGTCGAGCAGATCGGCAGCCCCGACGTGCTCTACGACAAGCCCGCCAACGACTTCGTGATGCGGTTCCTCGGCGAGACCACCGACCTGGCGGGTCAGACCGTCCGACCGCACGACATCGAGGTCTCGATGCAGCCCGGCGTGCTCGGCTCGACGGCCGGCACGGTCACCCGGATCCTGCGCGTCGGCTTCGAGGTCCGGGTCACGGTGGCGACCGAGGGCAGCGGCGACGTCCTGGTCACGATGACCCGCACGCTGGCCCGCAACCTCGGCGTGGCCGAGGGCGCGAAGGTCTGGCTGACGACCGCCAAGGGCGCCACGACGGTGCCGGTGATGTCGGCGGTCTGAGCTGGACGACTAGCGTCGGCCACCGTGGAGGAGTACGACGTCGCGGTGGTCGGCGCGGGACCGGCCGGGTCCTCGGCGGCTCGAGCGGCCGCCGAGGCCGGGGCGCGCGTCGTGGTGCTCGATCGAGCGGCGTTCCCTCGCTACAAGACCTGTGGCGGCGGCCTGATCGGGCCGTCGCTCGCGGCCTTGCCGCCGGACCCGCCGGTGCGGGCCGCGATCACCCGGGTCTCGCTGTCGCTGGCCGGCGGGCGGCGCCGTACCCGCACCCTCGACCGGCCCTGCCTGCAGATGGTCACCCGGGCCGAGCTCGACGGGTGGCTGCTCGACCGGGCCGCAGCGGTCGGCGCCGAGGTGCGGGTGCCGTGCCAGGTGCTGTCGGTCGCCGACGACGTGGTGGAGACCTCGGCCGGCCCGCTGCGCGCGCAGGTGGTGATCGCGGCCGACGGTACGTCGAGCCGGCTGGCCCGGGAGGTCGGTGTCCGGCTGGCACGGGTCGACCTCGGTCTCGAACTGGAACTCGAGGCCAGCGCGCTGGCGGGGGAGTGGGAAGACCGGGTTCAGCTGGACTGGGGACCGATCCCGGGCTCGTACGCCTGGGTCTTCCCCAAGGGCGACACCCTCACGGTCGGCGTGATCGCGGCCCGTGGGGCGGGCGCCGCGACCAAGCGATACCTGCGCGACTTCGTGGCTCGGAGCGGGCTGGGCGGCCTGCGGGTCGTGCACGACTCCGGGCACCTCACCCGATGCCGGACGACGGACTCGCCGCTGGGCCGCGGGCGGGTGCTGCTGGCGGGTGACGCCGCCGGGCTGATGGAGCCGTGGACCCGCGAGGGGATCTCGTTCGCGACCCGCTCCGGTGCGCTCGCGGGTGCGGTCGCCGCGGCCGGGGCGTCGGGGGCAGTGGAGCGCTACCGGGCCGCGCTCGCGGCCGAACTGCTCCCCGAGATGGCGGCCGGGGAGCGGTGCCTGCGGGCGTTCGAGGCGCGGCCCCGCGCCTTCCATGAGCTGATCGCCTCGACCCCGGTCGGCTGGCGCGCGTTCTGCCGGATCACCCGCGGCGAGACCACGCTCGCGCGCGCCGTACGCCACCGGTCGGTGCGTGCCGGTCTCGGCCTCCTCAGCTGACCATTTACCCCGGCGAGTTTCGGCCCCCGCCCCCCCCCGCCCCCGCCCCCCCGCCCCCCCCGCGCCGGCGCGCTGCGTGCCCCCCCTCGCGCGCCCCCCCCACGCCCCCCGCGCCGCCGCCCGCCGGCGA
>DOWL01000123.1:21648-27171 GCA_003519585.1 Nocardioides sp. | reverse complement strand
TCGGGGCCGATCGCCGGGCGCGCGGGCTTCGCCCGCGAAAGACCGGGTCGCTGCGCTCCCTCCCCGCTTGCGGAGGCAGCCCGCTTGCGGAGCGCGCGCTCAGACCTCGACGAACTGCCGCAGCATCGACATCTGCTCGCTCACGAGGTCGGGGAGGGAAGCACTCGGGTCGTCCAGCCAGACGCCGTACGCCGCGTGGGCGAGCGCGAGGCTGACGTGCCCGACCAGGCGGGGCAGGGGATCGTCGGCGGCCAGGTCGAGGCGGCGGGCGACGTACTCCTCGATCACGCGGCGCCAATCGGCGTAGCGCAGGACCGAGTGCGACTGCAGTGCGGGCGTGTGCAGGATCAGCCGCATCCGTTCGACGTGCGGTGGCTCCGCGTCGGTGGGGAACTCGTTGAACGCGCGCACCGCGCGGTGGACGGCTTCCCACAGGGGCAGCTCCTCTGGCTGCGCGTCGAGCAGCACCCGGAAGTGGTCGAGGGTCTGGTCGAACTGGCCCCACGGGATGTCGTTCTTGGAGGCGTAGTAGCGGAACAGGGTGCGCCGGCTGACGCCGACCTCGTCGGCGATCGCGTCGAGGGTGGTCTCGTCGAAGCCACGCTCGACGAAGAGCCGGAAGGCGGCCTGCTCGATCCCGGCGTGCGAGGTGGCCTCGGGGCGGCCGGCGGTACGGCGCTCCGCGGCTCCGGACTGGGTCACGCGGAGCATCGTGACATCCCGTGGCCCCGATGTGGTCGGACGTATCGTTCCTGCATGGCCGACGCCGCCGGCGACCCGATCGCCTACACCGCCCTCCAGCCGGGCACTCCTGTGCACACGAGCGAGGGCCAGCCGTTCGCCACTGTCCAGGCCGTGCTGGTCGACGAGCTGGTCTCGGTGTTCGACGGGATCGTCGTGGAGACCGCGGAAGGTGCCCGGTTCGTCGATGCCGACCAGATCGGCTCGATCTTCACCACCCACGTGCGCACCACGCTGACCGCCGACCAGGCGGCGCAGTTGCCCCTGCCCGAGGGCTCCAACCTGGTCCAGATCAAGCCGCCGAGGTCGATGGCCGACCGGCTGGGCCGGATGTTCGGTCGGGGAAAGCACTAGGGCGTGTCCCGTAAATCCTGGCGGCGCCGGACGCCGCCCAGATCACGCGCTGGCGGCGTTGCCGACGCTTCGAAGACACCCAGTCTGCGCGCGGGCCAGCGCCTTGCCACCGCGCGCCTGGACGACGCCGGCATCCACCACGATCTACGGGACACGCCCTAGTCCTCGGGGAGCTCGTTGCGCTCCAGTTCGGCGACGGTGGGCTCGCCGCGGTTGCAGAACACCTCGATGTCGATCGAGCGCCGGGACTGCGCGAAGACCGCGTCCACGTCGTCGTCGGGACCGCGCTCGAAGCTGACGGTCCGCCACCCGGCGGCCTCGTCGGGAAGGGCCTCGATGCCGTAGGCGTAGACCCCGCGGCACTCCACCACGAACGAGCCGAACTCCTCGTCGATGGAGCGGCGGACCACCTGGGCGTCCGGGTCGGGCGTGGCCGAGCCCTCGGTGAGCTCGGCCTGACGGATCAACTCGTTGTCGCCGATCGGTCCGCGGTCGCGGTTGCTCGCGCCCAGCTGAGTCACGACCACGACGCCGACGGCGACCGATGCGGCGGCCGCGAGCAGCCAGCCGAGGGTCCAGGCGACGCTGCGGCGCGCGGTGGTCGAGAGAGGCACCCGACCATCGTGGCGCGCCCATCCCGGCCGGAGCGCTATGGGAGGGCTAAGGCAGGGATAAGGTCCGCGCCGATCGAAGGTCCGCTGAGGTGGCTCCGGCTAGGTTCGCGGCGTGGTGCAGGTGCTGATCATCGAGGACGACGACCGGATCCGGCCGCTGTTGATGCGCTCTCTCGATCAGCTGGGGTACGCCGTCGACTCCGCGGTCACCGGCATGCAGGGGCTGCAGCGCGCGGTGGAGACGCGACCGGACCTGGTGATCCTTGACCTGGGCCTGCCGGATGTGGACGGCACTCAGGTGCTCTCGATGCTGCGCGCGGTGAGCGAGGTGCCGGTGATCGTGGCCAGCGCCCGGGACGACGACCCGTCGCTCGTGGGCTGTCTGGACGCCGGGGCCGACGACTACGTCGTCAAGCCCTACACGACCGCGCAGCTCGAGGCCCGGGTGCGGGCGGTGCTGCGGCGTACGGCGGGAGGCCGGTCGCCGAAGCAGAGCCTGACGGTCGGTGGGCTCGAGCTCGACGTCGCCGCGCGTCGTACGACTCTCGACGGCGAGCCCGTCGAGCTGAGTCCACGCGAGTTCGACCTGCTGCGCCACCTCGCCGAGCGTCCCGGTGAGGTCGTGACCAAGAAGGAGCTGCTCACCGAGGTCTGGCAGCAAGCCTGGGGTGGTTCGGACAAGACCGTCGACGTGCACCTCTCGTGGCTGCGTCGCAAGCTCGGCGAGACCGCGGCCGAGCCCCGCTACCTGCACACGGTGCGGGGTGTCGGGGTGCGCCTCTCCGCGCCGGAGGGTTAGCCCTTGCGCAGGAGTCTGATCACCACGGTTGCCGCGGCGGTGTCGATGGTGCTGCTCGCCATGCTGGTGCCGATGGCCCTGCTGCTGCGCGGGTATGCCCTGGAGGACCGGATCTCGCGGGCCGCCCTCGAGGTGCAGGCGACCGAGACGGTGGTGTCCGGAGCGGGCGGCGACCGGGGTGCCGTGGAGCACTATCTGAGCCGGATCAACGACGGCTCCGGCATCGATACGACGGTGCTCTACCCGGGCCTCGACCTCTCGACCGACCTCGGCCCCCACCCGGGCGAGGACTACCGCGTGGTCGACGCGCGGACGACCGGTCGCGCGCGGCTCGACGACGCGGACGACGGCGCGGAGTTCCTGGTGCCCGTGTCCCTCGGTGGCAGCTCCGCGCGCCCCGAGGACACGCCGGTGATCCGGGTGGTCGTGCACGAACCGGGCTGGACGGAGTCCGGGATCCTGCGCAGCTGGCTGGTCCTGCTGCTGCTCGGGCTGGCGCTGCTCGCCGTCGCGCTGGCCCTGGCCGACCGGCTCGGCCGCTCGTTCGTGCAGCCGATCCGCGCACTTGCGGCGTACGCCGGTGCGCTCGGGGGACGGAACCGGCCCGAGCCGGTCGCTCCGACCGGCCCACCGGAGGTCCGCGAGCTGACGTCCGCGCTCAACCGGCTGGTCAGCCGCATCCAGGTGCTGCTCGAACGAGAGCGCGCCGGCGTCGCGGACCTCTCCCACCGGCTGCGTACGCCGATCACGACGCTGCGGCTCCGGGTGGAGGCGCTGCCGGACGATGGCGACCGCGAGCGACTGGCCGCCGACCTCGACGAGCTCGAGGCGATGGTCGACCACGTCGTGCGCGAGGCCCGCCGCTCCGAGCGGGAGGGAGTGGTCCCCTCCACGGACGGGGTAGCGGTGCTGTCGGAGCGGGTGGCGTTCTGGGAGCCACTGGCTCAGGACCAGGCGCGGCCGTTCTCGTTCCGCGGTATCGCGGGACCGGTCCCGGTGCGGGCCTCGGAGGAGGACCTGGTCGCGCTGGTCGACGTGCTGCTCGACAACGTCTTCACCCACGCGCCCGAGGGGAGCCCCGTCGCGGTCTCGCTCGGGTCGCGGGCCGGAGGCGGGCTGGTCCTGGTCGTCGAGGACGGTGGCCCCGGCTTCCCCGAAGGCCTCGACGTGGTCCGCCGCGGCACGTCGGGTGCCGGCTCCACCGGCCTCGGGCTCGCCATCGTCGACAAGACCGCCACCGAGTCCGGTGGCGGCCTGTCGCTGGGCACTTCGTCGCTGGAGCCGTACGACGGGGCGCGGGTCGTCGTCGAGCTCGGCGCTCCCTAGCTTTCGACGCCTAGCGAACCGTGATGGTGGCGGCGCACTTCGGCCCGCCACCCGCGGGGAACGCCTTGAACCTGAACTGATCCGGGCCCCGGGTGTTCGGCCGGTCGACGTCCACGTCGATGTCGCCCTCGCGGTCGGCGGTCCTGGTGACCTTGGCGATCCGCTTCCCGTCGTGCTTGAGGACGACGGTCCAGCGCGAGCCGGGCGTCACTCGGTCGAGGTCGGCGCTGACCTCGAAGCCACCGCCGTCCTCGCGGTCTTCGCGGTCCACCTGGAACTCGTACGTTCCCGGGCCGCAGGCGCCCCGCTTGGTGACATCGGCACTGGCGGGGGATGCCGTGGCGACGGTCGCAACGGCGGCGAGCGGTGCCGCGATCAGGGCGGCGGCGGTGGTCATGGCAACGGTGCGGTTCATCTGGATCTCCTTGATGCTTGATGTTGTTCGTACGTGATCAGCGGGTGACGGTGGCGATGCAGGGTTCGCCGCCGTCGGCCGGGGTGGCCGTCGCGGTGAACTCGTCGCTGCCGTCGGCGTCGGCCGGGGCATCGACGTCCAGCTCGGCGTCCTCGTCGGTCTGGCGCTGGCCCTCGAGCAGCGTCGTGCCGCCCTGCTCCAGCAGCACGTCCCAGGTCTCGCCGGGCGCGGTCGACTGGAGCTCGAACGACACCTCCAGGCCGCCGTCGTCCCGCTCGACCGACAGCTCGGTCGACCGGCTCTCGCAGGTGCCGCGCGCAGTGCGCTCGTCGTCATCGGCGGCGAACGCCGTCCAGGCGCCCAGCCCGAGAGCCGTGGCCACGACCACCGCGAGCACGGCCAGCAGTGCCTTCTTCATCTTGTCCTCCGGGTCTCGTTGTCTCTGACCCGAGGACGGTCTCGCCCACCCGGCTAAGCCCGCGCAAGCACTCAGCTAACGCCAGGCAATGGCTCCCACAACGCCGAGTCGGCGCTACTGACGTGCAGTAGCGCCGACTCGGCGTGCGTCTGGGGCGGTTCCCGCCGCCGTACGGCTGAGCCACACGACTCCGCCTTCGCCGAGCCTGGCTACCGCGCCGTTCGGGACGTCGACCCAGGGCGCTTCCTCGATCGGGACGCCGGCCAGGTGTGCAACGGCGGCGCGGATCGCGTCGCCGTGGCTGACCAGCACGGTCACAGCATCGGCGTCGACCTCATCGACCGCGGCGGCGATCCGGGTGCGCAGCTCGTGGGGTGACTCGCCGCCCGCGACCGGCAGGTGTGGGTCGGACCAGTCGTGCGCCTCGGCGGCGGCCCAGGTCTCGGCGTACGAGCGCCCTTCGAGGTCGCCGAGGTGCTGTTCGCGTAGGCGTACGTCGAGGATCAGTTCGCCGCCCAGGAGGTCGAGGAGGAGTTCGGCCGTCTCGCGGGCCCGGACCAGATCGCTGGTCCGCACGATCGCGACCCGCGCACCCGGCTCGAGGTCGGCGCGGATCAGCTCGGCCGCCGTACGGGCCTGCTCGCGACCGAGCTCGGTGAGCGGGGGAGCCATGGTCTGGCCTTGCGTGAGTTCGAGGACGTTCCATTCCGACTGTCCGTGCCGGACCAGGTAGCACCGACCGGACGTGGACACGGGCGGATTGTGTCGCAGAGGGAAGTTGGTAGCCTCGGCGGGCCAGCGACCTCGACCGAGGTCAGGGAACCCGGTGCGAATCCGGGACTGACGCGCAGCGGTG
>DOWL01000123.1:0-21455 GCA_003519585.1 Nocardioides sp. | reverse complement strand
CGATCCCGAGTCCGAAGACCTGCTGGCCCTGGCGGCGCGGTGCCGCGAGGAGGCTCCGGGCGACGCGCAGCAGCCCCCGACAACGGAGTCATCCGATGACGACAACGCGGGATCGCGCCGACCTCTGTCCGGGAGTGTTCCGCCCTTGGCCGGCCGACGACGGTGCGCTGATCCGGCTGCGTCCGGTCGGCGGGCGGATGTCCACACAAGCCCTGCTCGACCTGGTCGCCGTGGCCGAGCGGTACGGCGATGGCCGGGTCCACATCACCTCGCGGGCCAACCTGCAGCTGCGGGCACTACCGCTGGACGACGGGCGGGTCCCCGACGAGGTCGTGGCCGCCGTCGAGGCGACCGGACTGCTGCCCTCCAGGTCCCACGAACTGGTGCGCAACATCATGGCCTCGCCCCAGACCGGCATCGCCGGCGGGCGCGCCAACCTGGCGCCGGTGGCTGCGCAGCTCGACCGTCTCCTGTGCGCCGATCCACGGCTGGCCGAACTGCCCGGTCGGTTCCTGTTCGTGCTCGACGATCGGGGTGATCTGCTCGACCGGGCCCTCGATCTCGGGGTGGTCGCGATCAACGGTGCCTCGGGCCAGCTGCGCATCGGCTCGGACGCGTGGGGCGCGGTGCTACCGCTGGCGCGAGTGCCGCGCGCTCTGGTGCACCTCGCGCACCGCTTCCTCGACGCGCGCGGCGACGGGCCCGGAGCGGCCTGGCACGTCGATGAGCTCGCCGTCCGACTCGAGCCGCCCTGCGATCGCTACGCCTGCACCCCGCCTGTGGAATCGCCGCTGCCGGAGGGGCCGGTCGCTGGGGGCCTCCATCTGATCGCGGACGACGGCGCTGTCGACCGGGCACTCGCCGAGCGCGCCGTCACCCAGAGCGCCGCGGCCGCGAACCACGTGGTCGTCGTGACGCCCTGGCGAGGACTGCTGGTCCCGGATCGGATCGTGCGATGACCGGGTCGATTCCAGGGCCGACGCCACCGCCGCGTCGCTACGACTACGTGACCGACGGCGCCGCGATCTACCGCGACTCGTTCGCCACCATCCGCCGCGAGACCCGGCTGTCCGCCGTACCACCCGACGCCGAGCAGCTCGCCGTCCGGATGGTGCACGGAAGCGGCCAGGTCGACCTCGTCGACGACCTCGTCGTCCACCCCCGGCTCGTGGCGAGCGCCCGCGCCGCCCTCGCGGGCGGAGCTCCGATCCTGTGCGATGCGCGGATGGTCGCGGTCGGGATCACGGCGGGCCGGCTCCCGGCAGACAACCCGGTGCGCTGCTTCCTCGGCGACGAGCAGGTGCCGGCGTTGGCCGCGCAGTGGGGTACGACGCGCACTGCCGCCGCCGTATCGCTGTGGGAGCCGCACCTCGACGGGGCGGTCGTCGCGATCGGCAACGCGCCGACCGCGTTGTTCCACCTGCTGGAGCTGTTGATCGCCGGAGCCCCGCGACCGGCGGCGATCGTCGGCTGTCCGGTCGGCTTCATCGGTGCCGCGGAGTCCAAGGATGCGCTGGCGTCGATCGCGGCCGACCACGGGATCGACGTCCCGTTCGTCACGGTGCGCGGTCGGCGGGGTGGCAGCGCCATCACCTCCTCCGCGGTCAACGCGCTCGCCTCGGAGGAGGAGTGATGGCCGGCCGGCTCTCGATCGTGGGTGTGGGTCCGGGCGACCCGGAGTTGGTCACCCTCAAGGCAGCGCGGTTGATCGGCGCGGCCGACGTCGTGGCCTTCCACGCGGGCGTGCGCAAGCGCTCGCACGCCCGCCGGATCGCGGGCGACCTGGTCCGGCCGGGCACGGTCGAGGAGGAGCTCCGCTACCCCGTCACGACCGGTGGGACCGACCATCCCGGGGGATACGACGGCGCGATGGCCGACTTCTACGCCGAGTGCGCCGACCGGCTGGGTGCCCACCTCGAAGCCGGTCGGCACGTGGTGCTGCTCGCCGAGGGCGACCCGCTGTTCTACGGCTCACCGATGGTGATGCACGACCGGCTGGCGGAGCGGTTCGAGACCGAGGTCGTGCCGGGAGTGCCGGCGTACGCCGCGGCGACCGCGGCCGCGCACACGCCGCTGGTCCGGGGGACCGACGTCCTCACTGTGCTCCCGGGGACCCTGCCCGAGCCCGAGCTCGCGCGCCGGCTCGCCGACAGCCAGGGCGCGGTGATCATGAAGCTGGGCCGCACCTTCCCCGCCGTACGCCGCGCGCTCGAGGCGGCTGGTCGGCTCGAGGGCGCGATCTACGTCGAGCGCGCCTCGATGGCCGACGAGCGGCGGCTCCCGGTGGCCGACGTGGACCCGGAGTCGGTGCCGTACTTCTCACTCGTCGTGGTCCCGGGCGACACGGTGCGGGCCACTCCTGCGGTCGAGAGCGTGGCGCGGCCCGAGGGACCGGCCGAGCTGCTGGTGGTGGGGCTCGGTCCCGGCCCGGACCGGTGGCTCACGCGGGAGGCCGCCGAGGCGCTGGCCGAGGTCGACCACGTCGTCGGCTACGCGCCGTACGTCGCCCGGGTGCCTCAACGCGCCGGCCTCACCCGACACGCCTCGGGCAACAGCGTCGAGCTGGACCGGGCCCGACTCGCCTTCTCGCTAGCCGCCCGCGGTGAGCGGGTCGCGGTCGTCTCGGGCGGCGACGCCGGTGTGTTCGGGATGGCGGCCGCCGTGCACGAGGTCAGCGACGAGTTCCCCGAGGTGGCGGTGCGGGTGCTGCCCGGGGTCAGCGCCGTCCAGGCGGTGGCGGCCCGGGCGGGGGCGCCGATCGGCGGCGACTTCGCGGTGCTGAGCCTGTCCGACCGGCTCAAGCCGTGGTCGGTCGTCGAGGCTCGGCTCCGGGCCTGCGCCGAGGGCGACCTGGTGATCGCGATCTACAACCCGGCGTCCCGGTCGCGCCGAGACCAGGTGGTCGAGGCCCAGAAGCTGCTGCTCGCACTGCTGCCCGCCGACCGGGTGGTCGTCGTCGGCCGGGACGTAGGCCGGGTCGAGGAGTCCCTCACCGTGACCACCCTCGGTGCCTTGGAGGTGAACGGCGTGGACATGCGGACCCTGCTGATCGTGGGCTCGTCGCAGACCTCGCTCACCCGTCACGGCGACGTGTGGACGAATAGAGGTGTGACTCCCCGCCCTCCCGCGTGAGGGCCCGGCCGACCAGGATCACCGCCGCCTGGCGCAACCCCGCCGCCTCGACTGTGTCGGCGATGTCGCCGACCGTGCCGTGGAGCATCCGCTCCTCGGGCTGGCTGACGCGGAAGGCCACGACCACCGGACAGTCCCTGCCGTAGTGCGGCTCGACTTCCGCCATCAACTCACGGATCCGGGTCACGCCGAGGTGCAGCGCGAGGGTCGCTCCGGTGCGCGCGAACGTCGCCAGGCTCGCGGTGTCGGGCACCGGGGTCGCGTCGCGTCCGGGCCGGGTGAGGACGACCGCCTGGGCGCCGTAGGGGACCGTGAGCTCGCGGCCCGCGCGCGCCGCTGCGGCGGCGTACGACGGCACGCCCGGGGTCACGTCCCACGGCACGTCGGCCGCGTCGAGTCGGCGGGTCTGCTCGGTGAGCGCGGAGTAGACCGAGGGGTCGCCCGAGGTCAGCCGGACCACCTCCCGGCCGGTGCGGTGGGCGTCGACGAGGTGGGCCACGATGGCGTCGAGGTCGAGCGCCTGGGTGTCGACCAGCTCCGCCTCGGTCCGGCAGTGGCCGAGCACCGCGCTGTCGAGATAGGTGCCCGGGTAGAGCACCACGTCGGCCGTGGCCAGCAGCGAGACCGCGCGCAGGGTGAGCAGGTCGGCCGCACCCGGCCCCGCGCCGACGAAGTGGACCGTCACCGTCTGCCCTCGGGAGCGCGCCACGCCCATTGCACGACCGCACGCGCGGGTGTCCAGCCGGTGAACCCGGCCAGCGGCTCGGCCCGCTCGACCGAGAGCCGGGTCAGCTCGCCGGCATGCTCGGCGTACGCCGCGGTCAGCAGCTGCTCGGTCTCGATCGTGACTCCGTGCGCGACCAGCCGCCCGCCGGGTCGCAGCCGGGTGCGGCAAAGGTCGAGCAGCCCCGGTGCCGTCGCGCCACCGCCGACGAAGATCGCGTCGGGGTCGGGCAGCCCGCTGAGCGCGTCGGGTGCCGGTCCGGTGACGACCTCGAGGCGGGGTACGCCGAGCGCTGCGGCGTTGCGGTCGATGCGTCGAGCTCGAGTGGCGTCGGCCTCGACCGCGACCGCCGTGGTCAGCGGATGGCTGCGCAACCACTCGATCGCGACGGATCCCGCACCTGCGCCGACATCCCAGAGCAGGGCGCCCGGGTACGGCGCCAGCCGGGCCAGGGCGGAGGCGCGGAGGTCGCGCTTGGTGAGCTGGCCGTCGTGCTCGAACGCGTCGTCGGGCAGCCCCGCCGTCCACTGGCCGATGGCCGGTCCGCGCATCTCGAGTGCCAGCACATGCAGCCGGGGCGCGAGCGGACCGCCCTCGGCCGCCGTCGCCTCGGTGCGGGTCTCCAGGTCGGTGCCGAGGTTGCCCAGCGCGGTCATCACCGTGGCGCCGTACCCGGCCTCGTCCAGCAGCGCCGCGACGGCCGCGGGTGTGTGCTCGTCGGAGGACAGCACGACGACCCGGTTGCCGGGCGCGACGTGGCGCACCACGGCCTCAAGGCGGCGCCCGACCACGGTCACCACCTCGGCGTCGTCCCAGTGCATCCGCGCGCGAGCCAGCGACACCGACGAGACCGTCGGCACCACGGTCATCCGTTCCGGTCCGAGCAGCCGCAGGAGGGTCGAGGCGATGCCGGACACGTACGGATCGCCCGAGGCCAGCACGACCACGTCGCGGTCGGCGTACTCCTCCAGCTGTGCAAGCGAGAACGGGCTCGGCCAGGCGCTGCGTACCTGCTGCGGTACGTCGGGCAGCAGGGCCAGCTGCCGGGCCGAGCCGAGGATCACCGCGGCCTCCGACAGGAGCGCGCGGGCCGGATCGCCGAGGCCGGGCCAGCCGTCTGCCGGGACGCCGACGACCGTCACGTGAGAGGGGAGGACGGAGGCCACGGGCCGTGACGCTATCGTGGCGCGCAGCTCCGAGGTGCCCCGAGGTTGGGGAGAATCTGGGAAGCCGGTGAGAGTCCGGCACAGGCCCGCTGCGGTGACCAGGCGATGCGACACGGTCGACCTGGAAGTCCGAAGACCGGCCTTGGAGCCTGAACATCCAAGGCGGACGAGCGGGAGCCTCACATGCCGAACCAGTACCCCTTCTGTGCGGTCGTCGGATCCGACGACCCCGACGGCATGGCCCTCGCGCTGGTGCTCACGACGATCTCGCCGGACGTCGGTGGCGTCCTGGTCCGTGGGGAGAAGGGCACCGCGAAGTCCACGATCGTGCGCGGACTGGCTGCGGTGCTGCCGCCCATCGAGGTCGTCGCGGGCGACCGGTTCTCCTCCGACCCACGTGATCCGCACGGCAGCGCGCTGTCACCGGACGGACCCTTCGCGGCGGACGCACCGACCGAGACCCGGCCGGTGCGGCTGGTCGAGCTGCCCGTCGGCGCCACGGAGGACCGGGTGCTCGGCTCGCTCCACCTCGAGCGTGCGCTTTCCGAGGGCAAGGCGGAGTACGAACCCGGCCTGCTCGCCCGGGCACACCGCGGGATCCTGTACGTCGACGAGGTGAACCTCCTCCACGACCACCTGGTCGACCTCCTCCTCGACGCGGCCGCCATGGGCCGCTCGACGGTCGAGCGCGACGGAGTGTCCGTCGAGCACGCCGCAAGGTTCGTGCTGGTCGGCACCATGAACCCCGAGGAAGGCGAGCTGCGCCCACAGCTCCTGGACCGGTTCGGTCTCACCGTCGAGGTCACGGCTCCTCGCGACCCCGCCACCCGGGTCGAGGTGGTCCGCCGCCGGATGGCCTACGACCGTGACCCCGAGGCGTTCGTCGCGGCGTACGCCGAGGAGGAGCGCCAGCTCACCAAGCGGATCCGAGCCGCGCAGGAGCGCGTCGGCCAGGTCGAGCTCTCCGAGTCGGCGCTGCTCACCATCGCCGAACTGTGCGCCGCCTTCGAGGTCGACGGCATGCGCGCCGACATCGTCATCGCCCGAGCGGCCGCCGCGCACGCGGCCTGGCACGACCGCACCTCCGTGACCCGCGACGACATCCGCGCCGCCGCCCGGCTTGCGCTGCCGCATCGCCGCCGGCGCAACCCGTTCGATGCACCGGGGTTGGACGAGGAGCTGCTCGATCAGGTGCTGGGCGACGACGAGCCGGACCCGGAGCCCGATCCGCCGGCTCCGGACGGCGACGGCGCCGGCGAGGGTGTCGACGCGGGCTCTCCGTCCTCGACCAGCGACAGCTCGCCATCGTCGGTCAGCCAGCCGGAAGCGGGCGATGGCGAGCGTTCGGCGTCGAGGGAGTCCAGCGGCGACCCCGGTGCCACCATGACGGCGACCGCGGGCGCGCCGTACCGGCCCAAGCTGTTCACGGTGCGCGGCGTCGGTTCGGGGGAGGCGGGCCGGCGCAGCCGGGCCTTCACCGAGACCGGGCGGCGGATCGGGGCTCGGCCCGGACGAGGCGGCTCTGTGCACCTGACCGAGACCGTACGCGCGGCGGCGCCGCACCAGCCCGCGCGCGGTCGCACCGAAGGGAGGCTGCGACTCCGCCCCGAAGACCTGCGCGTCGCCGACCGAGAGGGCCACGAGTCGAATCTCGTGCTGTTCTGCGTCGACGCCTCCGGCTCGATGGCCGCGCGCCGGCGGATGGAGGAGGTCAAGACCGCGATCCTCAGCCTCCTGCTCGACGCCTACCAGCGTCGCGACAAGGTCGGCCTCGTGACCTTCCGGGCGGATCGGGCCGACCTCGTGCTCCCGCCCACCCGCTCGGTCGACATCGCAGCTCGCCGGCTGGAGGAGCTGCCCGCCGGTGGCCGGACTCCGCTCGCCGAGGGGCTGTGGGAGGCCGCCCGGGTGGTCGAACTCGAACGGGTGCGTGACCCTCGTCGTCGTCCGCTCCTGGTCGTCGTCACCGACGGGCGTGCGAGCACTGGCCACGATCCGCTGGCTCGAGCCGGGCGGGCTGCGGCGGCGATCGCTGGGCGCGGCATCGCCACGCTGGTCATCGACTGCGAGCGTGGGCCTTTGCACCTGGGACTCGCCGCGACGCTCGCCGAGCAACTGCGTGCCGACCATGTCCCGGTCGCCGAGGTGACCTCGTCGGCGCTCACCAGCGCCGTACACGAGCGGGTCGCCTGAAATGCCGCAGGGACGAGCGACCGAGGTACCGGACGACGGGCTCACCACCGCGCAGCGGCGCCAGCTCCCGTTGCTGATGGTCAACACCGGTGACGGCAAGGGGAAGTCGACCGCCGCCTTCGGGCTGGCACTGCGGGCCTGGAACCAGGGCTGGAACGTCGGGGTCTTCCAGTTCGTGAAGTCCGCGAAATGGCGGATCGGCGAGCAGACCGTCCTGGAGCGGCTCGGGGCGCTCCACCTCGAGACCGGTGAGGGTGGCCCGGTCGAGTGGCACAAGATGGGCGCCGGCTGGTCGTGGTCGCGCAAGGCCGGGGAAGAGGCCGACCACGCCGCCGAGGCGGCGGAGGGGTGGGCCGAGGTCAAGCGCCGGCTCGCCGCGGAGACCCACGACCTCTACGTGCTCGACGAGTTCACCTACCCGATGGAGTGGGGCTGGGTCGAGGTGGACGACGTGGTCGACACCCTGCGGGATCGGCCCGGCCGCCAGTACGTCGTGGTCACCGGCCGTCGGGCGCACCCCGCACTGCTCGAGGCCGCCGACCTGGTCACCGAGATGACCAAGGTCAAGCACCAGATGGACCGGGGCCAGAAGGGCCAGCGAGGCATCGAGTGGTAGTCGAGTGCTAGTCGAGTGGGACAAAGTGACCCTGCCGCGCATCGTCATTGCCGCCCCGGGCACCGGGCAGGGCAAGACCACGGTGGCGACAGGGTTGATGGCAGCTCTACGCGCCCGCGGCATGACGATCAGCGGCCACAAGGTGGGCCCGGACTACATCGATCCGGGCTACCACGCAGTGGCCTGCGGTCGCCCCGGTCGCAACCTCGACCCGCACCTGGTCGGCGAGCGACGCATCGGTCCGCTGTTCCTGCACGGTGTGCACACGCCCGTGACAGCGGACCTCGCCGTCATCGAGGGCGTGATGGGCCTCTTCGACGGCCGCGTCGGCACCGAGGGGTTCGCCTCCACGGCCCACGTCGCCCGGCTCACACGCAGCCCCGTGGTGCTCGTCGTCGACATCTCCCGCTCCTCGCGGACCGTCGGCGCCGTGGTGCACGGACTCGAGACCTACGAGCCGGGCATCGAGGTCGCCGCCGTCGTGCTGAACCGGGCGGGGTCGCCGCGGCACGCGGCCGAGGTGATCTCGGCGCTGCGGCTGCCGGTGCTCGGTGTCATCCCGCGCGACGACCGGCTCGCCACCCCGTCGCGGCACCTGGGCCTGGTCCCGGCTGCCGAGCAGGATCAGGCCGAGGCGGTCGTCGACGCCTGGCGCGTCGCGATCGCCGAGCACGTCAACCTGGATGCCGTGGTCGAGGTGGCCCGCACCGCGCCCGACCTGATCGAGACACCGTGGTCCGCAACCGCGGAGGTGCGACCGGTCTCCGGCTCGCCGATCGTGGCGATGGCGGGCGGCCGTGCGTTCACGTTTCGGTACGCCGAGACGGAGGAGCTGCTCCGGGCGGCCGGGTGCCAGGTCGCGGTGTTCGACCCGATGGTCGATCCGCACCTCCCCGATGGGACGGCGGCGATCTATCTCGGGGGCGGCTTCCCCGAGGTGCACGCACCCGCGCTCACCGACAACGTGATGCTCCGGCGCGAGCTGGCGGCGGCGGTCGCGGACGGCGTCCCGACCGTGGCCGAGTGCGCCGGGTTGCTCTACCTCTGTTCGACACTGGACTCCTCTCCCATGGTGGGCTCGATCGACGCGGCGGCGACGATGACCGAGCGGCTGACCTTGCGCTATCCCACGATGACCGCGACCACCGACAACCTGCTGTCCCGGGCCGGCGAACTGTCCACAGGCCACGAGTTCCACCGCACCCAGACTCAGCCGGAGCGCGGCGCGGTGGCCGCGTGGACGGTCGAGGGCCGAGACGTCGGCTTCGCGGGTCCGACCATCCACGCGTCGTACCTCCACACCCACTGGGCCGGGCACCCGGCGATGGCGCAGCGGTTCGCCCAGGCTGCGTCCCGCCATGGCCGACCATGGCCGACCATGACTGACCATGGCTGAGCGTCGGGTCGACCTGCTCCACCACGGCGACCGTGAGGTCGGTGCCGGGCTGCTCGACTTCGCCGTCAACGTCTACGCCGGACCGCGACCAGGGTGGCTGGACGACGCCCTCCGGGCCGGGCTCGAAGGCGCGAGCGCATACCCGGACCCCACCGTCGCCGAGGCCGCGATCGCTCATCGTCACGGCCGCCTCCCGGCTGAGGTGCTGGCCACGGCCGGCGCGGCCGAGGCCTTCACCCTCCTGTCCCGCTGGCGTCGGTGGCGGCGACCCGTGGTCGTGCACCCGCAGTTCACGGAGCCGCACGCGGCGCTGGCCGCGGCCGGTCAGAACGTCGCTGAGGTCCTTCTCGAGCCACCCTTCACCTTCGAGCCCGACGCCGTCCCCGGCGATGCGGATCTCGTAATGCTGGGCAACCCGACCAACCCGACGGGTGTGCTGCACCCATCGGAGGTCATCGAGCAACTGCTCCGCCCTGGCCGCGTGGTGGTCGTGGACGAGGCGTTCATGGACGCCGTACCGGGGGAGCCGCACTCGCTTGCGGACCGTGCCGGCGAAGGTCTCGTGGTGCTGCGCAGCCTCACGAAGCAGTGGGGGATACCGGGCATCCGAGCGGGTTACCTGCTCGGCGACCCGGGCATGGTTTCAGAGCTGCGCAGGCTGCAGACCCCGTGGTCGGTCTCGAGCCCGGCCAGCGCGGCGATGCTGGCCTGCATGACGCCAGCAGCCCTGGCCGAAGGCGCGCGGCGCGCTCGTGAACTGCAGGACTGGCGGGCCTACGTCGAGCGCGGCCTGACCGAGCTCGCGATCGAGCACGTCCCGTCCTCCGCCCCGTTCGTCCTGGCCCGCGTCGGCGGCGGCGTCCACGCAGCCCTGAGAGACGCAGGGATCGCCGTACGACGAGCAGACACCTTCCCCGGCCTGGACGCGAGCTGGGTGCGCATCGCGGCCCGTCCACCGGAGTTGGCCGAACGACTGTTGGAATCGATCGCGACATGTTGTGGCGCGACGCAGTGAAGGTCGACCTCGCACGTCGTGTCCTACGAACCCACGAACGCCCCGAGCTCAGAGCGCGGACTGCCATGCGGATGACAGCCACTCCGCCGCGCTGGCGCTAACCCAGTCCGTTTCGCAACACGTGCGCCCAGCTAGTACACCGGCTCTTGATCGCCTCCAGCTGGCTGGGCGTGACGCCGTATCGCGATACCTCTTCAGGAGTGAGGTACGTCGCCAGCTGAAGTTGCCGCGCAAACATCGTGGAGTCGAACCCGGGGTCGCGTTCGGCGGCTGCGACGAGCAATTGTTCGTCGCTGAATCGGCCAGTGGCGCGGATATCGTCGACGTCGAGGTAGTCGCGAGGCTCAGCACGACCGAACAGCGCGCCGACCTTGTTGCCCACTGCGTCCTCGAGGGCTAATACGGGACCGATATCGAGGATTACCGGGTGAGCCAGGCGCCAGTCCACGGCCAAGTCGATATCGACTGATGACCCCTCAGGGGTCTGCACGCCCAGCCGCGCGAATTCGGCGGCTTCGCGGGTCTGGGTGACCTCGTATCCAGCCTCGCGCAGCCGGGTGATTGTCGCCTCGACAGCTGCTTTGAAGCCCTGTCCGACAGCATCGCGTGTGGTGAAAAGGTCGACGTCCTCGGTGGGCCGATCGATCATCCCGTGTTCACGAATCGCGGCGGATCCGGCGGAACGATCGTCGTTCCGTTCAGCGGGGATCTTGGCCACGCGTGACTCCGCGCTCTGTCGGCTAGCCGTACTGGGCGGCGAGCTGGTGGTCGAGTTCCTCGCTGAGGGCCTTGAGCTCCGGGAACCGGTCTTCCCAGGCTTTGCGCACCCGGCGCGGCAGGGTGAGGCGTGCCCAGACCCGCGTCAGGAGGTCGCGATTCAAGATCGCGACCACGTCCGCGCGCGTGCCCTCGCTGAGAACGGCGCGGTAGACAAGCCGTACGCCTCCGATCGTGTCGAGAGAAACGTCGGGCCCACCCGGCGCCCAGAGGATCGAATGGTCCAGGGTCACCACTCCTCGGCTGGGTCCGCTCAGCTCGGCGAGGTCGTCGACCACGGCGAACGGCTTGACGTCATCGATCAGCACTCGTGACTCGCCGAGGGCATTGCCGCTGCGTCTGGTAGTCGTGGCCATCTGGTTTCACCTCCCTCGTGTTGCGAATCCGGCCCGCTCACGGGACGAGCCCGCGACACGAAGGTACCGCGCGGACTCACGGCGACACGCAAGATCCCCAAGGTGCTGGCTCGCGTGTGAATGCCGGCCGTAGGTCCTGTACTGGCGCCAGCACCCTGACGGGCCCCTGCGCGAGTCGCAAGGTCAGTTGCCAGCGCCGATCCGCGCACAGTTCGCGGCGCTGGTGGACAGCGTCTGCCGCTGACGACGCGAGTGCCCTAGAGTGCCGGGAGCAGGCCTGAGGAAGCCGGTGAGAGTCCGGCACAGTCGCGCTACTGTGACATCGCCTCCGCGAGAGCAGAGTCGGTGGAGTCAGACCCGACGGACTGCAAACCAACCCGTTCAAGCAGGGACGCTGAATCCCTGAGGAGGTTCGATGTCGCAGTCGCACGCTGTGCCGACCCACGAGGTCGCCACGCCCACCATCCCGCTTCGTGAGCTCGCCCCCTGGGCGCTGCTCTTCGGCCTGCTCGGCCTGATCGTGATCTTCTTCGTGAGCGCCGACCAGGGGGCCGTCTCGATCCCCGCCGGCACCGCGATCCACGAGTGGGTGCATGACGGGCGCCACCTGCTCGGGTACCCCTGCCACTGAGCCGGGGCACCCGATGACGAAGCCCGTTCTGACCGCGCGGGCCTTCTTGGTCCGTGGTCTGCTCGTCGGTCTCCTCGCGGGGATCGCTGCCTTCCTCGTCGCCCATCAGGTCGGCGAGTCGCACGTCGAGCGTGCCATCGAGCTCGAGGAGGCCGGCGCCGCCGAGGCGCCTGCCGATGAGGCCGAGCCGCACTCCCACGACGACGGAGCGACACACTCGCACGGCGACGAGGGGGGCGGCACCGAGGTCTCGCGTGACAACCAGCGCACCTTCGGCCTCGCCACCGGCACCCTCGCCGTGGGCGTCGCGCTGGGCGGGATCCTCGCGCTGGTCGCAGCGGCCGTCGTCGGCCGGCTGGGCCGGCTGTCGCCCGCCCAGTCCACGGCAGTGGTAGCACTCGTCGGCTTCGTGGCCGTCGCCCTGGTGCCCTTCTTGAAGTACCCCGCCACGCCACCTGCCGTCGGCAACGCCGAGACCATCGGCGAGCGCACCGGCTACTACTTCGCCTTCCAGCTCGTCTCGGTGATTGTCGGGGTCCTGGCCGTGGCGCTCGCCGTACGCCTGTGGGAGCGGCTCGGCGCCTTCGAGGCTGTCGTGATCGCCGCCGGCGCCTACGTCGTGGTCGTGGCGACCGTCGGTGCGGTGCTGCCGACGGTCAACGAGGTCGGCGACTTCCCGGCCGACACGCTGTGGTTCTTCCGGCGCGCATCGCTGCTCACGTTGGCCACGATGTGGGCGGTGCTGGGGGTCTGACTCACCGGTCTGGTCGGCCGGCTGCACCAGCGAGACCGGGCCGCCGTCGGGCGGCGCCAGCTCGCCGCCAGCCTGTGAGGGTGGGACGGTGAAGGGGCCGGACGCGGAGGTACGCCGCGCCGCTGCGGCACGGCTCGCCGCGCTGGCCACCCCTCCGGGCGCGCTCGGTCGTCTCGGGGACCTGGCGGTCTGGTGGGCGGCCTGTCAGGGCGTCGTGCCTCCGCGTCCACCCGCGCAGGTGCGGCTGGCGATCTTCGCCGGTGACCACGGTGTGGCCGCACACGGGGTGAGCGCGTTCCCGGCCGAGATCACCCGGGCGATGGTGAGCACGTTCGAAGCCGGCCGGGCCGGCGTCAACGCACTCGCCGACGCGCATGGCGTGCACGTCCGGGTGGTCGACGTCGGCGTCGACGACGAGACATCCGGGCCGTGGAAGGTACGGCGAGGCTCGGGTGCGATCCACCTCGAGGATGCGCTCACCCGTGACGAGACCGCGCGCGCCTTCGAGGTCGGCGCGCGGGTGGCCCACGAGGAGATCGCCGCCGGTGCCGAGCTGCTGCTCAGCGGCGACATGGGCATCGGCAACACCACACCCGCCGCTGCCCTGGTCGCAGCGGGCCTCGGTCTACCTGCCGAGGAAGTCGTGGGCCGCGGCACCGGCGTCGACGACGCGGGACTGGCCCGGAAGACCGCGGTGGTCGACACGGCGCTGCGACGCGCGGGGGAGCGCGCGGCCGATCCCGTCGAGACCCTGACCGCGCTCGGCTCGGCAGATCTGGCCGCGTCGACGGCCTACCTCCTGACCGCCGCACGGTCCGGCGTGCCCGTGCTGCTCGACGGCTTGATGGCCGTGGCCTGCGCGCTCACCGCCGACCGGATCGAGCCCGGCGTCGCCGACTGGTGCGCGGCCGGTCATCGCTCCACTGAGCCGGCGCAGTCATTGGCTCTCGACAAGCTGGGCCTCGTGCCGCTCCTCGACCTGGGCCTGCGCCTGGGGGAGGGCTCGGGTGCGGTCGCCGCCGTACCCCTGGTGCGCAGCGCGGCCGCCCTCCTCGCCGACGTGGCCCTCCTGACCGAGCTCGGTGGTGCCTGATCGGGGCTGACGGGTGGCGGCTCGCGGTCGGCACGCTCACGGCGTTCCCGGTCCGGCCGCCGACCACGGTGCGGCCGCGCGCCGCGATGCTGCGTGCGCCGCTAGCGGTGCTTCCGCTCGCGGCCGGGGCGGTCGCGGTCGTCTGGCTGGTCCCGGTGCCGCCGCTAGCAGTGGGGCTGCTCGTCGTCGGGATGCTCGCCCTCGGCACCCGCGCCCTGCATTGGGACGGCCTCTCCGATGTCGCCGACGGTCTCACCGCGTCCTACGAGCGCGAGCGCTCGCTGGCAGTGATGAAGACCGGGACTTCCGGTCCGGCGGGCACCGTCGCGGTGGTCGTGGTCGCCGGGCTGCAAGCGGCCGCACTGTCGGCGTACGCCGGCACGCTGGTCGGAGGTGTCGTCGCCGGCCTGCTGGTCTGCCTCTCGCGCTGTGCCCTGTGGCTCGTCTGCTGCGCCCGGGTGCCGCCCGCGCGCGAGGACGGGCTGGGCGCTGGGTTCACCGGCGTCGTCCCGGTGCCGGTCGCGGTCGTTGGGACGCTGCTGCTGTCGGTCGTCGGCGGGCTCGTCGTGTGGCTGTTGATCCGGCGGACCACCGCGCGGTTCGGCGGGGTCACCGGCGACGTGATGGGTGCCGCGATCGAGCTCGCCCTCGCCACGACGCTGCTGGTGTGGTCATGCGCCTTCTAGAGCGTCAGCACCCGGCCGGCCACCACCAGGTGCACCTCGTCGGAGGCGGCTGCGAACCGTTGGTTGACGGTGCCCAACAGGTCGCGGAAAACCCGCCCCGACCGGTGCGCGGGCACCACTCCGAGACCGACCTCGTTGGTCACCAGCACGACGTCGTCGCCCAGCGCCGCCACCGCCGCATCGACGAGCGCGGTGACGTGGGCCAGCACGTCATCGGCCGGCGCTTCCCACCATGTTGCACTGTCGAGGATCGCGGCAAGCCAGGTGCCGAGGCAGTCGACCAGCACCGGCTCGTCGGTGGCCAGCGCAGCCGCGAGATCGTGGGTCTCGACGGTCGTCCAGGAGCTCGGACGCCTGGCCCGGTGCGCCGCGATCCGGGCCGCCCAGTCGGCGTCGTCGTACGCCGGCCCCGGTGCGACGTACCGCACCGACGCGCGGCCCGCGAGCAGCCCCTCGGCGTGCGCCGACTTCCCCGAACGCACGCCTCCGGTCACCAGGACTCGCATTGACCCACCTCCTCGGACTCGTGGCGGGCTACGTCGCCGACCGGACCTTCGGCGACCCACGTCGGTGGCATCCGGTCGCCGGCTTCGGTCGCGTGGCGGCGGCGCTGGAGCGGGTGACGTACGCCGACGCGCGGGCCAACGGTGTCGCCCACGTCGCGGTGCTGGTCGGCGCGGCAGCGCTGGCGGGCCGACGGGTGCCGGTGATGCTCGCCACCTGGGTGGTGCTCGGCGGCACCAGCCTCGACCGCGAGGCGGCCGAGGTCGAGCGGCTGCTGGCCGTGGGTGACCTCGACGCGGCTCGCCGCCAGGTGGCGCGGCTGGTCGGCCGTGACACGAGCGCCCTCGACGAGCACGGCGTCGCGCGGGCCGCGCTCGAGTCGGTCGCCGAGAACACCTCCGACGCGGTGGTCGCGCCGCTCGTGTGGGGAGCCCTGCTCGGGGCACCCGGGCTGTTGGCCTACCGGGCGGCCAACACCCTCGACGCTATGGTCGGGCACCGGAGTCCGCGCTACGAGCGCTTCGGCTGGGCCGCGGCGCGTCTCGACGACCTCCTCAACCTGCCCGGCTCGCGACTCACAGCACTTTTGGCCACCGTGCTGGGTGACGACCACGCGGGTGCGTGGCGCGTGTGGCGCCGCGACGCGCGCCACCACCCGAGCCCCAACGCCGGGCCGGTCGAGGCGGCGTTCGCGGGAGCGCTCGGCGTCCGGCTCGGTGGGGTGAACGTCTACGCCGGGCGCCCCGAGGATCGCCACGTCCTGGGCGACGGCCGGCCACCTATGCACGAGGACCTGGCCCGGGCGCGGGTGCTGGCGCGGCGGATCGGCTGGGCCGCTCTGGGAGTTGTCGGAGCCACCGCACTGCTCCGGCGACGTCGCTGACCTGCTCGACCCCGGCCGGGGGCGGCGGCCGGCGGACGACGACCACGGGCAGTTCCAGCTGCGCCGCGGCGTCCAGCTTGGCCCGGGTGTGGTCGCCGCCGGAGTCCTTGGTCACGAGAACGTCGACGCCGTGCTGGCGCATCACCGCGAGCTCGCCCGCGAGGGTGTAGGGACCCCGGCTCGTCAACAGCGTCCATCCCGGCGGCACGGTGGTCGCGTCCACCACGCGGGCCACCGCCACCGGCAGTCGGGTCGCGAAGGCGCCCAGCGACTGCCGGCCCACGGTCAGGAACGGACGGGCGAACGTCGCCGCCACCGCGGCCGCTTCGTCGTGACTGCCGACCCAGCGGTGGTCGCCGCTCCAACCCGGCCGCTGCAGCCGCAGCAGCGGCGAGCAGGCCGCTGCCGCGTGCGCGGAGATCTGCGCCGAGAACGGATGCGTCGCGTCGATCACCGCGTCGTACGCCGCGGCGACGCTCCGGAGCCCGTCGACCCCGCCGAAGCCACCGATCCGCACCTCGCCCACCGGCAGTCGCGGCCGGGCCACCCGGCCGGCGAGCGAGGTCGTGACCGCGTGTCCGTCTGCGACCAGCGCCGCCGCGAGTTCGCGCGCCTCGGCCGTGCCGCCGAGCACCAAGACCCTCACGACACACCTTCGAGCGCCAGCCGGAGCAGGGCGTCGACGTCGAGGTGCTCCTCGACCAGGTCGCCGAGCAGGTCGAGCCGCCGCTCCCGAGCGGCCGGGAGCGACGCCCGGCTGGTCACCCCCAGGGTCTCGGCGAGGAACGCGGCCCGGTGCGCGTCGTCCTCCAGCGAGCCGTGCACCATCGTCCCGCTCACCCGCCCCGCGGTCGTCGTACCGCTGACCCGCCCGTGGTGGATCTCGTAGCCGGCGGGCTCGTGGCGCCGCAGCACCTTCTCGGATGTGAACGTCGTCGTGAGGTCGAGCAACCCGAGCCCCTCGACCGTGGTCGGCGGACCCTCGACACCGTCGGGGTCGGCGATGGTGCGGCCGAGCATCTGACAGCCGCCGCAGATCCCGAGCACCGGTCGCCCCGAGATGGCGTGGTCGACCAGCGCGCGGTCCAGCCCTCGCTCTCGCAGCCAGGCCAGGTCCGCGAGGGTCGCGCGGGTCCCCGGCAGCACGATGAGATCGGCGTCCGCTAGGGCCCGCGCGGTCGAGGCGAAGACCACGTCGAGGTCCGGCTCGAGCCCGAGTGCGTCGACGTCGGTGAAGTTGCTGATCCGCGGCAGCCGCACCACGGCGACCCGAGCCCGGCCGCCGGCGGTCCGCCGGCCCTCGAGGTCGAGCGCGTCCTCGCTGTCCAGCCAGACGTCGGGGTGCCAGGGCAGCACGCCGTACGTCGGTCGACCGGTGCGCGCGGTGAGCTCGTCCAGCCCGGGGCGCAGCAGGGCGAGTGAGCCGCGGAACTTGTTGACCACCCACCCGGCGAGCAACCGCGCGTCGTCCTCGTCGAGCAGCGCGAGGGTACCGACGAACGCGGCGAACACGCCGCCGCGGTCGATGTCGCCGACGACGATCACGGGCAGGTCGGCATGGCGTGCGAGCCCCATGTTGACGTAGTCGCTGCGCCGCAGGTTGATCTCGGCCGGGCTCCCGGCGCCCTCGGCGACGACGACCTCGAACCGCTCGGCGAGGTCGTCGTACGCCGCGTGCGCGACTTTTGCGAGGTGGGCCCGGCCGGTCTCCCAGTCCGTCGCCGAGACCTCTCCACCGGGACGCCCCATCAACACCACATGGCTGCGTTGATCGCTCCCGGGCTTGAGCAGGACCGGGTTCATGGCCACTTCGGGCTCGACCCGGGCCGCGAGCGCCTGGACCCATTGCGCGCGTCCCATCTCGCCGCCGCCGGCGGTCACCATGGAGTTGTTGGACATGTTCTGTGCCTTGTAAGGAGCCACGCGGACGCCGTGGCGGACCAGGGCCCTGCACAGGCCGGTGGTGACCACGGACTTGCCGGCGTCCGACGTCGTGCCGGCGACGAGGAGGCCGCTCACCGGGGCGAGTGCTCCGGCCCCCGCAACAGGAAGATGTCCATCACCCAGCCGGCGTCGGCCCGGCAGCGATCGCGAGCCTCCTCGACCGCGGGCAGCACGTCCCCGACCCGGCCGCTCACCAGCCGCTCGGAGGTGGTCCCGAGGTTGCCGCCCCACCAGATCTGCCACTCCTCCAGCCCGTCGAGCTCGATGGCGGAGTTGAGCATCACCACCACGTTGCGCTGGCCGCCGTCGATGGCCTCCCGGAGCCGGCGCCGGGTGGTCACGTGCAGCGGCTCCCCGACCTCGTGGAGCACGATGCGGTGCCGCGCCGCCAGCAGTTGAAGGCTGGAGATCCCGGGGACGACGTCGACGTCGAGCTCGAGCCGGCCGCGGCGCGCGACCCGTTCGAGGACGCGGATCGTCGAGTCGTAGAAGGCCGGGTCGCCCCACACCAGGAAGCCCGCGTCGCCCTCGTGGGCCAGCAGCGCTTCCTCGTACGCCGCGGCTCGGGCCTCGTGCCAGTCCTCCACCACGGCGGCGTACTCGTCCTGCGTGCCGGTGCGTTCGGGGCGCCGCTCACGCGAGGGGTCCTCGATGCGGACCACCGTGGGCACGGCATCGAGGTGGCGCTCGAGCAGCCGGCCGCGCGCCTCCACGAGTGGATCGGGCATACCGCCTCGGCCGGACTTGTCGCTGACGACGAAGAACGCGACCGATCGCAGCGCGGCGACCGCCTCTACGGTCACCTGGTCTGGGTCTCCGGGGCCGACGCCGATCACCCGCACGCGCTTCCTCATCGGTCTTCGAGATCACCTTCCAACTCGAGGTAGACCCGGCGCAGCTCGGCGACCAGGTCGGCGTCGGGATCGGCCCACAGGCCGCGGTCCATCGCCTCGTGCAGCTTCTCCACGATGCCGCGCAGTGCCCACGGGTTGGAGCGTCGCATGAACTCCTGGTTGGCCTCGTCGAGGACGTACTCCTGGGCCAGCGACGCATACATCCAGTCGTGCACGACCCCGGCGGTGGCGTCGAAGCCGAACAGGTAGTCGACGGTTGCCGCCAGCTCGAACGCGCCCTTGTAGCCGTGCCGCTGCATCGCGCCGATCCAGCGCGGGTTGACGACCCGGGCGCGGAAGACTCGGTTGGTCTCCTCCTGGAGCGTGCGGGTGCGGACGGCGTCAGGGGAGGTCGAGTCACCGACGTACGCCCGCGGATCGGTGCCGGTGAGCGCTCGCACGGTGGCGACCATCCCACCGTGGTACTGGAAGTAGTCGTCGCTGTCGGCGATGTCGTGCTCGCGGGTGTCGACGTTCTTGGCCGCCACCTTGATCCGCCGGTAGTTGGCGCGCATGTCGTCCGAGGCGGCTACGCCGTCGAGCCCGCGGCCGTAGGCGAAGCCGCCCCATGCCGTGTAGACCTCGGCGAGGTCCTGGTCGTCGCGCCAGGTGCCGGATTCGATGACCTGGAGGATGCCCGCGCCGTACGACCCGGGCTGGGAGCCGAAGATCCGAGTCGTGGCGCGCCGCTGGTCGCCGTGCGCGGCCAGGTCGGCCTCGGCGTGGGCGCGGACGAAGTTGTGGTCGAGCGGCTCGTCGAGTCCGGCGACCAACTGCACGGCGTCGTCGAGCATCGCCACGACGTGCGGGAAGGCGTCTCGGAAGAAGCCGGAGATCCGCACGGTCACGTCGATCCGGGGCCGACCCAGCTCGTCGAGTGGTACGACGTGCAGGTCGCGCACCCGTCGCGATGCCTCGTCCCACTCCGGGCGGACGCCGAGCAGCGCCAACACTTCCGCGATGTCGTCGCCGGACGTGCGCATCGCGCTGGTGCCCCACACGGACAGGCCGACCGACTCCGGATATGACCCGGTCTCCTCGCGGTACTTCTCGACCAGCGACTCGGCCATCGCCTGTCCGGTCTGCCAGGCGAGCCGCGAGGGTACGGCGCGCGGGTCGACGGTGTAGAAGTTCCGTCCCGTCGGGAGCACGTTGACCAGGCCGCGCAGCGGCGAGCCGGACGGCCCGGCCGGCACGAACCCACCGTCGAGGGCGTGGAGCAGGGCGTCGAGCTCGTCGGTCGTCCGGGCCAGCCGGGGCACCACCTGGGTCGCGGCGAAGGCGAGCACCTCCTGGACGGCCGGGTCGTCGTGCAGTCCGGTGGCGGCGGCGGGGTCCCAGCCCGCGTCCTCCATCCGCTGCACCAGGGCCCGGGCACGCTCCTCGATGGCGTCGACCGCGCCGAGTTGCTCGTGGCCTTCCTTCAACCCCAAGGCGGCCCGCAGCCCCGGCACGGCATGCGACCGGCCACCCCAGACCTGCGCGGCACGCAGGATGGAGAGCACGAGGTTGACCCGGGCCTCGCCCTCGGGAGCGGCGCCCAGGATGTGCAGCCCGTCGCGGATCTGGGCGTCCTTGATCTCGCACAGCCAGCCGTCGACGTGCAGGACGAAGTCGTCGAACGTCTCGTCGTCGGGCTGCTCGTCCAGCCCCAGGTCGCGATGCATCTCGGCGGCGTGCATCAGCTGCCAGATCTCGCCGCGGATCGCGGGCACCTTGGCCGGATCCATCGCCGAGATGTTGGCGTACTCGTCGAGCAGTTGCTCCAGTCGCGCGATGTCGCCGTACGACTCCGCGCGCGCCATCGGCGGGATGAGGTGGTCGACGATCGTCGCGTGCGCACGCCGCTTGGCCTGCGCGCCCTCGCCCGGATCGTTGACCAGGAACGGGTAGATCAACGGCAGGCTGCCGAGCACCGCGTCGGTCGCGCACTCAGCGGAGAGCGCGGCGTTCTTGCCGGGCAGCCATTCCAACGAGCCGTGCTTGCCGAGGTGGACCACGGCATGGGCGCCGAAACCACCGTCGTCGGTGGCCGCCTCGAGCCAGCGGTACGCCGCGAGGTAGTGATGGCTCGGCGCGAGGTCGGGGTCGTGGTAGATCGCGACGGGGTTCTCGCCGAAGCCGCGGGGCGGCTGGATGAGGAGCACCACGTTGCCGGCCCGGATCGTGGCCAGCACGATCTCGCCGGCGTCGTTGACGAACAGGCGGCCCGGCGCCTCGCCCCACGCGTCGACGACGTCGTCCATGAGTGCGGCGGGCACGTCGGCGGTCCACCGCCGGTAGTCCGCCGCGGAGATGCGCACGTGCGCCTCGGTGAGCTGGGCGTTGGTCAGCCACTCCTCGTCCTGACCGCCCGCGGCGATGAGCGCATGGATAAGCGCGTCGCCGGCCTCGGTGTCGTCGTCGAGGTCGAGACCGGGTACGTCGCCCGGCGCGCCCAGGTCATAGCCGGCCGCGCGCAGCCGCCGGAGCAGGCGTACGGCGGACACCGGGGTGTCGAGGCCGACCGCGTTGCCGACGCGGCTGTGCTTCGTCGGGTAGGCCGACAGCATGAGGGCCACGCGGCGGTCCTCGGGACGCACGTGGCGCAGTCGGGCGTGCGCGACGGCGATCCCGGCGACGCGGGCGCACCGCTCGGGGTCCGCGACGTAGCGGGGGAGTCCGTCGGCGTCGATCTCCTTGAACGAGAACG
>DOWL01000158.1:19026-43177 GCA_003519585.1 Nocardioides sp. | reverse complement strand
AGTCTGCGGGCGGGGTCGTTGTCATGTCCCCAGAGTGCGTCCTCTAACCGCTGCTCACCATCGGGGACGACCCTGAACCTGGGGCCGCCCACCCCGGTGCGCCTCAGGGTCGACTCGGGGTCCTTTCCCATGGGGTGCGTGCCCCTGACCTGCGAGCATTGACCCGTCATGACCAGCGCACCCACCCAGCCCCACGAGTGGCGCCGGGCCACCCGCGACTCCGAGTCGCCGATCCTCGGCGGCGTCGCGAGCGGAGTCGGCCGGCACCTCGGCGTGCCCGTGCTGTGGATGCGTGCGCTCTTCGTGCTGGCCGCCGCGTTCGGCGGCATGGGCGTCATCCTCTATTGCGGGCTCTGGATCATGCTGCCGAGCGATTCGCGGTTCGAGACGAGCACGCCGGGAGGCGAGAGCGCCTCCCGGGGCGGCCGCCGCCCCGGTCGGGTGCGCCGGCTGGCCGACGCCGGGCCGACCATCGCCCTGGCCGCGCTGGCCCTCGGCGCCATCTTCGTCGTCGAGGGGATGTTCGGCGGCGGCGCGGTCTTCTGGCCGATCGTCATCGGGTTGGCCGGGCTCGCGCTGCTGTGGCGTCAGGCCGACGAGGCGCAGCGCGAGCGGTGGTTCGACTCCAGCCAGCGGCTCAACCCGGTCCGGATGGTCTTCGGCTCCGGGGGATGGGCCTCCTACGCGCGAGTCGCGGCGGGCGTCGTACTGCTGGGTCTCTCCTTCGCGGTCATCGGCCTCAACGGCACGTCGTTCGGCGAGGCGCGGATCGCGGTGGTCGCGGGGCTGGTCGGTGTGGTCGGGCTCGCCCTGGTCATGGGTCCGTGGGTGCTGCGGCTGGTCTCCGACCTCGGCGCCGAGCGTGAGGAGCGGATCCGCACCCAGGAGCGCGCCGACGTGGCCGCCCACCTGCACGACTCGGTGCTGCAGACCCTCGCGCTGATCCAGAAGAGCTCGCACGACCCGACCACGGTGGCCCGGCTGGCTCGAGCACAGGAGCGCGACCTGCGCTCGTGGCTCTACGCCGGCGAGTCCACCGACGAGTCCAGCCTGGCCGGCGCGCTCCGTTCCGCCGCCGCCGAGATCGAGGACACCCATGGCGTGTCGGTCGACGTCGTGGCGGTCGGCGACTGCGACCTCGACGAGGCCCTGCGGCCGATCGTGCAGGCGACCCGTGAGGCGGTCACCAACGCCGCCAAGCACGCCGGGACCGGCCGGGTCGACGTCTACGCCGAGGTCACCTCGTCGGCCGTCGACGTCTTCGTCCGCGACCGTGGCGCCGGCTTCGACCTCGACGCCGTACCCGAGGATCGGTACGGCGTCCGCCGCAGCATCCTTGACCGGATGGAGCGCCACGGCGGCACGGCCGAGGTCCGGTCCGCACCTGGCGAAGGCACCGAGGTCCGGCTCCATCTGTCCCGCAACCACGCTCCTGAGGAGTTTTCGTGACCGCGTCATCGCCCGTCCGCATCGTCATCGTCGACGACCACGCGATGTTCCGCAGCGGCGTCCGCGCCGAGTTGGCCAGCGCCGGGGTCGGGCAGGTCGACATCCTCGCCGAGGCCGCCGACGTCGACCAGGCGGTCAAGGCCATCGCCGAGCACCAGCCCGACGTCGTCCTGCTCGACGTACACCTGCCCGGCGGCGGCGGGGTCGAGGTGATGCGCCGGTCGCAGACCACCGCGACCAACACCCGCTACCTCGCCCTTTCGGTGAGCGATGCCGCGGAGGACGTGATCGGCACCATTCGCGGTGGAGCCCGTGGCTATGTCACCAAGACCATCACCGGCCCCGAACTGGTCTCGGCGATCCGCCGGGTCGCCGACGGCGACGCGGTCTTCTCGCCGCGGTTGGCCGGCTTCGTCCTCGACGCGTTCGCCGGCTCGATCGAGGTGGCGGCCGTCGACGAAGACCTCGACCGGCTCACCGAGCGCGAGCGCGAGGTGATGCGGCTGATCGCGCGCGGCTACGCCTATAAGGAGGTGGCCAAGGAGCTGTTCATCTCGATCAAGACCGTCGAGACCCACATGTCCTCGGTGCTGCGCAAGCTGCAGCTCTCCTCGCGCCACGAGCTGACCCGCTGGGCCTCCGACCGCCGGCTGCTCTGACGCCGATCACTCCGGGATCGGTGGTCCCACTACCTCGAGTCCGTAGCGCGGTCCCACCTCGATCCACTTCGGGATCTCCACCTCCAGCGTCTGCCCGTCCGGGCCGGGGAGCCGCCGTTCTGCCGCCGGGATGCCGACCTCGTCGTAGAGCTGCAAGAGTCCGGCCGGCGCGGTGAGGGCGAGGAACCGTGCTGGGGTCTCACCGCGGATCCGGAAAGCGTGGGGCAGCCCGCGGGGCAGGTGGATGAACGCTCCTGCGTCCAGCTCGTGGATATCGTCGCCGGCCTGGTAGTCGAGTCGGCCCTCGAGCACGTAGAACGCCTCCGCCTCGTGGGCATGCCGATGCAAGGGCGTGGCAACTCCGGACGGCTGGGTCACGAGCGCGACGCCGAGCCGTTCGCTCTGTCCGGGCTCGAGAAGGTGCTCGAACAGGGAGTCCATGGCCCAGGTCGCCCGCCCTGTGCCTGGGTGCTTCACCACGAGTTGCTCGTTCGACATGCCGACCACCCTTAATTTATCCGAAGCGCCTTCGGATAAATTAGGAGGTGTGGCAAAGCCAGTCAAGAGGCCCTACGACGGATCGCGTCGCCGAGCGGCTGCGGCGGCGAAACGCGCTGAGATCATCGCCGCTGCGGCGGAGCTCTTCGCCGCCGACGGGTACGCGGGTACGTCGGTTCAGGCGGTTGCCGACCGGGCGCGGGTCTCGTTGGACACCGTCTATGCGAGCGTCGGTCGCAAACCACAACTGTTGCTCGCCGTCCATGACGCGGCACTCGCCGAAGGCCCGACGCCGGTCCCTGCCGAACAGCGCAGCTACGTCCAGGCCGTGCGCGCGGCTCCGACCGCGGCGGCGAAGTTGCGCACCTACGCTGACGCCATGGCTCGGGTCCTGCCGCGGACCGTGCCGATCATGCGCGCGCTGCGCGAGGCCGGTTCGACGGAGCCCGAGTGCCAAGCGCAGCACGATGCCCTGTCCGACCGGCGCGCAGCCAATATGCGCCGGCTGGTAGCCGACCTGCGCGAAACGGGTGAACTTCGCACCGACCTCTCCGACGACGACGCAGCCGATCTGGTCTGGTCGTTGAACAGCCCCGAGTGGTACGAGCTGGTCACCGGCCGTGGTCGCACTCCCGAGCAGTACGCCGATCTCCTCGCCGACGTACTGGTGCGCACTCTGCTCGCCGATCCCGTCGCAGCAGCGGGGCGCTGATCACGTCGGACGCTCGTCGGACGCCGTCCGGGCAGGCTCCGGACATGACGACTCGCCTGCTGGCGGCCGCAGCGGCCGCGACCTTCTCCGCCGCCCTGCTTGCGCCGGCGCCGGCGACCGCTGCGACGTTCCCGGCCAAGCACACGACCTTCACCGCGACCACCGCCGAGGACGCCACCACCATCACGGTGAAGATCACCGTCGGTGGCAACCGGCACCGGCTGAAGAAGGTCGAGGTCTCCGAGACCTGCGCCGCCGGCACCTCCGGCGCGACGTTCAAGAACGTCCCGATCGACGACCGCGGAGTCTTCGTGGTGCCCAAGTCGCGCAGCGTCGCTGACGACACATCGTCGAGGGCAGATTCCGCAAGCCGCACAAGCTCAAGGGCGACGTCTTCCTCTTCGGCGGCGCGTGCCCCCGGTTCAACTACCCGTATGACTTCACCGCGAAGGGATGATCGACATGACCACTCGTCTGTTGGCGGCCGCTGCCGCCGCGACCCTCTCCGCCCTGCTCGCGCCGTCGGCGGCGCATGCGGCGTACCCGTCGACCGGTACGACGTACAAGGACGTCGTCGACCAGGGCGACGGTGACCGGTACGAGGCCCACATCAAGATCAAGATCGGCTCGGACAAGAAGAAGATCGCCAAGATCGTGGTCACCGCGACCTGCGAGGACAAGGGCAGTGCTCGGGTGGTCTGGAAGAACGTGAAGATCTACCCGGGCGGCACCTTCTCGGCTCAGAAGTCCAAGAAGGGCAAGATGACGTACTCCATCCAGGGCACCTTCACCAGCGCCCAGGGCGCCTCCGGTGGCGTCAACCACTACACCTGCTACCCCTTCGGCTTCCCCTTCTACGCGGAGAAGTGACCTGCAAGACACGCCCCGCCGGTGGTTGAGCCGCGAGCGCANNGCGAGCGTGTCGAAACCACCGGACGACCGCAGCCAGCCCGCCGGCGGCAACCCGATACCCAGCCTGCCTTTGACGCCGTCCGGGGCCGTCAACCCGCCTACGAGACCGCAGCGAAGGCACCCGAGCTTGACGGCTCCGGGCGGCGTCAGACACTCGGGAATCGGGTTGCCGCACCCAACCGCAGGCGGCGGTGCAGCAGGTGCCAAGGCGTGCAGCGGTTTCGACTCCGTCGGCGCTGGGGCGCCTCCGGGCTCAACCACCGTCCGGGCGGGTGAGCCGCGAGCGCAGCGAGCGTGGCGAAACATCCGCAGCGAGGGCTGGGACCGGATCGCCGTCGTGGGTTGGGTGCCTCGGCTGGGGCGGTTTCGACACCGAACGCGCTGGCGCGCCTTCGGGCTCAACCACCGTGTGGTGGTTGAGATCGGCACTGGGGGTACTCCCACGTAGGGTTGCGACGACATGAGCACCGACGCGCTGCCCGGCTTCGAGCACCTCGCTGCGCCTGCCGAGAAGCAGTCGCGGCGCAGCGGACCCACCGCCGACGAGCTGCTCGAGGGGCTCAACGAGCCGCAGCGCGCTGCCGTGGTACACGAGGGCACACCGCTGCTCGTGGTCGCGGGCGCCGGCTCTGGCAAGACCCGGGTGCTGACCCGCCGGATCGCCTGGCTGATCTCCGAACGCCGGGCTCATCCGGGTTCGATCCTGGCCATCACGTTCACCAACAAGGCTGCGGCCGAGATGAAGGAGCGGGTCGAGGCGCTGGTCGGCCGACGTGCTCGGATCATGTGGGTCTCGACGTTCCACTCCGCCTGCGTCCGAATCCTGCGCAAGGAGATCACGGCGCTCGACTTCGACGGGGTCGCCTACAAGTCGTCGTTCTCCATCTATGACGCGGCCGACCAGAAGCGGCTGATGACCAACGTCGCCAAGGACCTCGACCTCGACCCGAAGCGGTTCCAGCCCGGCGCGCTCCTCCACTGGGTCTCCGACCACAAGAACGAGCTGCGCGACGCCGACGACGCCACCCACGAGGCCAGCAACAAGCTCGAGGAGCAGTACGCCGCGGCGTACACGCTCTACCAACGGCGGCTGCGTCAGGCCAACGCCCTCGACTTCGACGACCTGATCATGCTCACCGTCCACCTGTTCCAGCAGTTCCCCGACGTGCGCGAAGTCTACCGGCGCCGGTTCCGGCATGTGCTGGTCGACGAATACCAGGACACCAACCACGCCCAATACGCGCTGATCGCCCAGCTGTGCGCGGAGAAGTTCGAGGACGTCGACGAGATCGACTCGGGGGGCGAGCGGATCGAGCCGGCCGAGCTCATGGTCGTCGGTGACGCGGACCAGTCGATCTACGCCTTCCGGGGCGCCAACATCCGCAACATCCTCGACTTCGAGCAGGACTTCCCCAACGCCACCTCGATCCTGCTCGAACAGAACTACCGCTCGACGCAGACGATCCTCACCGCCGCCAATGCGGTGATCGGCAACAACAAGGGTCGCAAGGAGAAGCGGCTCTGGTCCGACGCGGGCGACGGCGAGCGGATCGTGGGCTACGTCGGTGACGACGGGTACGACGAGGCGCGGTTCGTCTCCGACGAGATCGACAAGCTGGTCGACCAGGGTCACAAGGCCGCCGACATCGCGGTCTTCTACCGCACCAATGCCCAGTCCCGGGTCTTCGAGGAAGTCTTCATCCGCACCGGTCAGCCCTACCGCGTGGTGGGCGGCGTCCGGTTCTACGAGCGGCGCGAGATCCGCGACGCCCTCGCCTACCTACGGCTGCTGGCCAACCCGGCCGACGAGGTCTCCCTCGACCGCATCCTCAACGTGCCCAAGCGCGGCATCGGTGACACCTCGGTCGCCGCGGTGCGCGCCTTCGCGGCCGGCCGTTCGCTGTCCTTCTGGGCGGCGCTCCAACGGGCCTCCGAGGTGCCGGGGCTGGCCAGCCGAGCGGCGACCAACATCGCCGGGTTCGTGGCGATGATCGAGGAACTCCAGTCGATGGTCGACGCGGGGGAGCGGCCCGACGTGGTGCTCGAGTCGGTGCTGGAGCGCTCGGGCTACCTCAAGGCGCTCGAGGAGTCCGACGACCCGCAGGACGAGACCCGGCAGGAGAACCTCGGCGAGCTGGTCGCCGTGGCCCGGGAGTTCGCCGACGACCCGGTCGCCGGTCCGTCCGCCGACCCGGCCGACGTCGACGCCGGCATCATCGCCCCCGGGCTGGCCGACTTCTTGGAGCGGGTCTCGCTGGTCGCCGACACCGACCAGATCCCTGACGACGGCGACGGCGTGGTCACGCTGATGACCCTGCACACCGCGAAGGGCCTTGAGTTCCCGGTGGTCTTCCTCACCGGGCTCGAAGACGGTGTCTTCCCGCACTCCCGCGCACTCGGCGAACAGCGCGAGCTGGAGGAGGAGCGGCGGCTCGCCTACGTCGGCCTCACCCGCGCTCGCGAGCGGCTCTACATCTCGCGGGCCGTGGTGCGATCGGCGTGGGGCGCGCCCTCTCACAACCCCGCCTCCCGGTTCCTCGACGAGCTTCCCGTCGACCTGGTCGACTGGCGCCGCACCGAGGCCGCGCAGAGCTCCTGGGACCGGCCAGATCTCTCCTCGTCGTACGGCGGTGGCTCGGGTGGCGGCGGCAGCTCTTGGGGCAGCCCGACCGACCGTGGGCGTCGCAACTTCTCGTCGGCCGCGGCCCGCGCCGACGCCGCGTCCAAGGCCAAGCCCGCTCGCGAGATCCCGTCGCTCGACCCGGGCGACCGGGTGCTGCACGACTCGTTCGGCATGGGCACCGTCGTCGCCCTCGACGGGGTCGGCGACAAGCAGGTCGCCTCGATCGACTTCGGCAGCGAGGGCGTCAAGCGGCTGCTGCTGAGGTACGCGCCGGTGGAGAAGCTCTGACCGTCGGTCATGCAGTGGTGCGCGCCGATGGTCTCCTGGCTTCCGCCATCCAGGTTTTCGTAATACGATTTACGTATGGCCAGTGAGAAGCAGATCCAGGAGTGGGTCGACGAGGCTGAGGCGGGCTACGACGTCGACGAGCTGAAGCGTCGCGGGCGGGGTCGACCGGGCCGCGGGGCTGAGCCGATGCAGGTCGTAGCCGTCCGGCTCACTGCAGAGGAGTTGGCGGCCTTGGACGCCATCGCCGAGCGTGACCAAATTTCGCGCTCAGAGGCGATCCGTAGAGCGCTTGCTGACTTCGCTGCGTGAAGGTCCACGTCAGCGCGCTCAAGCACGGAGTATCGCGAGAGGACGCTGTCCAGGCGGCCGATTGGCCGCAATGGATCGAACCGCTCGAGGAGGATGACTGGCCGCATCGTGAATTGCGACTGGGCTTCGACACCCGGGCGCGATTGCTCGAGACAGTCGTCCTCGTGTTTGAGGGCGGCGACCAGATGGTCATCCACGCGATGCCAGCTCGGAAGCAGTACTGGGACCTTCTTCCCTGAGCCGCCGCCGGCCCCGCGCTAGCGGTCGCCTCGTGATCCCTTTAGCTTCCCCTCGCCGTGGCCTCCTGGGTGTTGCCGGTCGCGGCGATCGTCAGCGAATACGCCGCCGGCAGGCGGCCGGACGTGGGGACCCGCTTGTTGCTCGTGCAGCGCGCCATGCCGTCGCCCATGGTGCTGACCGCCCGGCACCTGACCTCCACGCCACCCACCTTGGCCTCAAAGGTCACCCGCACGCCGGCGAGGAGGTCGCCGGTGGTCGCATGCGAGAGCCTGGCCGAGAATCTCAGCTTGTCTCCGCGCCTGGCCCTGACCGCCACCGGGGTGACGACGAGCGCGGCCTTCGTCACGGTCGCGGTCCCGGTGGCGTAGGTGAAGGCGTAGTTCGCCGCCGCCGCGCCGCGGCACGAGGTCGCTCCGACATGGCTGCCCGCGTTCGTCATCGCGGTGACGCCGACGCTGCAATCGGGCCGTTGGGTGAGCACGCTCGCGGTCTGGCCGTTGCGGAATCCTGAGTACGACGGACTCGGCAGCCCCGGGGTGGTGCCCCAGATCGAGCTGGTCGGCCCGGCCGTCACGACGACGGGTGCGGGAGTCACGGTCACGTCACCCGCCGTGTACGTGACCCGGTAGTTGGGGTCCGAGACGCCCGAGCAGTTTGTCTTGTCGGCGTACGCCCCGACCGGCGTGGTCCGCTGCACGTCGGCGGTGCAGGTGAGCGGGCCGAGGTCGCCGACGCCGTCGCCGGCGACCAGCCCTTGCAACGTCGGCGTGACAGCGGGAGCACTGCCCATGGATTGCCAGGTAGGTAGGTCGGGATGCCCGCGCTCGAAATGCTCGGAACCGCCCGGCCGGGCAGAAATGGTGCTAAACGGAGCCCCGCTGGTCGAGCTTGTCGAGACCTCCGCAGGGAAGGCGCCGGGCCTACTCGGTGTCGGGCCAGTCCCAGCCCGGGTTGCGGGGGTCTCGACGCGGCGGTCGCGACCTCGTTCCTCGGTCGCGCGCCTTGCTCGACCTCTCTTCTAGCGGGCCTGACCTCGTTCCTCGGTCAGCCCCTAGAAGAGACCATGCTGCTGCATCGCGGTGTAGGGGTCGACCGGGTCGCCGCCGCCGGGGTGCACCTCGACGTGCAGGTGCGAACCGGTGACGTGGCCGGTGGCGCCCACGAGGCCGATGACCTCGCCGCGGGTCACGCGGTCGCCGACGGAGACCATGAAGGCGCTCTGGTGGCAGTACCACAGCTCGGTGCCGTCCTCGAGGCGAACCACGGTCTTGTTTCCGTAGGAGCCGTCGTAGGAGGCGGAGATCACCTCGCCGTTGGCGATCGCGTGGATCTGGTCACCGGTGTTGCCGTTGAAGTCGAGGCCGGTGTGGTAGCTCGACCAGAGGCCGTACTGGCCGAACCGCGCGGTCAGGATGACCGGCTCGAGAGGGTACTCCCACAGGTCTTGGGCGAGCACCTTGGAGTAGCCCTCGGCCTTGCCGGCGAGCTTCTTGATCGCCGAGGCGTGCTCGGCCGCGAGGCCCTCGGCGGCGTCCTTGAGCTGCTGGCCGGCGGCGTCGGACTGCGCATCGCGCTGCGAGTCGCGGGTGACGGTGTCCTTGCGGGCCGACACAGTGCCCTGGCCGCTGGCGCCGCCGAGCGCCGAGGCGGCACGGGTGATGCCGGAGTGGTCGGAGTCGGCGGCCGGGGCGACGTCGTTGACCGTCAGCACACCGCCGATCGAGACGGCCAGCGCCGCGATGCCCAGGAGCACGGGGGCAGACGGGAGTCGCTTCACCAGCGGGCCCCGGCCGCTGCCGCTGCCGTGCTTGGTCGCCCGGCGCTTGCCGGCCGTGGCCGGAGGCTCGGCGCGCAGCATCGGCAGCCGCTCGGTGGGTTCGGTCTCGAACGACGTGGTGTGGTCGACGGGCTCGAGCCCGTTGAGCACCCGCTCGATGGTGTCGGTGTCGAGCTGGGCGGCCTCGCGGACCGGCCCCGCCACCTCTACCTTCGGGTGATTTTCAAGCTCTTCGGTGTAGCCGAGCGGCCCGGCGGGCACTGTCGCCCTACGACGTCCGACATAGGAGCCGACAGAGGAGGAGACGGGCGACTCCAGCGGGCTGGGGGAGTCGACTGGTACGTCGGCGACCCGGCGGCCAGCAGGCCGAGGGGTCGTTGAGCATGCCTCGAGAAGTTGAGGCTCAGCTCGGTGACCAGGCACGAGTCAGGGTCCCCCCAGGCCGACGACAGGAACAGCGCGCTCGACCATAGCGGAAGCCCTAGGGCCACCGAAATCGGTGTCGGCGCTTTCTGGGAATGAGGGGTCCACCTCATCGTTGCCCGCTGGACATCTCCGCGTCCCGGTTTCGTCACGACCTGGGCGAACACGTCCAGACCGGTGACTGGCAGCGGCGCGTGCTGCCGTGTTCTGGGTCACGTCGCCCTCCCGCCCCTCGTATCGGCCCGATGGCCGGGACTAAGGTGCCCGGGGGCGGCGTCTTGAAACGCCTCGCCCGGCTCGAACCTTCGTAGCCACCGTCGAACCCACCGTCGAACCCTGCGGACAAGGACATTCCCTCGTGGACCTGATGGAGTACCAGGCGAAGGAGCTCTTCGCCAAGCACGGAGTCACGACCACCCTCGGCACCGTGGTCACCACCCCCGAGGAGGCGAGGGCCGCCGCCGAGGAGTACGGCTTCTGCGTGGTCAAGGCCCAGGTCAAGGCCGGTGGCCGCGGCAAGGCCGGCGGCGTCAAGCTGGCCCGGACGCCCGACGAGGCGTTCGAGCACGCCTCGAACATCCTCGGGATGGAGATCAAGGGGCTCACCGTCAACCGGGTCCTGATCACGCCGGCCACCCCGCCGGTCGAGGAGTACTACTTCTCCTTCCTGCTCGACCGCTCCAACCGGCAGTACCTCTGCATCGCCTCGGTCGAGGGCGGAGTCGAGATCGAGGAGGTCGCCAAGACCAACCCCGACGCCGTCAAGCAGATCCCGATCAACCCCGGCTCCGGTGTCGACACCGACAAGGCCCGCGAGATCGCCACCGAGGCGAAGTTCCCCGAGGCCGTCTTCGAGCAGGCCGTCACCATGATCGAGGCGCTCTACAAGGTCTTCACCGACGAGGACGCGACGCTGGTCGAGGTCAACCCGCTGGCCCGTCTCGCGGGCGACAAGCTCGAGGCGCTCGACGGCAAGGTCTCGCTCGACGACAACGCCTCCGAGGTCCGCCACCCCGACCACGAGCAGTTCGAGATCAAGGACGAGACCGACCCGCTCGAGGCGAAGGCCAAGGAGAAGGGGCTCAACTACGTCAAGCTCGACGGCGAGGTCGGCATCATCGGCAACGGCGCCGGCTTGGTCATGTCGACCCTTGACGTGGTGGCGTACGCCGGCGAGGCGCACGGCGGCGTGAAGCCGGCCAACTTCCTCGACATCGGCGGTGGTGCGAACGCCCAGGTGATGGCCGACGGCCTCGACGTGATCCTGGGCGACGCGCAGGTGAAGTCGGTCTTCGTCAACGTATTCGGCGGCATCACCGCCTGCGACGAGGTCGCCAACGGCATCAAGGGCGCGCTGGAGATCCTCGGAGACTCGGCCACCAAGCCGCTCGTGGTGCGCCTCGACGGCAACAACGTCGCCGAGGGCCGCCGGATCCTCGACGAGCTCGACCATCCCCTGGTGACCCAGGTGCCCACGATGGACGGCGCGGCCGACAAGGCCGCCGAGCTGGCCAACGGCTGACGACGAGGAAGAACGAGGAAGCAGAGAGAGATGTCGATCTACCTCAACAAGGACAGCAAGATCATCGTCCAGGGCATGACCGGTGGCATGGGCGCCAAGCACACCACCCTGATGCTCGAGGCCGGCAGCAACATCGTCGGTGGCGTCAACGCCCGCAAGGCCGGGACCACCGTCGAGCTCGGCGGCCAGGAGCTGCCCGTCTTCGGCTCGGTGAAGGAGGCCATGGCCGAGACCGGCGCCGACGTCTCGGTCGCCTTCGTGCCGCCGGCGTTCACCAAGGACGCCTGCATCGAGGCCATCGACGCCGGGATCGGCCTGCTGGTCGTGATCACCGAGGGCGTCCCGGTCCAGGACACCGCCGAGGTGTGGGCCTACCTCGAAGGCAAGAACACCCGGATGATCGGGCCCAACTGCCCGGGCATCATCACGCCGGAGGAGTCGCTGGCCGGCATCACGCCGCACACCATCGCCGGCAAGGGCCCGATCGGCCTGGTGTCGAAGTCCGGGACGCTGACCTACCAGATGATGTACGAGCTGAAGGACTTCGGCTTCTCGACCGCCATCGGCATCGGCGGCGACCCGATCGTCGGCACCACCCACATCGATGCGCTCGCCGCCTTCGAGGCCGACCCCGAGACGCAGGCGATCGTGATGATCGGTGAGATCGGCGGTGACGCCGAGGAGCGCGCTGCGGCGTACATCAAGGACCACATCACCAAGCCGGTCGTCGGCTACGTCGCCGGCTTCACCGCACCCGAGGGTAAGACCATGGGCCACGCCGGTGCCATCGTGTCGGGCTCCTCGGGCACCGCGGCCGCCAAGAAGGAGGCCCTCGAGGCGGTCGGCGTGAAGGTCGGCAAGACGCCCTCCGAGACCGCCGCCCTGATGCGGGAGATCCTTCAGGGCTGAATACCCCGCCGAGCCCCTCGTCGTAGGTATATCCGAAGGTCACCGACGAGGGGTAGCCGGGGGGGCCGGCGCGCGATCGGTCGCCGCCTCACTCTCGATGACGCACGGGTTTGCGGCGAACAGGCACATCGACTGCAGCGGCGCGGCGGAGCGCTCCTGGAGCCGCGCGGACTGCTCGGCCACGACCTGGTCGCCACCGGCAGCGCCGAACGCCGACTCGACGTACAGCGCGTTGCCGGTGCGACCGATCTGCACGTAGGTCAGCTCGCTGAGCAGGCCGTCGTCGTGGCGTACCTGTTGGGTCCAGGCGAACGACTCCTCGGTGCCCAGGTCCACCGGGACGGTCGAGTAGACCTGCCGGACGCCGCTGCCGGGCCCGCCCGAGATGCCGTCGGCGGGGCACTGGGCGATCGACGCGCGGGCCTGGGCCAGAGACGCCTCGGCCGCGCGGTCGTCGTCGAACAGGATGAGCCAGCGCTGGGCCCGGTCCTCGGACTCGCCGGTGTAGGTCACCACTGACTCGTCGGCGAACGATCCGCTGAACCACGACCCGCAGGTCGGGGTCAGCTGTGCATCGCGGCGCGCCGGGATCTCGGCCGGGGCCGGGAACCCGGCGGTGAGCGGGAAGTCCGCCGAGACCGTGGTGACCCAGTCCGTGGTGCCCGGCGGCGGGGACGGAGCTGGTTGGACGTCGCGCCCGCCGCCGCCCCCGGACAACAGCGCTGCCGGGACGCCGACGGCGACCACGGCGGCGAGTGCGGCGCCGGCCACGACCAAGGCCGACGTACGGCGGCGGCGGTCGCCGCGGCGGCGGATCTCCGCGGGCGGCAGCATCGGCGGGGGACTGCCGGGGTCGAAGCCGGCGAGCTGGTCCAGGTCAGGCATGGGTCGCTCCGTTCTCGGCAGGCTGGTCGGTGGGCAGGTCGGTGGGTACGGCGAGCAGTGCGGCGAGGGCGGCGCGGCCCCGACTCAGCCGGGCCTTGACCGTGCCCTCGGGTACGCCGGTCTCGCGGGCCACGTCGTGGACCGACAGGTCGGCCAGGTGGTGGAGGACGATCGCGCGGCGTTGGGCCTCCGGCAGCTGCTCGAGCGCTTGGACGACGGCGACGTGCGCCTCCGAGGGCGGCGCTGCGGTCAGGGGTGCGCCCAGGGCCCTGTCGACCGGTCGACGGCCGCGGACCACCCGGCGCCAGCGGCTGACCGCGAGCCGGTAGGCCGTCGTACGCACCCACGCCTCGGGGTGCTCGGCCCGCTGCAGGCTGCGGCGGTGCTGCCAGGCTCGGACGAACGCCTCCTGGACGCACTCCTGCGCCTCGTCGCGGTCACCGATCATCGCGTAGAGCTGACCGGTGACGCGCGTGAACGACGAGCTGTAGAAGTCGTCGAACTCGGCCTCGTCCATGGATCCTCGTTCCCCTGTGCTGCGGAGCTGTCGAGGGTGGTACGCCCGGCGGCCGGAGCCGGTTGCGTCCGGAGCGCGGTTTTTCTAGCTGGTGGCCGCGAGCTGTCCGAGCCGCTCCTGGGCGCGGTAGGCGAGGGCGATGAACGCCTCCGGCCCGATGCTCACGTCTTCGGTGGGTACGAAGGTGATCTGGGCGACCGCGTTGCCCTCGCGGACCACCGCCATCAGGAAGCGGACCGTGCGCTGCTCGGAGACCTCGACCGTGAGCCGCCAGACGGTCAGGTCACGCGGGCCGGTGTCCTGATGGGCCAGCCGCTCCACCTCGGTGCCGAGATCGTTGTCGGGGCACTTCGCGAGCTTGGACCGGATGTCGTCGACGAAGGACTGGGCCTGCTTGCGCGGCAGGGCGCCGACCGTCTGCGACAGGCCGAACTCGGGCGGCAGGTTCGTTGCGTCCGGCACCACGAAGGTGCGGGCGTAGGCGTCCGTGAACCCAGGGTCGGTGAAGGCCGTGTCGTCGCAGCGGGTGGCGGCGAGGTTGTCCTTGGCGCGGCGCGCCTTGGTGCCGACCCAGGGCTGGTCGATGCCCGGCACGGGCGGCAGGTCGGCCTCCACCAGCAGGGCGGGGTGGCGCCCCACCGGCACGGGGGAGGTGTCGCGCAGCTTGGGGGTGGCCGAGCACGATCCGGCGTCGGGCAGGGTGCACATCCCGGTGACGGCCTCGGCGAGCAGCCCGGCGCTCGGGGCGAGATCGGGCTCCTGCTTGGGATCGGTGACGCCGGTGCGGGTGTCGACCACGGTCGTCGTGAGACCGCCGGTGCGGGCGATGCCGACCACCTGGGTCGTGACCGGGTCGTTCCAGTCGCGCAGCACCAGCATCGTCGCTTCGTCGCCGACACCCTCGACCCGGTGCGTCGAGAGCAGTTGTACGCGCGGACTGGCGCAGGCGGCGTACCACGACACCGTGGTGCGGTAGGTCTTCTCCGCGGCCGCCTCGTCCGCCGAGGCCTCGGCCGACTGGCCGGCGGTGACCGGCAGCGGCGCTGCCGAGGCGCGGGCCCGCGCCTTCTGCTTGCCCTCGGAGGGGGCCGACCCGGTGAAGGTCCGCACCAGGGCACCGATGCCACGCATGTCGGCGTACCGGCCGCCCTGGCAGGTGAAGACCAAGCCGTCGCCCTCGGTGTTCTTGCTGGTCGCGCCCTCGGTCCAGGTGGCCGGGATGGCCGCGTTGACCTGGTCCATCCGCAACAGGGCCTCGGGGGTGAGCGGGTCCGGCGGCGGTGGTGCCTCCTGCGGGCGAGGGGACTCGGTGCTGGTCCCCTCGAGGATGCCCTTGCTCGCCAGGGCGGGCCGGACGCCGGCCCCGTCGGTGACCAGGGAGCCGGTGACCAGCAGGGCGGCGACCGCGGCGGCCGCGCCCAGCGTCGTGTGCGCCCGGCGCCGGGCCGAACCGGCCCGCATGATGATCGAGGGCCGCGGCCAGCGCACCGACTCCAGTGCAGGGGCGAGGGCCTCGAGGCTCTCGCGGATCGCGGTGGACGGGACGTCGCGGTGCACCGCGAACTGGGCACTCGCGGTCTGCAGCTCCCGCTCGGCGGTGGCCCGGGTCACGCCCGCCTCGCGGGCGAGGTGGTCGAAGGGCAGCGCGGTCAGATGCGTGAGCAACAACACTTTGCGCTGGGTGCCGGACAGCTTCCCAAGGGCGTCGAGCGTGGCTCTGCTGCCGGCGTCGAGATTCTTCTGCCGCGCCCACCACCGGGCGCTGCTGCGGCGCTGCGCGCGGGTCCAGGCGAGGGGCCGGGCGTAGTCCTCCGGGTGGTCGAGGCGGGAGACCTTGCCCCAGTGGTGCCAGGCCACGACGAGGGCGTCCCGGACCGCGCGCTCGGCCGCGTGCAGGTCGCCGGTGAGGGCGTAGGTCTGCAGGAGCAGGCGGCTGCGGACGTCCTTGTAGAAGGCTTCGAAGCCTTCTGGACTCCGCGCAGCGAATCGGGGAAGCGTGCGGGGCATGGCCGCACCACGGTAGCGAGCCGACCCTAGGACCACCCAGTCGGCGAGGCAGCGGCGTGGCATCACCGTACGCCCCGTGCACCCACGCAAGATGGGTCGACATGACCGCGTTGATGCCCGATCGCACCCGCCCGTCGGCGGGAGAGCTCAGACGCGATCTGCGGCACCGGCGCCCACTCGTGCTGCTCGCGCCCCTCGCCGGAGCCGTCGCGGCGGCCGGCACGCTGGTGGTCTGCCTGGCGCTCGGCGTCGCCGGCTGGTTCCTCACCGACGCCGGCACCCACGGCGCCCCCCGCGACGGACTCTGGGTCGGTGCCCTCGCCTGGCTGATGGCGCATGGGTCGGGTGTCCACGTCGGTGGCGCGCTGGTCTCGGTGATGCCGCTGGGCATCACCGTGGTCTGCGGCTGGTCGGTCTGGCGGATCGGCCATCGGCTCGGTGACTCGATCTCGGGCCACGGGCCGGACGCCCAGCGGATCGCCGATGGCGAGCGCGACTGGACCGTGCCGGCGGCCGCGCTCCTCTACGCCGCCGGGTACGTCGCGGTCGCGGTCGTGACGGCGACCCTCGCTACCACCGCGGCGACCGCCCCGGACATCTCCCGGGTCGTTCTCTGGTCGGTGCTGCTGTGCGGGCTCCTCGGTGCTCCGGCCATCGCGATCGGCTCGGGTCGCGCGGCGATCTGGACGGCGACCCTGCCGGCCTCGGTCTCCGCCACCGCCGCCGCCTGCCGACGGGTGCTCTCGACCTGGCTGCTGGTCTCCCTCGTGGCGTTCGTGGTGGCGCTGGTCGTCGACTTCGACACCGCGCTCAACGTCACCTCCCAGCTCGACACCGACACCGGCGCGACCGTGCAGCTGGTCGTGATCTGCCTCCTGCTGGTCCCCAACGCCGTGCTGTTCTCCGGCTCCTATCTGCTCGGCCCCGGCTTCACCGTCGGCACGCACACGCTCGTCTCGCCGTCGGTGGTGACCATCGGCGCGCTGCCGATGTTCCCGCTCCTCGCCGCGCTGCCCGACACCGGACCGACGCCCGCGTGGACGGCTGCCCTGGTCGGCGTCGCGCCCCTGGTCGGTGCGGTGGGTGCGATGCGCGCCCAGCGCGCACACCCGACGTACCGCTGGGAGGAGGGCGCCCTGCACGGCTGCGGCGGCGGGATGCTCGCCGGCGCGGCGTTCGCGGCGCTCACCCTGCTGGCCGGTGGTGCGGTCGGCCCGGGCCGGATGACCGACGTCGGCCCGCTGGTCGGCTCCGTCCTGGTCCACGGGGTCACGGCCTTCGGCATCGGCGGCCTCGTCGGTGGCTTGGTGGCCACCTGGTGGCAGCGGCGTCGGCTGGAGCCGGTGGCTGAGAGCCCCGAGGAAGAGGCCTCCTAGACTCACCACTCGTGTCGGCGCGTCTCGTAGTCCTGGTCTCCGGCTCCGGCACCAACCTGCAGGCGCTGCTCGACGCGGCCGCGGAGCCGTCGTACGGCGCGACCGTGGTCGCGGTCGGCGCGGACCGCGACGGCATCGAGGCGCTGGCCCGGGCCGAGCGGGCCGGTGTGCCGACGTTCGTGCTCAAGGTCAAGGAGTTCGAGGACCGCGCGGCGTGGGATCGCGCGTTCACGGCGGCCGTCGCCGAGCACGCGCCCGACCTGGTCATCTCGGCGGGTTTCATGAAGCTCGCCGGCGCCGACTTCCTGAGCCGGTTCGGTGGCCGCTACCTCAACACCCACCCGGCCCTGAGCCCGTCGTTCCCGGGCATGCACGGTCCGGCCGACGCGCTGGCGTACGGCGTCAAGGTCACCGGCTGCACGCTGTTCGTCGTCGACGACGGCGTCGACACGGGGCCGATCGTCGCGCAGGAGTCGGTCCCCGTGGAGGACGACGACACCGCGGAGTCGCTGCACGAGCGGATCAAGGCGGCCGAACGCACGATGCTGGTGACAACGGTGGGGCGGATGGCACGGGAGGGGTTCAGGATCCAGGGGCGGCGCGTCGTGGTGGGCGCCTGACCGGTCCTATGCTGACCGCACACGACTGGCGCAGGTGGGTTGACCACCAGGGAGTGAAGTCGAGGCCATCGAACGCCTGGGTGCCCTCATCCTTTCGAGTTGACTTCGAGCTGAGAGGTGCGCCATGACTGACACCGGCCACACCGTGATCGATCGGGTCCCGATCAGGCGGGCCCTGGTCTCCGTCTACGACAAGTCCGGACTGGAGGAGCTGATCCAGGGGCTGCACGGCGCCGGGGTGGAGCTGGTCTCCACCGGCGGTTCGGCAGCGCTGATCGAGCGGCTCGGCCTGCCGGTCACCAAGGTCGAGGAGCTGACCGGGTTCCCGGAGTGCCTCGACGGACGGGTCAAGACCCTCCACCCCAAGGTGCACGCCGGCATCCTGGCCGACCGCCGACTCGACTCGCACGTGCGGCAGCTCGACGAGCTCGGCGTCGAACCCTTCGACCTGGTGGTCTCCAACCTCTACCCGTTCCGCCAGACCGTGCTCTCCGGTGCGACGCCGGACGAGTGCGTCGAGCAGATCGACATCGGCGGCCCCTCGATGGTCCGGGCCGCCGCCAAGAACCACCCCTCGGTGGCGATCGTGACCAGTCCGGACCGCTACGCCGAGGTGCTCGACGCGGTGGCCGCCGGCGGCTTCACCCTCGAGCAGCGGAGGCTGCTTGCGGCCGAGGCGTTCCAGCACACCGCGAGCTACGACATGGCGGTGGCGAGCTGGATGGGAACGGTGCTCACCGACACCTCCGACGGCTCCGGCTTCCCCGCGTTCAGCGGGTCGACGTGGGAGAAGTCGGCTCAGCTCCGGTACGGCGAGAACCCGCACCAGACGGCCGCTCTCTACCGCGCGGGATCGGCTCTGAGCAGCGGCGGGCTCGCCACCGCCGAGCAGTTGCACGGCAAAGAGATGTCCTACAACAACTACGTCGACACCGACGCTGCGCGACGGGCCGCCAACGACTTCGCCGAGCCGGCGGTGGCGATCATCAAGCACGCCAACCCGTGCGGGATCGCGGTCGGTGCCGACGTCGCCGAGGCCTACACCAGGGCCAACGCCTGCGACCCGACTTCGGCGTTCGGCGGGGTGATCGCGGTCAACCGGCCGGTGAGCGTCGCGATGGCCGAGGCCATGAGGGAGACCTTCACCGAGGCGATCGTCGCGCCGTCGTACGACGAGGGCGCGGTCGAGGTGCTGCAGTCCCTGCCCCGCGGTGGCAAGAACCTCCGGATCCTGGTCTGCCCGATCGACCAGCAGTCGGACCCGATGGAGTTCCGGGCGATCAGCGGCGGGCTGCTGGTGCAGCAGGTCGATCACGTGGATGCGCCTGGAGATGACCCGTCGACCTGGACCCTGGCCACCGGTGTCGCGGCACCGGACGACGTCCTGGCCGATCTCGCGTTCGCGTGGCGCGCGTGCCGGGCAGTGAAGTCCAACGCGATCCTGCTGGCCAAGGACGGCGCCTCGGTCGGCATCGGGATGGGCCAGGTCAACCGGGTCGACTCCTGTCGACTGGCCATCTCGCGAGCCGGCGACCGAGCGGCCGGCTCCGTTGCGGCGTCCGACGCGTTCTTCCCGTTCGAGGACGGACCCCAACTCCTCATCGACGCCGGTATCCGTGCGATCGTGCAGCCCGGAGGATCGGTGCGCGACGAGCTCACCATCGAGGCGGCCAATGCAGCCGGCGTGACTATGTACTTCACCGGCACCCGACACTTTTTTCATTGAGGAGCGGAGCGACCATGACGGCACAGAAGCTGGACGGCACGGCGACGCTGAAGACGATCAAGGCCGAGCTGGCCGAGCGGATCGCCGCACTGAAGGAACGCGGCGTGGTCCCCGGCCTCGGCACCGTGCTGGTCGGCGACGACCCGGGCTCGCACTGGTACGTCGGCGCCAAGCACAAGGACTGCGCCGAGATCGGCATCGAGTCGATCCGCCGCGATCTGCCCGCGACCGCCACCCAGGCGGAGGTCGAGGCGGTCATCGACGAGCTGAACGCCGACCCGGCCTGCACCGGCTTCCTGGTCCAGCAGCCCACCGGGCTCGACGAGTTCGCGCTGCTCTCTCGGGTCGACGCCGACAAGGACGTCGACGGTCTGCACCCGGTCAACCTCGGCAAGCTGGTCCTCGGTGAGCCCGGCTCGCTGCCCTGCACGCCGATCGGCTGCATCGAACTGCTCCAGCGGCACGGCATCGAGCTCTCGGGCGCCGAGGTGGTCGTCGTCGGTCGAGGCCTGACCGTCGGCCGCCCGATGGGCCTCTTGCTGACCCGCAAGAGCGAGAACGCCACGGCGACGCTGTGCCACACCCGCACCCGTGACCTCGCCGCGCACACTCGCGGCGCCGACGTCATCATCGCCGCGGCCGGCGTGCCGGGGATCATCACCGGCGACATGGTCAAGCCCGGCGCCGCCGTACTCGACGTCGGCGTCTCCCGGGTCGACGGCAAGATCGCCGGCGACGTCGCCGACGACGTGTGGGATGTCGCCGGGTGGGTCTCGCCCAACCCCGGCGGCGTCGGCCCCATGACCCGCGCCATGCTGCTCACCAACATCGTCCTGATGGCCGAGCGGAACGCCGGGTGAGCTTCATGACCCAGGAGCCGTCCGCCGACCCGCCGGTGCCCTCCCCGGAGGAGATCGCCGACGAGCTCGAGGCGGCGGCGGAGGAGATCGAGCAGACCCAGGTGGACCGCCGCCACCCCTCGACGATCGGCGGCGCGTTCTACCTCGTCATCCTGGCCGTGGGCACGGCCGGCATCGCGATCGCCTGGGCCGGCGACTGGCGGCTCGGCATCCGCTGCCTGGCCGCCGGCCTCTGCTTCGCCGCCCTGCTTCGGTTGGTGCTCCCCAGTCGCGACGCCGGCATGCTCGCCGTACGCCGCCGACTGGTCGACATGGTGGTGCTGGGTGGCATGGGTGCCGCGCTGTTCTTCCTCGCGAGCACGATCCCCAACCAGCCGGGGGTCTAGGGCTTAGTCCCAGCCTCGGCTTGCGAGGTTTCGACACGCGCGGCTTCGCCCGAGCAAGCTCGGCCGAACGCGCTGCTCAACCACCATCGATCTGACCCGTCCTCCTTCGTCGGACGGCTCAGATCAGATCAACCCCAGCTCGCGCACGGCGTCGCGCTCCTCGGCGAGCTCGGCGGTGGAGGCGTCGATCCGGCCGCGCGAGAAGTCGTCGATGTCGAGGCCCTCGACGATGGTCCAGTCGCAGTCCTTGGTGACTACCGGGAACGACGAGATGAGTCCCTCGGGGACGCCGTACTCGCCGCTGGAGCGCACGGCCATGGAGACCCAGTCGTTGTCGGCGGAGCCGAACAGCCAGTCGCGGGCGGCGTCGATGGTCGCCGAGGCGGCGGAGGCGGCCGACGAGGAGCCGCGGGCCTCGATGATGGCGGCGCCGCGCTTGGCGACGGTGGGGATGAAGGTGTCTTCGATCCAGGCCTGGTCGTCGACGACGTCAGCGGCGTTCTTGCCGTCGATGAAGGCGTGGAAGACATCGGGGTATTGCGTCGCCGAGTGGTTGCCCCAGATCGTCATCTGCTTGATGTCGGTGACCGGGGCGCCGGTCTTGGCGGCCAGCTGAGAGATCGCCCGGTTGTGGTCGAGGCGGGTCAGCGCCGAGAACCGCTCCGCCGGGATATCCGGCGCGTTGGACATCGCGATCAGCGCATTGGTGTTGGCGGGGTTGCCGGTGACCCCGATGCGTACGTCGCTAGCGGCGGCCTTGTTGAGGGCCGCGCCCTGGGCGGTGAAGATCGCACCGTTGGCCGAGAGCAGGTCGCTGCGCTCCATGCCCGGGCCGCGCGGCCGGGCGCCGACCAGCAGCGCGAGGTTGACGCCGTCGAACATCTTCTCGGCGTCCGCGCCGATCTCGACCTTGGCCAGCTGGGGGAACGCACAGTCGTCGAGCTCCATGACCACGCCCTCGAGGGCCTTGAGGGCCGGCTCGATCTCGAGCAGTCGCAACTCGATCGGGCGGTCGCCTGCCAGCGCACCGCTCGCGAGACGGAACAGCAGGCTGTAGCCGATCTGCCCGGCGGCACCGGTGACAGCGACCTTGAGGGGGGAAGAGCTCACGGAAACGACTCCTAGGTATGGGGCTCGACCCGAATGACGCTAGCAGCGCGGCCGTGCGCGACGATGTGCGGGTGGTTGCGCCCCGAGCGAGGCGGCCGGGGCGGTGCGTCGTCCTCGCCCTGACGGTCGTCCTGACCATGGCGATGGGCACGCTCCTGGCCGGCTGCGGCACCGCCTCGCCGGAGAGCCCACCCTCGGGCATCGACGAGCTCGAGATCCCGACGCCGTCCCCTGACCCCGGCGACTTCGTCGCGCAGGTCGACAATCCGTGGCTCCCTCTCACTCCCGGAGCCAGCTGGATCTACGACGTCAGCGGTGCCACGTCCGGGACCCTGACGGTCACGGTCCGAGACGCTCCGATGCGCATCGCCGGTGTCGACACGACCGCGGTGGAGCGGCTCGGCCCCGACGGCACCCCGGTCGTCGATTACTACGCGCAGGACCGCGCCGGGAACGTCTGGTGGTTCGGTCGCGAGGGGGAGTGGCAGGCTGGCGCGGACGGTGCGGAGGCCGGAGTCGCGATGCCGGCCGACCCGCGGCTCGGAGACGGCTGGCGGGCGGCGTACGCCGAGGGGGTGGTCGACGTCGTCGTGACCGTGGCCACGACCGACCAGGCCGCCACGACCCCCGCGGGCCGGTTCACCGGCCTGGTGGGGCTGGACACCGAGAGCTCGCTCACGCCCGAGCAAGCGACCCGCTCCTACTACGCGGAAGGTGTCGGCCTGGTCGAGGAGGTCTCGACCAGCGGTCCGGTCTCGCAGACCCGGCTGGTCAGCGCCCCCAGCTGAGGGTTATTCCGGCGGCCGGAACTGGCTGGTGCCGGTGCCCGGGTCGGGCTGCTCGACCGGAGCGACGGCCGGATCGGTCGTCGTGGGCTGGGTGGTCTGCTGGGGTGTCTGTTGCGCCGGCGGGGCCTGCCACTGCTCCAACGGCTTCCACTCCTGCGCCGCGTGGTCCCACTGCCAGCCGTCCTGGATGATCGGCTCCTGCCCCCACGCGGCGTGCTCGCCCGTCTGCTGCTGGTTCCACTCCTGCTGGAACTGGTCGGGCGCGCCGTACCCGGGGACCGCGGCGGTCCGCGGCGCCGGGAGGCGCCAGCCGGAGCCGGGCACCGGCTCGGTGGCGTGCCCCCAGATGAGCGGGTAGGTGAAGCCCGCGATCGCGGCCCCGACCAGCGGGGCGAGGATGAACAGCCAGAGCTGGATGATCGCGTCACTGCCCGCGAACAGCCCGACGCCGATCGAGCGGGCGGGGTTGACCGAGGTGCCGGTGAGGTTGATCGAGAGGAAGTGGATCATCGCCAGGGCCAGGCCGATCGCGGCCGGTGCGAGCGCGGGGTGCTCGTTGCGCTCGTCGGTCACGGCGAGGATGACGTAGAGGAAGATCGCGGTCATCACGACCTCGACCAGGAACGCCGCCCAGACCGAGAAGCCGATGGGGCTCTGGTCGCCGAAGAAGTTCTGGGCGAAGCCGTTGGTGGCGATGTCGTAGCCGTCGATGCCCTTGGTCAGGATGAAGAGCACGAGACCGGCGGGCACCGCGCCGACCAGTTGGGCGCCGACGTAGGCGGGGACCTGGCGCCAGGCCATCCGGCCTCCGAGCGCCGCGCCGACCGAGACGGCGGGGTTGAAGTGCGCGCCCGAGACGCGGCCGAAGGCGTAGGCACCGACCAGCACCGTGAGCCCGAAGGCCAACGCGGTCGCGACATAGTCGACGCCGGTGAAGATCGCGGTACCGCAACCGAAGAAGACCAGCACGAAGCTGCCGACCACTTCGGCGGCGATCTTCTGGGGAGTGGTGGACAAGTCGGCCATGTCGGCATGCTAGTCATGAACGCCCCCGGGTTAGGGGATGCGGACCGCGGGGATATATCTTGACGTCAAGACATCTGTCCTCGATCCACGCAGCCTCGTACAGGAGCTGACGCACATGGCCACGATCATCTACACCCACACCGACGAGGCGCCGCTGCTGGCGACGTACTCGTTCCTGCCGATCATCGAGGCGTACGCCGCGAAGGCGGGCGTGGGCGTCGAGACCCGCGACATCTCATTGGCCGGGCGGATCCTGGCGCAGTTCCCCGAGTTGCTGACTGCCGAGCAACGCGTCGACGACGCGCTCACCGAGCTGGGCAAGCTCGCCCTCGAGCCCGCCGCCAACATCATCAAGCTCCCCAACATCTCGGCCTCGGTGCCGCAGCTCAAGGCCGCGGTCAAGGAGCTGCAGGAGCAGGGCTACGACCTGCCCGACTACCCCGAGGACCCGCAGAGCGACGAGGAGCGCGACATCCGCGCCCGCTACGACAAGGTCAAGGGTTCTGCGGTCAACCCGGTCCTGCGCGAG
>DOWL01000158.1:18598-18966 GCA_003519585.1 Nocardioides sp. | reverse complement strand
CCTGCGCGAGGGCAACTCCGACCGGCGCGCCCCCGCCTCGGTCAAGGCCTACGCCCAGGCGCACCCCCATCGGATGGGCGCCTGGAGTTCCGACTCCAAGACCAACGTCGCCACGATGGGCGAGGACGACTTCCGCTCCAACGAGCAGTCCGTGGTCATCGAGGCCGACGACACCCTGCGCATCGAGCACGAGGCGGCCGACGGCACCGTCACCGTTCTCAAGCCCGAGGTGAAGGTGCTCGCCGGTGAAGTGGTCGACGGGACCTACCTCAACGTCGCCGCGCTGCGCCGGTTCCTCGCCGAGCAGATCGCCCGGGCCAAGGCCGACGACGTGCTGTTCTCGGTGCACCTCAAGGCCACGATGATGA
>DOWL01000158.1:18035-18462 GCA_003519585.1 Nocardioides sp. | reverse complement strand
GGTCTCCGACCCGATCATCTTCGGCCACGTCGTGCAGGCGTTCTTCCCGACGGTCTTCGACCAGTACGGCGACGCGCTGGCCAAGGCCGGCATCTCGCCCAACGACGGGTTGGGCGCGCTGCTCACCGCCGTCGAGGCCCTGCCCGAGGGCGATGCGATCAAGGCCGCCGTACAGCAGGGGCTCGACGACGGGCCGGACATGGCGATGGTCGACTCCGACCGCGGAATCACCAACCTGCACGTCCCCTCCGACGTCATCATCGACGCCTCTATGCCGGCGATGATCCGCACGTCTGGCCACATGTGGGGACCCGACGGCGAGGAGCACGACACCCTCGCGGTGATCCCCGACTCCTCCTATGCCGGCGTCTACCAGACCGTGATCGATGACTGCCGCGCCCACGGCGCCTTCGACCCGGCCACGATG
>DOWL01000158.1:856-17922 GCA_003519585.1 Nocardioides sp. | reverse complement strand
TACGGCTCGCACGACAAGACCTTCGAGGTCCCCGCCGCAGGCGTGGTGCGGGTGGTCACCAGCTCCGGCGACACGCTGATCGAGCACACCGTCGAGCCGGGGGACATCTGGCGCGCCTGCCAGACCAAGGACGAGCCGATCCGCGACTGGGTCAAGCTCGCCGTGACCCGCGCTCGCGCATCAGGTGCGCCGGCGGTCTTCTGGCTCGACGAGTCCCGCGCCCACGACGCCAACCTGATCGCCAAGGTCCGCGCGTACCTCCCCGATCACGACACCGACGGCCTGACCATCGAGATCATGTCGCCGGCCGACGCCACGGCCTACTCCCTCGAGCGGATCCGCAAGGGCGAGGACACCATCTCGGTGACCGGCAACGTGCTGCGCGACTACAACACCGACCTGTTCCCGATCCTCGAGCTCGGCACCTCGGCCAAGATGCTCTCGGTCGTGCCGCTCATGAACGGCGGCGGTCTGTTCGAGACCGGCGCCGGTGGGTCGGCCCCCAAGCACGTGCAGCAGTTGATCAAGGAGAACTACCTGCGCTGGGACGGCCTGGGCGAGTTCTTCGCGCTCGTGCCGTCGTTCGAGCAGTTGGCGTCGTACGCCGACAACCGCGGCGCGCAGGTCCTGGCCGACACCCTCGACCGTGCCACCGGCACCTTCCTCGAGAACGACAAGTCGCCCACTCGTCGGCTCGGCGGCATCGACAACCGCGGGTCGCACTTCTACCTCGCGCTCTACTGGGCGCAGGAGCTGGCCGCCCAGACCGAGGACAGCGACCTCGCCGCGGCGTTCAAGCCGCTCGCCGAGGCGCTGGCCGGCCAGGAGCAGCAGATCGTCGACGAGCTGCTCGCTGTCCAGGGCAGCCCGGCCGACATCGGAGGCTACTTCCGCCCCGACCCGGAGAAGGCCGCTGCGGTGATGCGTCCGTCCGCGACGTTCAACGAGGCACTGGCCTCCCTGTGACCGACGCGGGGTCCGACTCCGGGACCGACGCTGGGTCCGGGACCGAGCGGACACCACGACCGCCCGACCTCGGCCGGCGGACGCTGACTCCGCTCGGGTACGCCATCTGCGTGGCGGTGCCGTTCCTGATCGCGGCGCTCGGCTTCACCTACCTGCACTTCCACTACGACAAGGAACAGCTGGTCAGCGGGGAGCGGATCCCGATCCTCACCTCCGGCTGGCGGGCCGGCGACGACGCGGCGACGGCGCAGATCGAGGGCAAGCTGGTCCTCGGCGACGACGGCTGCCTGCGGTTGGCGACCTCCGACGGGTCCGAGATCACACCGGTCTGGCCGGCCGACTTCGAGGCCAGCGTGCAGCGGGTCGGCTCGGGCGACCAGGTCCGGGTCTACGACACCGAGCGCAACGTCGTGGCCCGCGGCGGCGACGTCGTCTCGACGGGCGGCGCCTACCAGGACGTCGGCGAGTACGCCGGGCGGCCTTGCGCACCGGCCTCGGGCGAGGTGGCGGTGATCATGGGGAACGTCACGGTGGGCAACGCTCAATAGCAGGAACTCAATAGCCAGGAATAGGTGATCGGGGCGGTCCGGTTCCACCATGGTGTCAGTGACCAGCCCCGCGACGAGCACGACGACCGAGACCCGGCCGTCGACCCAGGAGAGCACCGCTCGGCACTTCTGGCTCGCGATCATCGCGCTGGGCATCGGTGGCTTCGCCATCGGCACCACGGAGTTCGTGACCATGGGCGTGCTGCCCCAGGTCGCCGACGGGATCGGGGTGACCATCCCGGAGGCCGGGCACGTCATCTCGGCGTACGCACTGGGCGTCGTGGTCGGCGCTCCGGTGATCGCCTACTTCGGGGCGAAGCTGCCGCGGCGGGCGCTGCTCGTGGGGCTGATGATCACCTATGCGGTGTTCAACGCGCTGAGTGCGCTCGCCCCCAACTACCAGACGTTGATGGTCGCGCGGTTCCTCGACGGCCTGCCCCACGGCGGCTACTTCGGGGTCGCTTCGCTGGTGGCGGCGAGCATGGTGGCCCCCGAACGGCGCGGCCGCGCGATCGCGCTGGTCCTGATGGGTCTCCCGATCGCCAACGTCCTGGGCGTCCCGGCCGCGACCTGGCTCGGTCAGACCCTCGGCTGGCGGGCGTCGTTCTGGGTGGTGACGGCGCTGGCGGCGCTCACTGTCGTGATGGTGCTGGCCTTCGTCCCCGACTGCCCTGGCAACCCCGAGGCGACCGGCCGCCGCGAGCTCCAGGCGTTGCGGATGCCCCAGGTGTGGTTCGCGATCGTGGCCGGGGCGGTCGGCTTCGGCGGCATGTTCGCGCTCTTCTCCTACGTCGCGCCCATGGCGACTCGCGTCGGCCACCTGCCCGACCGGGCGGTGCCGATCTTCCTGCTCACCCTCGGGCTGGGCATGGTCTTCGGCAACTGGGTCGCCGGTCGGTTGATGGACTGGTCGATGAAGACTTCGCTGCTCGGCGCGCCGGTCGCGCTCGCGGTGGCGCTGCTGGCGTCCTGGCTGCTGGTGCCGCACGGGTACGTCGCGCTGCCCGCGCTCTTCCTGGTCACCACGGTCGGCTCCGTCTTGGCGCTGGGGATGATGCTGCGACTGATCGACGCCGCCCAGCACGCCGAGACCCTCGGCGCGGCGCTCAGTCACGGCTCCCTCAACATCGGCAACGCGCTGGGAGCCTGGCTCGGTGGCGTGACGATCGCCGCGGGGTTGGGCTACCGCTCACCGTTGGTGATCGGCGCGGTACTGTCACTGGCCGGGTTCGCCGTGCTGGTGCTGGCGTTCTGGGCCGACCGCTCGGCCCGCTCCGCCGCCGCCCGCTCCGCCGCCGCCCACTCCGCCGCGGTCAGCTCGTAGCGAGCCAGGTCGGTCCAGCCGTCTCGCACCTGCGCGCCGTCCGGCTCCACGGCGTACTGACGGAAGCCCACCGCCTCGGCCACGCGGCGGGAGGCGGTGTTGCCGACCGCGACCAGTGCCGTGACCCGGGCCACGCCCATCGTGTCGAAGACGTGTCCCACCACCAGCCGCGTGCCCTTCGTCGCGAGACCCCGGCCGCGGCCCTCCGGATGCAGCCACCAGCCGATCTCGCACTCGACCTCGGGGAGGTGGTTGAACCACAGCACCGTCCCCAGCAGCCGGTCGTCCTCGGGGTCGGCGATCGCCCAGGTCACGCACTCGCCGGTGGCGAGCAGGTCGCGGCGCCGCTCGACGTACGCCTCGGCGTGCTCGAGCGTGTACGGCGCCGGCTTGTGTCCGAGCCATCGCTCGGTGGCCGGCTCCGCGGTGCCCTGGTGGATGCGCGGCGCGTCGTCGTCGCGGACCGCGCGGAGCCGGAACCCGTCGCCGACGAGCTCCGGCACCTCGAGCCCGGTCGAGTGCGGGTCTTCGGGGTCCATGGCCGCAGGCTATGCGTTGGTTTGCCGTCTGCCCGGCCGAGGCCTGTGGACAACGTGAGCGGCGGCGACGTCGACCGTGGAGAATGCCACCCATGCCAGCCGCACCCATCACGGAGCCCGAGGTCACCGTGCCCGACGTCGTCTCCGGGGGCGCCCGGCCGCGGGTCCTCTCAGGCATCCAGCCGACTTCGGATTCCTTCCACTTCGGCAACTACCTCGGGGCGACGCGGCAATGGGTGGATCTCCAGCGCGACCACGCGCCGTTCTTCTTCATCGCCGACCTGCACGCGATCACCGTCGAGCAGGACCCGGCGGCGTTGCGTGAGCGCACGCTGCGGGCGGCGGCCCAGCTGTTGGCCATGGGCATCGACCCGCAGCGCTCGGCCATCTTCGTGCAGAGCCAGGTGCCGGCGCACGCGCAAGGTGCGTGGGTGCTCCAGTGCCTGACCGGCTTCGGCGAGGCGCGGCGGATGACGCAGTTCAAGGACAAGTCCGCCAAGGGTGGCGAGGGCGCGGCCAGCGTCGGCCTGTTCACCTACCCGATCCTCCAGGCGGCCGACATCCTGCTCTACCGGCCCCACTACGTCCCGGTCGGTGAAGACCAGCGACAGCACCTCGAGTTGACCCGCGACCTGGCCCAGCGGTTCAACAGCCGCTACAAGAAGACCTTCCGGCTCCCCGAGCCCTACATCCTCAAGGCGACCGCCAAGATCGCCGACCTGCAAAACCCCACGGCCAAGATGTCCAAGTCGGCCTCCAGCCCCGCCGGGATCATCGAGATGCTCGACGAGCCGGCGGTGAGCGCGAAGAAGATCCGCAGCGCGGTCACCGACTCCGGCAGCGACATCCGCTATGACCTCGACGAAAAGCCGGGCGTGAGCAACCTGCTCACCATCTACAGCGCGCTCACCGCCACCAGCGTCCAAGAGCTCGAAGACCAATACGCCGGCAAGGGGTACGGCGACCTCAAGAAGGACCTCGCCGACGTCGTGGTCGACTTCGTGACGCCGTTCCGCGACCGCACCCTGGAGCTGCTCGACGACCAGGCACACCTGACCCAGGTCCTCGAGCAGGGCCGCCAGCAGGCGCAGCAGGTGGCGCAGGGGACGCTTGACGACGTCTACCAGCGGGTGGGCTTCGTCGCGACCGCCCGCTAGCGGCCGCGAGGCCACGGGTAGGTTGGGACGGTGCCGACGATCGGAGTGGCGGTAGCCATCCCGGAGCCCTGGGCGACCCAACTCCAGGACTACCGCACCGGCATCGGCGATGCGATGGCGGCGACCATCCCGACCCACGTCACGCTGGTCCCGCCCACCGAGGTGACCGAAGCCGAGTTCGCCCAGGTCGAGGACCACTTGGCGGCCGCGGCGGGCGCACAGCAGACGTTCGAGGTGCACCTGCGCGGCACCGGCACCTTCCGCCCGGTCTCGCCGGTGGTGTTCGTCAGCCTGGTCGAGGGCATCTCCCAGTGCGAGCAGCTCGCCTCCGCTGTACGCCGTGGACCGCTGGGCGTCGAGCTCGCCTTCCCGTATCACCCGCACGTCACGATCGCCCACCACCTCTCCGAGGCGCAGCTCGACCAGGCCTTCGAGGAGCTGGCCGACTTCGAGTGCGAGTTCGAGGTGCACCACTTCGGCCTCTACGTCCACGACGAGGAGCGGGGCTGGACACCCACCCGCCGCTTCGCCCTCCAGCTGGGTACCTGACGGCCATGCCCGCCCTCGTCGACCGCGCCAAGCGCCGCGTCGCCGAACTGCGACAGCGCCTCCCGGTCCTGGACCACGCCCTGCTGACTCAGGAGCACTACGGCGCCACCAAGTCGGGCCGGTATGCCGGTGCGGTCACCTACTTCGGGTTCCTGTCCGTCTTCCCGGTGTTGGCCATCGCCTTCTTCGCGGTGGGCTGGATCGCGCAGGTCTTTCCCGACGCCCAGGACACCTTGGTGCGGGCGATCAACGAGATGATCCCGGGGCTGATCGGCGACGGGGACAACCAGATCCAGGTCAGCCAGATCGAGAGCTCGGCCGCGACCGTCGGTGTGCTGGGGCTGCTCGGTCTGCTCTACGCCGGACTGGGCTGGCTCTCTGCGCTGCGCGACGCGCTGACCACGGTCTTCGAGTTGCCCGGCCGCGAGCAGCCGAACTTCGTGGTCGGCAAGGTCCGCGACCTGGTGGCGTTGGTCTTCATCGGCGTCGTGCTGATGATCGCGGTGGGCTTCACCGGCATCGTCTCCGGCTTCTCCCGCGACCTGCTCGGGTGGGCGGGGCTGAGCACCGAACTCGGGTGGCTGGTGGAGGTCGTGACGATCGCGCTCGGCCTGCTCGCCAATGCGGTGCTCTTCATGTCGATGTTCCGGCTGCTGGCCGCACCCGGCCTCCCGTGGCGGGCGATGTGGTCGGGAGCCCTGCTCGGTGCCGTCGCCTTCGAGATCCTCAAGCAGATCTCGGGGCTGCTGATCAGCGCCACGCAGGGTCAGCCGGCGTTCCAGGTCTTCGGCCTGGCGCTCATCCTGTTGGTCTGGATCAACTACTTCTCGCAGGTGATCCTCTACTCCGCATCTTGGGCGTGGACACATCCGCGGGCCCGCGCGCAACGGGTCGTGGAGCCGGCCGAGCCGGTCCAGGGGCCGCCCTCGCCGGCCGTCGAGGAGTCTTCGGGCCAGTCGCACCCCAAATCGCGCAAGGGGGCTTTCGTCGCCGGTGCGGCGCTCGGAGTCGCCGCGACCGCCGCGGCCGTCGCCAAGGGGCGCAGCGACGACGCGTGAGCGGGCGTTCGAGCGGATCCGTTCGTGGATGAATCCCAACAGATGCTGTGATTCCTGACGTTCTGCCCCGGGCGGAGTCGATCGGTGTCGCCCCGCCGGATGCGACCACCGAGAGGAGAGACAAGCGGTCAGCCGCTTTGCCATGCTGAGCCAAGTCCGCGTTGAGGAGTCTTGATGACAGCCACTGGCTACGACCGATCGGCCTTTGTGCTACTGCAGGAACAACTGCGCGATCAGTGGGGAACCATGATCTTCGGCATCGCGGACGGCTTGCCGACAACCCTCGTGGTGGTCGCCTCCGACAGCTTGTACCTCCCCAGTCGCTTTGCACCTGTTGTGCCTGCTTACGAAGAGCGCTACCTCTTCGTGCTGCTGCTCTTGGCCCGGTCGAAGCTGACCCGAGTCGTGTACGTCACGTCATCACCGATGCCTCCGCGCCTGGTTGACTACTTCTTCGGTCTGATCCCTGGTCACGACAAGGCCGAGCTTCGCCAGCGGCTGACTGTCGTCTCACTCAGCGACAGCTCCTTTCGGCCTCTGAGCCAGAAGATCCTCGAACGTCCGAGGGTGGTCGACCGCCTGCGTAAGCTCGTTGGCCCAGAGCGTCGCGGACTGCTCGTCCCGTTCATAACGTCGGAGCTCGAGGCTCGACTCGCTTTGGAGTTGGGCATCCCGGTATACGGCCTAGACCCGTCGCTGGCCCATCTAGGAACCAAGACCGGTAGCCGCCAGACCTTTACCGAAGCTGGCGTGGATGTCGCCGTTGGCGTCGAAGGACTCCGAGGCGTCGAGGATCTGCGCGATGCGCTGGCCGAGATCGGCCAAGGAACACAGAGCGAGAAGGTGATTGTCAAGATCGATGACGGCGTCATGGGCATGGGAAACGCAGTCATGCCACTTCCTGGCAAACGCAGACTCGACGTCGAGGAGCTCACCCAACTTCTCGAGCTGGAGGATCGCGCGCAGAGCAAGGAATCGTTCTTGGAACGCTTCGACCAGAACGGGGGAGTCGTTGAGGAGTTGCTCACCGGGTCAGCAGTTCGCAGTCCCAGCGTCCAGTTGCGGATCGGCCCGTGGGGCGACGTCGAAGTGCTTTCTACTCATGACCAGATCCTGGGTGGGCCTCTGGGCCAGACATATCTGGGTTGCCGCTTCCCCGCTGCTGCGGAGTATTCAAGGGATCTGGTTGAGCCGAGCTTGGCGGTCGGGCGGCGCCTCGCTCACCAAGGTGTGGTTGGCCCCGCCTCCATCGACTACGTGAGCACGCAACGCACCGATGGAACCTGGCGCAACAGCGCAGTAGAGATCAATCTGCGCCACGGCGGCACCACACATCCCGCTCTGACCCTGCAAGCGCTGACCGACGCCGCTTACGACGCCGAGACAGGGGAGCTAGTGTCGCGCGGCCATGCTAAGCACTACATCGCCACCGACCATCTCGAACACCCCCGGTTCGCCTGCCTGACGCCCGACGACCTTCTCGACCTTATCGACGAGAACGGTCTCGGCTGGGACCACGAGACGCACACTGGGGTCGCGTTCCACCTGGCCAGCGCTATTGCGATAAGCGGGCAGGTCGGCGTCACCGCGATCGGAGACTCAGACCAGCAAGCACAGCGGCTTTACGACTCGGCGAACGACGCGCTTGTCACTGCGACTGCAGATTAGCCGGACGAGAGCCGCGCAGGTCGCGGGGACGAGTGGTGCGGGCCAGCCTCCTAGCTAGTGCCCGTGCCGTAGTGCGGCGTGCAGGTCCCAGTTGAGTCGGGAGATCACGTCGAGGGGGATCTCCTTGGGGCAGGCGGCGGCGCACTCGCCGATGTTGGTGCAGCCGCCGAAGCCCTCGGCGTCGTGCTGGCCGACCATGTGTACGACGCGGCGGTCGCGTTCGGCCTGGCCTTGCGGCAGCTCGCCGAGGTGGGTGATCTTGGCGCCGAGGAACAGCGAGGCCGAGCCGTTGGGGCAGGCCGCGACACAGGCGCCGCAGCCGATGCAGGTGGCGGCGTCGAAGGCGCGGTCGGCCTTGTCCTTGGGGACGGGTACGGCGTGGGCGTCGGGGGCGGCTCCGGTGTTGACCGAGATGTAGCCGCCCGAGGCGATGATCCGGTCGAACGCGCGGCGGTCGACGACCAGGTCCTTGATCACCGGGAACGGATCGGCCCGCCACGGCTCGATCACGATCTCATCGCCGTCGGAGAACGAGCGCATGTGGAGTTGGCAGGTCGTGGTGACCTCCGGCCCGTGGGCCTGGCCGTTGATCATCAGGCCGCACATCCCGCAGATGCCCTCGCGGCAGTCGGAGTCGAAGGCGACCGGCTCCTCACCTTTCGAGATCAACTCCTCGTTGAGTACGTCGAGCATCTCCAGGAACGACATGTCCTCGGACACGTCGTCCACCTGATAGGTGACGATGCCGCCGCTCTCCGAGGTGGAGGGCTGACGCCAGATCTTGAGAGTCAGGCGCATTACTTGTAGCTCCGCTGTTTCATCTCGACGAACTCATAGGTCAGCTGCTCCTTGTGCAGCACGGGGGTGCCCATCCCTCCGTCGGCCTCGCCCGCCCATTCCCAGGCGGCGACGTAGGCGTACTGGTCGTCGTGGCGCAGCGCCTCGCCGTCCTCGGTCTGCGACTCGGCGCGGAAGTGTCCGCCGCAGGACTCGCGCCGGTTGAGTGCGTCGATGCACATCAGCTCGCCGAGCTCGAAGAAGTCGGCAACCCGGCCGGCCTTCTCCAGCGACTGGTTGAGGCTGTCGGCGGCACCGAGCACCTTGACATTGCGGTGGAAGTCCTCGCGCAGTCCGCGGATCAGGTCGATCGCCTTACGCAGCCCGTCCTCGGTGCGCTCCATGCCGCAGTACTCCCACATGATGTTGCCGAGCTCGCGGTGGTAGGAGTCGACACTGCGGGTGCCGTTGCTGCCCAGGAACGCCGAGATGCGCGACTGCACCGACTCTTGCGCCTCGACCACCGCGGGGTGATCCTCCGGGACGCGGTCGAAGGGACCGTCCGCGAGGTAGTCGCGGATCGTGTTGGGCAGCACGAAGTAGCCGTCGGCGAGCCCTTGCATGAGGGCCGAGGCGCCGAGCCGGTTGGCGCCGTGGTCGGAGAAGTTCGCCTCGCCGGTGACGAACAGCCCCGGGATCGTCGACTGCAGGTCGTAGTCGACCCACAGTCCACCCATCACGTAGTGCACGGCGGGATAGATCCGCATCGGAACCTCGTACGGGTCCTCGCCGGTGATGCGGGCGTACATGTCGAAGAGGTTGCCGTACTTGGATTCGATGGCCTCGCGGCCGAGCCGCGCCATCGCGTCGGCGAAGTCGAGGTAGACGCCGCGGCGGACGCCCTCGACCTCCGGGCCGACACCCCGGCCCTCGTCGCACATGTTCTTGGCTTGGCGCGAGGCGATGTCGCGGGGGACCAGGTTGCCGAACGCCGGGTAGATGCGTTCGAGGTAGTAGTCGCGGTCCTCTTCAGGGATCTCCCGCGGGTCCTTGGTGCAGTCGGCCTTCTTCTTCGGGACCCAGATCCGGCCGTCGTTGCGCAGCGACTCCGACATCAAGGTGAGCTTGGACTGGTGGTGGCCGGTCACGGGGATGCAGGTCGGGTGGATCTGGGTGTAGCACGGGTTGGCCATCAGCGCGCCCTTGCGGTGCGCGCGCCAAGTCGCGGTGACGTTGCTGCCCATCGCGTTGGTGGATAGGAAGAAGACGTTGCCGTAGCCACCGCTGGCCAGCACCACGACGTCGGCGAAGTAGGTCTCGATCTCGCCGGTGATGAGGTCGCGCACGATGATCCCGCGGGCCCGCCCGTCGACCACGATCAGTTCGAGCATCTCGTGACGCGTGTAGCAACGGACCGTGCCGGCGGCGACCTGTCGCTCGAGCGCCTGGTAGGCGCCGATGAGGAGTTGCTGCCCGGTCTGGCCGCGGGCGTAGAAGGTGCGCGAGACCTGGACGCCGCCGAACGACCGGTTGTCGAGGAGCCCGCCGTACTCGCGGGCGAAGGGGACGCCCTGCGCGACGCACTGGTCGATGATGTTCACACTGACCTCGGCCAGCCGGTACACGTTCGACTCGCGAGAGCGGTAGTCGCCGCCCTTGATCGTGTCGTAGAAGAGTCGGTAGACGGAGTCGCCGTCGCCCTTGTAGTTCTTGGCGGCGTTGATGCCGCCCTGGGCCGCGATGGAGTGCGCGCGCCGCGGACTGTCCTGGTAGCAGAACGACTTCACGACGTAGCCGGCCTCGCCGAGCGTGGCGGCGGCCGACGCGCCCGCCAATCCCGTGCCGACCACGATGATCGAGAGCCGACGGCGGTTGGCGGGGTTGGCGATCCGGGCCTCGAACGTGCGGGTGCTCCACTTGTCCTCGAGCGGTCCGCCGGGCGCCTTGGTGTCCGCGATCGGATCACCGCCGACGTAATAGCCGGCCGCGTCGTCGTACTGCTCGCCCCCCGGGTCGCGAGTGGGGGAGGAGTCGAACGAGAGCGTGGTGTCCGGCATGTCCGGCTTGTCGTCGGGGGTGCCGTGGGGTGTGGTCATCAGTCAATGACTCCGAACAGCGTGAAGATCGGCACCAGCGAGAAGCCGCCGGCGATGATGACGGCGAGGAGTACGCCGAGCGCGTTGGCGTTGCGACGGGCGCGCGCGTTGTTGGTCAGCCCCATGGTCTGCGCTGCGCTCCACACGCCGTGCCGCAAATGCATCCCGAGCGCCACCATGGCCGCGAGATAGATGAGCGTGAGCCACCAGACCTGGAACGACTCGACCAGGAGCTCGTAGGGGTTGTCGGTCGAGCCACCGGTCACGTTGATCTTGGGGACCGTGAACTGGAGCAGGTGCCAGACCAGGAAGAGCAGGAGTGTGAGGCCGCCCCAGCGCATCCAGCGCGAGGAGAACGTCGACGAGCCGTTCTTCTTCATGACGTACTTCGTGGTGCGCGCGTGGTTCTTGCGCCGCCACAGGGTCGCCGCGCACGACACGTGGACGACGAGCGCAACGATGAGCACGACCCGGATCGCCCAGAGCATCCCCTCGTGGGGGAGCTCTGGCTCCCCGATCGAGCGCAGGTGCTCGGCGTAGGTGTTGTACGCCTCCTCGCCGGCGAAGGCCTTGAGGTTGCCGTACATGTGCACCAGCACGAACGCGATGAAGATGGCACCGCTGACGGCCATCAGCATCTTCAGCGCGATCGTCGACCGGGCCGCACGGGCACCGGTGACCAGACCCGTCGTCTGGCCCGGACTCGGACGCGTGGTCGCCACGTCAGGAGGTTATCGCGTGCGTATCGATGTGAGATTTATTGCTTTTGCCGGGGCGCCCCGGGAGCAACCGGTTCCACTCCGGCGTGGCAGTGTGCACACTGCGGCACAGACCGCGACACGCAGCGGCAGCTCAGTCAGTGGAGGAGGCCATTCATGGCGTCGACGGACGCGCGTGAATCCAGGGTGCAGACCAGTGACGGTCCGATGGGCGCTGGAGTCGGCTCGCCGACCCGGGCCGACATCGGGGTCAAGACGCTCCGGCAGGACCGATGGTGGCTCTACCCGGCGGCGACCTTCACGGTCTTCTCGGCGTTCATCATCTACGCCACGGTGCGGGCCTTCATGGGGAGCAACTTCTACAGCTCGCCCTACCTCTCGCCGTTCTACTCGCCCTGCCTGACCGACAAGTGCGGCGAGGCGGCCGACTTCGGGACGCCGTTCGGCGGCTTCCCGCTGTCCGCGGCGCTGATCATCCTGGTCTTCCCGCTCAGCTTCCGGCTGACCTGCTACTACTACCGCAAGGCCTACTACCGGTCGTTCTGGCTCTCACCGCCGGCCTGCGGTGTCGCGGAGCCGCACGCGAAGTACTCCGGCGAGACCCGGTTCCCGCTGATCCTCCAGAACATCCACCGCTACGCGTGGTACGCCGCGGTCGTCGTCGCAGTGGTCCTGACCTACGACGTGTTCTTGGCCTTCGGGCCGGCCGAGGGTGAGCCGGACGGCATCCACATGGGGCTCGGCACGGTGCTGATGCTGATCAACGTGGTGCTGATCTGGCTCTACACGCTCTCCTGCCACTCCTGCCGCCACATCACCGGCGGCCGGCTGCGGCACTTCAGCAAGCACCCGGTGCGCTACAAGCTCTGGACCTGGGTCTCCAAGCTCAACGCCCGGCACGCCAACTACGCGTGGTACTCGCTGTTCTCGGTCGCTCTGGTCGACCTGTACATCGCGCTGCTCGCCGCCGGCGTGTTCGACGATCCGCGGTTCTTCTAAGGCGTGAGGGCGAGGGCTGAACAGATGGCAGACAACATCGAGCAGAACATCGAGAAGCACCAGTACGACGTCGTCGTGATCGGCGCCGGCGGCTCCGGCCTGCGGGCCGCGATCGCCGCCCATGACGCCGGTGCCAAGACCGCGATCGTGACCAAGTCGCTGCTCGGCAAGGCGCACACGGTGATGGCCGAGGGCGGCATCGCGGCCGCGATGGGCAACCGCTGGCCCGAGGACAACTGGGAGGTGCACTTCCGCGACACCATGCGTGGCGGGAAGATGCTCAACAACTGGCGGATGGCCCAGTTGCATGCCCAGGAGGCGCCGGAGCGGGTCCAGGAGCTCGAGGACTGGGGAGCACTCTTCGACCGCACCGACGACGGGCTGATCTCGCAGCGTGACTTCGGTGGGCACCGCTACGCGCGGCTCGCGCACGTCGGCGACCGCACCGGCCTGGAGATGATCCGCACGCTCCAGCAGCGCGCCGTCGAGCTCGGCATCGACGTCTTCATGGAGTGCACGATCACCGAGCTGTTCAAGGGTGACGACGGCGCGATCAGTGGCGCCTTCGGCTACTGGCGCGAGACCGGCACCTTCATCGCCTTTGAGGCGCCGTCTGTCGTGCTCGCCACCGGCGGCATCGGCAAGTCGTTCAAGGTGACCTCCAACTCCTGGGAGTACACCGGCGACGGCCACGCGCTCGCGCTGCGCGCAGGCGCCGCACTGATCAACATGGAGTTCGTGCAGTTCCACCCCACGGGGATGGTCTGGCCACCCTCGGTCAAGGGGCTACTGGTCACGGAGTCGGTCCGCGGCGACGGCGGCATCCTGAAGAACTCCGAGGGCAAGCGGTTCATGTTCGACTACATCCCGGAGTTCTTCAAGGCCGAGACGGCGGACACCGTCGAGGAGGCGGACCGGTGGTACGACGACAAGAAGAACAACCGTCGCCCACCCGAGCTGCTGCCGCGTGACGAGGTCGCCCGGGCCATCAACTCCGAGATCAAGGCCGGTCGCGGATCACCGCACGGCGGTATCTATCTCGACATCGCCTCGCGGCGCAGCCCGGAGTTCATCCACAAGCGGCTGCCGTCGATGCACCACCAGTTCAAGGAGCTGGCGGACGTCGACATCACCAAGGAGCCGATGGAGATCGGCCCGACCTGCCACTACGTCATGGGCGGGGTCGAGGTCGACCCGGACACCGAGCTGTCGGGCATCCAGGGCCTGTACGCCGTGGGTGAGTGCTCGGGCGGCATGCACGGCTCCAACCGGCTCGGCGGCAACTCGCTCTCCGACCTGATCGTGTTCGGCAAGCGCGCCGGCGAGGCCGCGGCCGCACGATCCGCCGGAACGTCCGCGCGCTCGTCGATCGACGGACACCTGGCGGCCGCCGAGGAGGCCGCGCTCGCGCCGTTCGACCCGAAGGGCGACGAGAACGCCTACACGATCCAGGCCGACCTCCAGCAGACGATGAACGACCTGGTCGGCATCATCCGCACCGCCGACGAACTCGAGCAGTCGCTCAAGGAGATCGAGCAGCTCAAGGAGCGGGCCAAGCACCTCAAGGTCGAGGGTGCCCGCCCCTACAACCCGGGCTGGCACCTCTCGATCGACATCCACAACATGCTGCTGGTCTCCGAGTGCATCGCCAAGGCGGCGCTGGCCCGCCAGGAGTCGCGAGGTGGGCACACCCGTGACGACTTCCCGGGTCCCGACCCGGTGTGGGGTGCGAAGAACCTGGTGCTGACGCTCAACTCGTCGGGCGACGGCGTGGACCTGGCCGAGAAGCCACTCCCCGTCATGCCGGACGAGCTCAAGAAGTTCTTCGAGGAGAAGTGATGGCTGAGCTCAAGATGCGGGTCTGGCGCGGCGACGACGAGGGCGGCGCGCTGCAGGACTACACCGTCGAGGTCTCCGAGGGCGAGGTCGTCCTGGACGCCATCCACCGGCTGCAGGCCACCCAGGCCGGCGACCTCGCGGTGCGCTGGAACTGCAAGGCCGGCAAGTGCGGCTCCTGCTCGGCCGAGATCAACGGCCGCCCGCGGCTGCTGTGCATGACCCGGCTCTCCGACTTCGAGCCGGGCGAGACGATCACGGTCACCCCGGTGCGCACCTTCCCGATCGTGCGCGACCTGGTCACCGACGTCTCGTTCAACTACGAGAAGGCCTCGGAGCTCCCGTCGGTCTCCCTGCCGCCACGCGACGCCGACGGCAAGCGCCGCATGGCCCAGGTCGACGTCGAGCGCGGACAGGAGTTCCGCAAGTGCATCGAGTGCTTCCTGTGCCAGAACGTCTGCCACGTCATCCGTGATCACGAGGACAACAAGCCGGCCTTCGCGGGCCCGCGGTTCTTCCTCCGGTACGCCGAGCTCGACATGCACCCGCTCGACACCCACGACCGCCGCGAGCTGGCCCAGGGCGCGGCCGGCCTCGGCATGTGCAACATCACCAAGTGCTGCACCGAGGTCTGCCCCGAGGGCATCAAGATCACCGACAACGCGATCATCCCGATGAAGGAGCGCGTGGTCGACAAGAAGTATGACCCGCTCGTCTGGCTCGGCACCAAGATCGGCATCCGCAACAAGGACAACGACGGCCGCGAGGCCGCGCCGAAGCAGAAGGCCAGCCCGGTCAAAAGGCCCCGCTGAATACCCCGGCGAGTTTCGGCCCCGAGGCCACGGCGACGCTCGCTGGCGCTCGCAACGGCGCGGTCGCCGTGCCCATCGGGGCCGATCGCCGGGCGCGCTCGCTCCGCTCGCGAAAGACCGGGTCGCTTCGCTCCCTCTCGAGTTGTGGCAGCCGCGCGGTAGCTCGCGAAAGCCGGCCCTAGACGTCCGCTGAGCGTCCACAGACGGCTCGCCCCACGAGACTGTCCACAGATCGCTCCGGGCGGCCCGCGGACCTCGGCCTCCTCGGGCAGCGTGATCTTCATCCAGATCACCTGCTCGGAAGGGGCCTTCGCCCGTGTTTCACCGTCTCGGTCCGCGCGGCCTCCTGGCCGCACTCGTGGCCGTCCTCATCCTCGTGGCCGCGTGCTGCGCGACGCTCGTCGTCGTGGTCGCCCCGCGAGCCTCGGCCCAGGTGTTGGGTCCGGGGACGCCGACCATCCCGGGGTTCTCCGGCTACGTGCTCGCCGACAACGGCGAGCTGGGCATCGGGCGGCTGCCCAACGGCACCTACGGCGTCTGCACCGACACCGGTGGCGAGTTCGCGTGGCCCGCCGACCCGACCCGCACCCTGATCACCAACCCACGGACCGCCTATGCGCTGGGCAAGTACGTCGAGCCAGCGCGCAGCGACGGCCGGCTGGCGGCTGCGCTGTGGTGGGCGGTGGGCGCCGACTTCGGTCAGAACAGCCACGCCGAGCGGGTGCTCAGCCACGTCGCGCAACTGAAAGCTGAGAACCCATCCGTGTGGAGCGATGTGAGACAGCTCCACGATCGGATCGTCGCCGACGCGATCGCCAATGCCGCGCCGCCTGACGGCTACCGCCTCTCGATCAAGGTCCGCGAAGGCGTCGTGGAACGGGTCGGCATCAAGGGTGGCGGAGATTGGATCGACGGGTACCCGATCACTCTGCGGATCACCGGGCCGGCGCGGTTCGAAGCCGGCGACGCCAAGACCTGGAGCGGCACCACGGCCGACCGCGAGCGCAGTGTCCGCTGGACCCGCACCGGCAACGGCAACGGGCGGGTGGTCGTCAAGGCCACCGTCGACCAACTGCCCGCGCGCGACTACGAGCGCTGGTGGAGCGGCCGAGGCACCCAGCGGGTGCTCGCCGCGGCGAATCGCGTGACCGCCACCGACGTCGACGCCATCGGACCCGGCCAGGAGACCGTGCCGCTCCAGGTCGTGAAGGCCGCCCAGGACGGCGACCGGAGCGGCCTGGTCGGGGTCACCATCGAGGTGCACGCCGACTCACCGACCGGCCCGGTCACGGGCGCACACACCTTCACCGACGCCGATCTCCAGGCGTCCGGAGTCGTCGCGACCACCTTCTCGCCCTCGCCTCCGGGCTGCCGCAACGACTGCCTCTACGACCCGGGCCGCAGCTACTACGTCGTCATCACCGGAGAGCCACCAGGCTGGACACCGGTGGCGACCGAGGTGCTGGCCCGGCTCAACGACGACGCGTCCGCGCTCGTCGCGAGGCTGGACGACCTCCGCATCTTCACGCCGAGCCTGGTCACCCAGATCAGTGCCCAGCAGTCGCTGGTGGGCGACACCATCCGCGACACGGTGACTGCGAGCAACACCGGTGGCTACGCGATCCCCGGACACTGGGCGCTGCTCGGCCCGGTCCAACCGGTCGCGGCCCCGGGTGAGCCGTTCGGCTGTGCCACCGTCGACTGGTCGGGCGCGGCTCAGGTCGCCACGGGCGACTTCCTGATCGCCGGCGACGGCGACTACGTCGTGGGGGAGCACCTGGTGACGACGCCGGGTTGCTACACCTACGTCGAGTCCGCGGATGCCACGCCCCAGACACTGGCGGTCGCGCAGACCAGCCCCGGCATCCCTGCCGAGACCACGCTGACCACCCATCAGCCCGCGCTGGCCACCCAGGTCTCGGCGACCTGGGTCGAGGTCGGAGCCACCCTGACTGACACCGTCGCGGTGTCCGGCACCGGGGGCGCCACCGTTCCCGGTGGCTGGCGGCTGCTGGGGC
>DOWL01000158.1:243-634 GCA_003519585.1 Nocardioides sp. | reverse complement strand
CCGGGTTGCTACACCTACGTCGAGCGGCTCGAGGCCACCGCGACGACCAGCGAGGCGTCGTGGACACCCGCGGGGCACGTGACCGAGACCGCGCTCGCGACGCACACGCCCGGGCTGGCGACCAGGGTCAACCGGCAACGCGCCGTCGTGGGAGACCGGATCCGGGACGCGGTGGCGGTTTCTGGCACGGGCGGCGCGACCCTGCTCGGCACTTGGCGGCTGCTCGGCCCGGTGGTGCCGGCCCAGAGCGACGGCCGTCCCACCTGCAGGGGACTGACCTGGATCGATGCACCGGTGGCCGGCCAGGGCGCGTTCCCGGTGAACGGCGACGGCACCTACCTCGTCGGCGAGCATCGGGTTCGGGTCGCGGGTTGCTACACCTACGTCGAGG
>DOWL01000158.1:0-126 GCA_003519585.1 Nocardioides sp. | reverse complement strand
CGGGTTGCTACACCTACGTCGAGGGGCTGCCGGCCACGGCCACCACCGAGGCGGTCCCCGAGACCCGGCCCGGGTTGCGCTCGGAGACCGCGCTCGCGGCGGGTCCGACGCCGCCGGCGGCGGCGC
>DOWL01000206.1:58548-59072 GCA_003519585.1 Nocardioides sp. | reverse complement strand
GTGCCGATCTACCCGGCCTACATCTGCGCGATCGTCGGCTCGATGATCACCGGGCGGCCGGTCAAGTGGGTCGAGGACCGCACCGAGAACCTCACCGCCAGCGGCTTCGCCCGCGACTACGTGATGCGCGGCGAGATCGCTGCGACCCGCGACGGGCGGATCCTCGCGGTGCGCAGCCAGGTGCTCGCCGACCACGGTGCCTTCAACGGCACGGCCGCGCCGATGCGGTTCCCGGGTGGGTTCTTCGGGGTCTTCACCGGCAGCTACGACCTCGAGGCGGCGTACTGCTCGATGACCGCGGTGCACACCAACAAGGCGCCCGGCGGGGTCGCCTACGCCTGCTCCTTCCGGATCGCCGAGGCGGTCTACCTCGTCGAGCGCCTGGTCGACCTGCTGGCCGACGAACTCGAGGTCGATCCGGTGGCGCTGCGGCTGCAGAACTTCATCCGGCCCGATCAGTTCCCCTACACGAGTCGGACCGGCTGGGTCTACGACTCCGGCGACTACGAGACCACGATGCGCGA
>DOWL01000206.1:54396-58423 GCA_003519585.1 Nocardioides sp. | reverse complement strand
CGACTACGAGACCACGATGCGCGAGGCGCTGCGGATCGCCGGGTACGACGAGCTTCGGCGCGAGCAGGCCGAACGACGGGAGCGGGCGCAGGCGGGCGAGGCCGGACTGAGCCTGATGGGGGTCGGGGTCTCGTTCTTCACCGAAGCGGTCGGCGCGGGACCGCGGGAGACGATGGACATGGCCGGGCTCGGGATGGCCGACGGCTGCGAGGTGCGGATCCACCCCAGCGGCAAGGCGACGGTCCGGCTCTCGGTGCAGACCCAGGGCCAGGGCCACGAGACGACGTTCGCGCAGATCGTGGCCGAGGAGATCGGCATCCACCCCGACGACATCGACGTGATCCACGGCGACACCGACAACACGCCGTACGGCCTCGGCACCTACGGCAGCCGTTCCACCCCGGTCTCCGGTGCGGCCGCCGTGCTCGTGACCCGCAAGATCCGCGACAAGGCGCGGCTGATCGCGGCGCACCTGCTCGAGGTCGCGCCCGACGATCTCGAATGGGAGCGCGGCGTGTTCTCGGTGCGTGGGGTGCCCGGTGCCCAGGTGACCATCGAGGAGATCGCGCGCAAGGCGCACGGCCCGGGCGACCTGCCCGAGGGGCTCGAGGGTGCGCTGGAGGCGCAGATCTCCTACAGCCCGAGCAACCTGACCTACCCCTTCGGCGCCTACATCTGCGTGGTTGACATCGATCCGGGCACCGCTGCAGTGACGGTGCGGCGGTTCGTCGCCGTCGACGATTGCGGCACCCGCATCAACGAGATGATCGTGGAGGGCCAGATCCAGGGCGGGCTCACCGACGGGGTCGGCATCGCGCTGATGGAGATCGTCTCCTTCGACGAGCAGGGCAACTGCCTCAACGCTTCGCTCATGGACTACCTCATCCCCACCGCGCTCGAAGTCCCCGACTGGGAGAACGGCGCCACGGTCACGCCGTCGCCGCACCACCCGATCGGGGCCAAGGGCGTGGGCGAGTCGGCCACGGTGGGCTCGCCGCCCGCGGTCGTCAACGCGGTCATCGATGCCCTCGAGCCGTACGGCGTCCGCCACGTCGACATGCCGCTCACGCCGTCGCGGGTGTGGGAGGCGATGCGCGGCAACGCGGCGCCGCCGTACTGATGTGCTCCGTCGGGGTGGGCTAGGTTTCGCGGCACCATGACTCCCACGCAGCTGCGCGCCTTCGCGACGGTGGTCCGGCTCGGCTCGGTCAAGGCCGCCGCCGCCGATCTCGGCGTGACCGAGGCGGCCGTCTCGCTCCACGTCGGCCAGCTGCGCAAGGAGCTGGGCGACCAACTGTTCAACCGCACCGCGTCCGGGCTGGCGTTCACTCCCGGCGGGCTGCGGCTCGCCTCGCGCGCGGTGGAAATGCTCGGCCTCCAGGACCGCACCGTGCTCGAAGTCCGGGAGGCCGGCGCCGGGCGCCGGCTGCTCCGGCTCGGCACCTCCGCCCTCTTCGCGGAGTACGCCGCACCCGGGCTGATCAGCCTGTTCGCCGAGCGCGCCAAGGATCTCGACGTCGAGCTGAGCGTGCATCCGACCGCCGACTTCGAGCGGCTGCTGGTCACCCGGACCGTCGACGCCACGATCGGGCCTCGCCCGGCTCGCTCCGACTCGACGATCGCGAGCACGCTGTTCCTCAATTACGAGGTGGTCGCGGTCGTCGCACCCGACCACCAGTTCGCCATCACCGAGCCGAGCGTGCCGCAGCTGCGCGACCAGACCTGGCTGCTCGGCCCGTCGGCAGCCGAGGCGTCCGGCGTGATCCCCGGGCTGGTCCGGCGGCTCGGCGTCCCAGAGGAACACCAGCAGATCTTCCAGTCCCACGCGGCGGCGCTCGACGAGACCAAGCGGGGTCGCGGGGTGAGCCTGACCCTGTCCTTCACGGTCGCCCACGACCTGGCCGCCAAGAACCTCGCCCGCGTCCCGGGTCGGCACCTGCACGCCCAGGGCGCCTGGAACATCTCCACCCTCCCCGGCCAGCAGGCGACTCCCGCTGCCGAGGAGATGACGCGCTTCGTCACCACCCCACGCGCGATCCAGTCGATGCTGCGTGGCCGCGCTGTTGCGCACGGGCGGTTCCACCCCGCCGTACACGTGACTCTTTGGAGCTGAGCCGGCCGCCGGCGGGACGGAATCCCAACATATGTTGGGATTCCTGACGTTCTGGGCCGTTGCAATGCCCAAGAACGTCAGGAAATGCCTTGGGCCTGGAGCTGGTGTTGCAGGAATCCCAACATCTGTTGGGATTCATCCACCGGGGCAGCATCGCCGTGCCTCGGGAGACGCTGGGGCCACCTAAGCGATCTGTTGATTCGCGGTTGAACGCGGCCGCGGTCGGGGCGAGAGTGACGGTCATCACCGCCTCGAAGGGGGAGTAGCAGGGTGGCTGAGGAGTCGCGCCGCGCGGGCAATCCACGGATGGCCGAGCTGTTCAAGGACGCACCCAAGACCGGCAAGAGCCCGACGGTCTTCGCCTTTCCGCAGGTCGTCGAGTTCCTCGGCGTCGCCGGGCAGCCTGTGCAGGGGCCGTGGCCGCCGCACCAGGAGCCGCGGCCGGACCCGACCGACATCGACAGCGGGCCGGTGGCCATCCCGGACCCAGCTGGCCAGCCCACCGACCAGCCAACCGCACAGCCACCAGGGGTGAGGCCCTGATGTACCCGGCCAGGTTCCGGTACGAGATGCCGCGCAGCATCGACGAGGCGATCTCGCTCCTCAAGGCGGGCCAGGGCGAGGCCAAGGTGCTCGCCGGCGGTCAGAGCCTGGTGCCGCTGATGAAGCTCCGCTTCGCCAGCCCCGAGCTGATCGTCGACATCAACGGCCTACCCGGCCTCGACCATCACGTGCAGGACGCCGACGGCACGATCCGCATCGGCGCGCTGTGCCGGCACGCGGCCCTCGAGCGCTCCGCCTTGTTGCCGGCCAAGCAGCCGACGATGGCGGCCGCCGCGCCGCTGATCGCCGATCCGATCGTGCGCACCCGCGGCACCTTGGTCGGCTCGCTGTGCCACGCCGACCCGCAGGGTGACTGGGCCAGCGTGGTCACCGCCCTCGGCGGACACGTCGTCGCCCAGGGGTCGGGGGGTCGCCGACGGATCGCGATCACCGAGTTCGTCACCGGCCCGTTCCAGAACACCCTGGAGTACGACGAGATCGCGGTCGAAGCCGTGATCCCGGCCGCCCAGGGCACGCTCGCCGGCGGCTACCTCAAGCTCGAGCGGCGGGTCGGCGACTTCGCCACCGCCGGCGTCGCGGTCTCCCTCGACCTCGTCGGCGGGCAGGTCGCCAAGGCCGGCATCGGGCTGACCGGCGTCGGCAGCGCGACGATCGACGCCCGGGACGCGGCCGACTCGCTGGTGGGTCGCCCCCTCGACGGAGCGGGCATCGGCCGAGCCGCCGAACTCGCCGCGGAGGCGGCCCAGCCGGAGAGCGACCACCGCGGCAGAGCGGCGTACAAGCGTCACATCGTCCACACCTTCGTCACCCGCATCCTCAGCCGGGTCGTCGATGGTCAGGGCGGCAGCCGACGGGAAGCAGGAGCAGCATGACGAGTCTCTTCGACGAGATCACGGCGGCGGAGCCCGACGACGCCGTACCCGTCCGCCGGGTCACGATCACCGTCAACGGCCAGCGACGGACGGCCGACATCGAGCCGCGGCTGCTGCTCGCGCACCTGCTCCGCCAGGGGCTGCGGCTCACCGGCACCCACACCGGCTGCGACACCACCAACTGCGGGGCGTGCACCGTGCTGGTCGACGGTCAGCCCGTGAAGAGCTGCACGATGCTCGCGGTGCAGGCCGACGGCCACGAGGTCACCACCGTCGAGGGGCTCGGTACGCCGAGTGAGCTCGACCCGGTGCAGGAGGGGTTCAAGGAGGAGCACGGTCTGCAGTGCGGCTTCTGCACCCCGGGGATGTTGCTGGCCTCGAAGGCGCTGCTGGCGGAGAACCCCGACCCGACCGAGGACGAGGTGCGCTTCGCCCTCTCCGGCAACCTGTGCCGCTGCACCGGCTACCAGAACATCGT
>DOWL01000206.1:48706-54276 GCA_003519585.1 Nocardioides sp. | reverse complement strand
ACCAGAACATCGTCAAGGCGGTCCTCTGGGCGGCCAAGAAGCAGCGGGGGGAGTCGTGACCGCCACCCAGGAACACAAGCTCGACGAGGTCAAGATCGGCGGCCTCGGGGCGAGCCGCAGGCGGGTCGAGGACAACCGGTTCATCCGCGGCAAGGGCAACTACATCGACGATGTGGTGCTGCCCGGGATGCTGCACATGGAGATCCTGCGCAGCCCGCTGGCGCATGCCCGGATCAAGAGCATCGACACCAGTGCCGCATACGCGATCCCCGGCGTCCGCCTGGTGCTGACCGGCGACCTGATGGCCACCCGCAACCTGGCCTGGATGCCGACGCTGTCCTACGACACCCAGGCGGTGCTGGCCACCGACAAGGTGCGGTTCCAGGGGCAGGAGGTCGCCTGCGTCATCGCCGACGACCCCTACATCGCCAAGGACGGTTGCGACGCGATTCGGGTCGAGTACGAACCGCTGCCGGTGATCGTCAACCCGACCCAGGCCCTGGCTGCGGGCGCGCCGATCATCCGCGATGACAAGGAGAATCAGCCGGACAACACCTGCTTCACCTGGGAGGTCGGCGACCAGGAGGCGACGGATCGAGCCTTCGCCGAGGCCGACGTCGTCTCGAAGCTGCAGCTGCACTATCCGCGATCGCACCCGTCGCCGCTCGAGTGCTGTGGCTCGATCGCCGACTTCGACCGGGCGACGCAGAAGCTCACGGTCTACATGACCACGCAGGCGCCGCACATCATCCGGGCAGCGGTCGCACTCATCGCGGAGCTGCCCGAGCACATGATCCGCGTGATCAGCCCCGACCTCGGCGGGGGCTTCGGCAACAAGGTGCCGGCCTACCCCGGCTACGTCATGTCCATCCTGGCCTCGATCCTCACCGAGCGGCCGGTCAAGTGGATCGAGGACCGCACCGGCAACCTCATCTCCACCGGCTTCGCCCGCGACGTCTACCTCGACGGCGAGATGGCGCTGCGCAAGGACGGCAAGATCCTCGGCGTCCGGATGCACACCGAGTCCGACCATGGCGCGTTCTTCGCCGACGCTCAACCCAGCAAGTTCAAGATCGGGCTGATGCACTCCGCGTTCGCGGCCTACGACATCCCGGCGGCGCACCTGTCGGCTCGCGGCGTCTACACCAACAAGGCGCCCGGCGGCGTGGCCTATCGCTGTTCGTTCCGGGTCACCGAGGCGATGTTCTTCCAGGAGCGGATGGTGCAGGCCGCCGCCGACGACCTGGGCATGGACCAGGCGGAGTTTCGGCGCGTCAACTTCGTCCGCGACGACGACTTCCCGCACCGCACGCCGTTCGGCTTCCTCACCGACTCCGGCCAGTACGCCAAGTGCCTCGACGTCGGTCTCGAGGCGATCGGGTACGACGACTTCCGCCGCCAGCAGGCCGAGGCCCGCAAGCGCGGGCGACTGCTCGGGATCGGCATCTCAACGATGACCGAGCCGCTCGGGGCCGGGAACAGTCGCGAGTACGACATCCTCGGCATCAAGATGTTCGACTCCGCCGAACTTCGGGTGCACATGACCGGCAAGGCGCTGCTGCGCACCGGCGCGAAGACCCAGGGCCAGGGCCACGAGACGACGTGGGCGCAGATCGTCGCCCACGAGCTGGGCATCCCCGCCGAAGACATCGTGGTCGAGGAGGGCGACACCGACACCGCGCCGTTCGGCATGGGCACCTACGCGTCGCGCAGCACGCCGGTCGCCGGCGCCGCGGTGGCGATGGTATCGCGCAAGATCCGGGCCAAGGCGCGCAAGCTCGCTGCCCACCTGCTCGAGGTCTCCGAGGAGGACGTCGAGTGGGAGCTCGGCCGCTTCTACGTGCGCAGCAACCCCGCGCAGGGGGTCTCGATCCAGGAGTGCGCGATGGCGGCGTACAGCAACATGCCCGACGGCATGGAGCCCGGCCTGGAGGGCAATGCCTACTACGACCCGCCGAACCTGACCTGGCCGTTCGCGTGCTACATCGCGACCGTCGAGGTCGACCCGGTCACCGGGGTCTGGGATGTCCTACGGTTCGTGGCCGTCGACGACTGCGGCGTACGCATCAACCCGATGGTGGTCGAGGGCCAGATCATGGGTGGCCTGACCGAGGCCTATGCGATGGCGAACATGCAGTTCATCACCTTCGACGCCGACGGCAACTGCATCGGCTCGAACTTCATGGACTACCTGCTGCCTACCGCGTGGGAGACCCCGGGGTGGGAGCTGCACGAGGTCGTCACGCCCTGCCCGCATCACCCGATCGGAGCCAAGGGCATCGGCGAGTGTGCGACGGTGGGTGGTCCGGCGGCGTTCGTCAACGCGGTGCTCAACGCCATCGGCAGCAGCCAGGTCCGCAACATCGACATGCCGCTCCTGCCGGACCGGGTGTACGACGCGATCGTGCGTCAGCAGGACGTGTCCGGTGCGCCGCCGGTCAAGCAGGGCGACTGAGGCCACCTAAGGCGACCAGCGGTAAGGCAGAGGGAAGGGAGCCATGGGCGAGGAGAGCTGGGAGGTCCTGGAGCGGGCCCGAGAGCTGGCCGATCGCGGCGAGGAGTTCGCGCTCGCGACGATCGTCTGGCGTCAGGCGCCCTCCTCCGGCCAGACCGGCGCGCGCGCCCTGGTGACCGCCGACGGCCAGGTCTACGGCTTCATCGGCGGAGCGTGCGCCGAGCCGGTCGTGATCCGCGAGGCCCAGCGGGTGATCCAGTCCCGCGAGCCGCAGCTCCTCTTCCTCGGCACCACCGACCCCGGCAGCTCCGGAGCCGTGATGCCGGAGGGGATGGTCTACGTCCCGATGTCCTGCCAGAGCGAGGGGGCGCTACAAGTGTTCGTCGAGCCCGTCGTACCCGTTCTCGATCTGCTCGTGGTCGGCCGGTCACCGATGGTCCACCTGCTCGCGCGGTTGGCCCAGGACCTGGGCTGGAACGCTCGGGTGACCGACCTGCCCGAACTGCAGCCCGACGACGTCACCCCGAGGTCGCTGGTCGTGGTGGCCACCCAGGGCCACGGCGACGAGGAGGCGCTCGAGCTCTGCGCCCGCGCCCGGCCGGCGTTCATCGGCCTGGTCGCCTCCCAGAAGCGAGGCATCTCGCTGATGGAGTACCTCGCCGAGCGCGGTGTGCCCCGCGACGACCTCGACCGGGTCCGAACCCCGGTCGGCCTCGACCTCGGTCATACCTCGCACCGCGAGATCGCGGTCGCGGTGCTGGCCGAGCTCGTGCAGCGGCGTGCAGCCGGGGAGTTCGGGCCGTCGGGATCGACCGGCGAGGAGGGGGCTGCCGGGATCCCCCAACCGGCAGCCACCTCCTCGTCGATCGACCCGGTCTGTGGCATGACCGTGACCGTGGAGGCGGGCTGGTCGCCGCATATGCACGAGCACGACGGGACGGCGTACCACTTCTGTTGCGTGGGCTGTCGCGACCGGTTCGCGGCCGACCCCACGTCGTACCTCACCGGTCAGGAGGCTTGAACTCACCATGCTCGTGACGAATACCTTCGAGGTGGCCCAGCCACCCGACAAGGTCTGGGACTTCGTGCAGGACGTGCCCAACGTGGCCGCCTGCCTACCCGGCGCAGAGATCACCGACGACCTCGGCGACGACGAGTACGCCGGCCGGGTCAACCTGCGGATGGGGCCGGTCAAGCTCGAGTTCGCAGGCAAGGCCCACGTCGTCGAGCGCGACCACGCGGACCAGCGGGTGGCCATCGATGCCTCGGGCTCGGATCGTCGGGGGCGCGGCAACGTCGAGATGACCGTCACCGCCCGGCTCGCTCCGGGATCCGGTGGCGGCACCAAGGTCACCGTCGACCAGGATCTGCAGATCTCCGGCGCGGCCGCACAGTACGGCCGCGGGATGATCACCGATGTCACCGCGGTGCTGATGAAGCAGTTCGCCACGAACATGCAGCAGCGCATCGAGGCGACCGAGCGGGGCGAGTCGACCGACCACCTCGATCGCCGCGAGGCCAGCGGGCTCGCCATCGGCATCCGCGCCGCCCAGATGGCGTTGGTGCGCGTGTTCCGCAGGTTCTTCCTGCCCTACGACCCCACCCAGTTCCCGAGCCGAGGAGGCGCCTGATGTTGTGGTGGATCGGCAACATCATCTTGCTGCTCGTCGTCGTCCCCGTGCTCGTCGCGCTGCTCAACCGGGTGCTCGCGGCGTTGGAGCGCATCCGCGGGGCGGCCGACGACATCCTGGCCGGCGGCGGTGCGCTCGCCGCCGAGCTGGACGGCGTACCAGACGCATTGGCCACGACCGACGCGGTCGTCGCCGACGTCGCCAACGGTGCCGTGCGGTACGCCGGGTCCGTCGGAAAGCTGTTGGGGTGAGCCGGATGTGCCTGATGAGCCAGTCGAGGAGGAACCGCTGATGCCAGCCGTCGCCGTTGTGACACTCGTCATCGCCGCACTGATCATCGCCGCGGCCGCCCTGGGCCTGATCCGGGTGATCCTGCACCTGCGCGCCGTCGCGGGGACCCTCGATGGCGTCATCGCCGGAGTCGGCGTGGTCGCCGACCGTACGGCGCTGGTGCCTGACGGGCTCGCGTCGGTCAACGCCAGCCTCAAGCCGGTCCGTGACTTCTGCGAGACGATATGAGCGCGCTCCTGATCGCACTCGACACCGGGTCGACGACCGGCTGGAAGGTCGGCTACGTGATCACGATCGTCGTCGTGCTGGTGGTGGTCGCGCTGGTGGTGCCGATCCTGCTGCTCGCGCACCGGATCGGCCGTCAGGCCGCGACGATCGACGACACGCTCCAGCGCGCGGTGACCAACACCGCCGGCCTGAGCCAGCTCAACACCACCATCGACCACGCCACCGTGGTCATCGCCGGGCTCACCCGGGGCCGGAAGCGACTGGGAGGCTGACATGCACGCAGGCTCTGTTCATCCAGCAACGGCCATGCTCACCGACACCCAGGAGTCGCTGTGGTGGGGCGCGGTGATCGGTGGCTTCGTCATCGTGCTGGCCGTAGCTGCGCTGCTGACCATCCTGGTCGTGGAGGTCCGCACCATCGAACGCCGCGTGGTCACCGTGAAGGAGACCCTCCGCCAGGCCAAGACCAACACCGATGACACTGCCCTGATCGCGACCACGGCGGCCGGGGTCGAGGCGGTGCTGGCCGAAGGCCTCGAGCATCACCTGTTCCTCGGTCGGGTCCTCGGGAAGGTGCGCTCATGACGACACTCGTGGTGCTGTCCGTCGTCGACATCGTGCTGCTGATCGCCGGTTTGGCCTTCTACCTCTATGTCGTGGGCGGTCAGCTCACCCGGGTCGCCGGCGATCTGGAGGAGTGCGCCGACATCGTCTGGGACATCAAGCGCAACGCCGAACCGATCCGCGAGGGCGTGGCCAACATCAACCAGGTCGGCGGCGTCGTCGCCGGTGCGCTGCCACTGCTCTACGGCATGGCCGAGGGCATCGTGGCCGGCGCGACCTACGAGCCCCCACCCGAGCGTCCGCCCGCCGCCCCGGCGGCCGGCACCCGGCGTTCCCGGCTGCACGAGATGGTCGGCTACGCGCCTGACTGAGGGAGTCGCTCCGGGCGGCGGTGACCTATC
>DOWL01000206.1:48125-48597 GCA_003519585.1 Nocardioides sp. | reverse complement strand
CCGGGCGGCGGTGACCTATCAACCTTGCGGAAGCCTATGAGGGTTGATCGCCCACCGCTGCCTCGGGCGACCCGGGCTCGTCTCTCACCTGACCCGGTGTACGCCCGGTGCTGAGTGGCGCCGTCGTCGGCGCCTGGTAGCTGCCGATCCAGTGCTCCTGCCAGGCCTGGTCGAACTGCTGCTCGTTGCAGCTCGGGTGGTAGACCGCGCACAGCTCCTGGACGATCAGCTCGCGGTGCGAGGCGAGCCCGCCGGGGACCTCGTAGGTCGCGATGTGGACCTTCCACTTCGAGCCGGCCCGCTCGATCCAGCAAGGCGAGCGTGGGTGTCGGAACGGGAACGGCTCCTGCGAGAGGTCCTCGGAGTGGCCGACGTAGGTCACGGCGAACTGCTGCTTCGCGGGATCGGGGAGGTAGAGGATCGCGTAGACGGCGGGCACCGCCGGCGCGGTGAAGCCGGCCAGCACGCGTGG
>DOWL01000206.1:44329-48010 GCA_003519585.1 Nocardioides sp. | reverse complement strand
CGCGTGGACCCTCGAACGGGTAACCGGCCAGCGAGCCGAGCCGGATCACTCCAGCTCCGCGTCTTCGGCCTCGGACACCGCGTCGGCGCTGGACACGGGCCAGGCAGGGAGGCCGGCCGTCGCGGCGGCCTCGGTGAAGAGGGCGAGGCCGAGCGAGATCGCCTCGTCGCGGTCGGCGGCCTCGACGACCAGCTGCGCGCCGTACGCCGACTGCCCGATCCCCGAGGCGACGCCGTGCGCGCCGGCGACGGCGTCGGCCAACTCGACGATCTCCTCGTGCGTCACGGGGCGATCGCCTACGGCTTGCAGCGTGACGCTCCACAGCATCCGGTCCACCTCGGGGTCACCTCATCCGGGTCAGGGTCGCGGCGAACTCCTCGAGGCTGGCCAGGTCGTGACCGGAGAGCAGTTCGTCGACGTACGGTGCGGCAACCATCATGCCGAGCGTCGTCGGCACGAACTCCCGCGCGTCGCCCTTGTGCGGGTTGAGCCAGACGATCCGGTGACACAGACGGCTCAGCCGCTCCATGGCGGCCGCGAGCTGGTCGGGGTCGCCGCGGTCGAGCCCGTCGGAGCAGATCACCACGATGCCCCCGCGGCACATCCCGTGGCGGGCGTGATCGCGGACGAATTGGTCGAGCGACGCACCGATGCGGGTCCCGCCGTCCCAGTCGAGGACGGCCTCGGCGGCGAGATCCATCGCCTCGTCGGGGCTCCGACGGTCCAGCTCGCGGGTGATCCGGGTGAGCCGGGTCCCGAAGCAGAACACCTCGACCCGGCTGGACGTGCGAGTGGACGTGTGTGCGAACTGCACGAGGTTGCGGGAGTAGTCGGCCATCGAGCCGGACACGTCGAGGATCAACACCAGAGGGCGGTTCCGGAGCCGCCGCCCACGGCGGTGCAGCTGGGCCGGCTCGCCGTGGAGTCGCATCGTCTCGCGGACGGTCCGGCGTACGTCGAGGGCGCGGCCCCGCCGGGCGCGCTGGGTGCGTCGCGTGCGACGGCGTGGAGGCGTCAGCCGCATCGTCCTGAGGATCCGGCGCAGAGCCGCCAGCTCGTCAGCGGTGCACTCGGCGAAGTCCTTGCGACGGGCCGTTTGCATGCCCGATGCCACCAGCCCGAGCCGGGCCAGCTGCTGGTCGTGACCTTCCTCGAGCCTCTCGGTCTCGGGCACGTCGAGGTCGACATGCAGCTGGGCGCGCTGCTCGGCGGTGAATCGCGCCATGGCCAGGCTGTCCGGGGCGCCGTCGAGGAAGTACCGCTCGAAGGCGCGGTGGTAGATCGGCAGCTGCTCGCGGCGGCCGACCAGGGTGCTGCGTCCGGCCCAGTAGAGGTCGACGAGGTCTGAGGGGTCCAGGCACGCGACCGCACGCGTGTAGGTCAGCACGTCCCCGGAGCCGACCGGGACTCCATCTCGACGCAGGGTGCGTGCGAAGTCGACGAGCATCGCGACGTAGGAGTCACCCGGGCCCTGCTCCCGGTCGTGGGGCTCAGCCACGGACCCGCTCGAGGTCGCTCACGACGAGCTCCAGGTCGTCGCGGTCCTTGATCACCGCACCCAACGTGTCGGGAACGGCCGCGTCGTCCAGGTCCTCGGCGCCGACGACCCCGAGCGTGTTGACCCAGTCGATGGTCTCGGCGACGCCGGGCGGCTTGGCCAGGTCCATCTCACGCAGCCGGTTGACGGCACCCACCACGGCCTCGGCCAGTCGCTGGCTGACCTGCGGCGCCCGGACCAGCACGATCTCGACCTCGCGCTCGGGGGCGGGGAAGCCGACCCAGTGGTAGAGGCAACGCCGCTTGAGGGCGTCGTGGAGCTCGCGGGTCCGGTTGGAGGTCAGGATCACCAGGGGCGGTCGTTCGGCGCGGACCGGCCCGATCTCGGGGATGGTGATCTGGAACTCCGAGAGCAACTCGAGCAGGAACGCCTCGAACTCGTCGTCGGCGCGATCCACCTCGTCGACCAGCAGGACCGCTCGGTCGCCCGCGCGTACGGCGTGCAGGAGGGGACGTTCGACGAGGAACTTCGGTCCGAAGAGGGCGTCGACCGCGTCGTCGTCGCTCAACTGGTGCTCGGACAACGCGCGGATCTGGAGCATCTGCCGGGCGTAGTCCCATTCGTACAGCGCCTGCTGGGCGTCGATGCCCTCGTAGCACTGGAGCCGGATGAGCTCGCGGTCCAGCAGCTGCGCGAGGGCTCGCGCGACCTCGGTCTTGCCGACGCCGACCTCGCCCTCGAGCAGCACCGGCCGGCCCAGTCGGAGCGCGACGTGCAGCGTGGTCGCCAGACCACGGTCGGCCAGGTAGCCGACTCCGCGCAGAGCATCGGTCAGTTCCGGGACTGACTCGGGGCTAGTGACCACGTGCCACTTCAGCTCACTGGTCGCCGAGGACCAGGTCGCGCAGGCTGCTCTCGCTGAGCTTCCCCTCCCGACGGAGCTGGTCACGCCACGCCTGGCCGAGGTCGCTCCCGGGTGGTGCGAACCCGTCGAAGCTGACGTCCTTCATGTTCTTGCACGCCTTCTGGCGGTCCAGGCCGTCCGGTCCGGGCGCGCAGTCGTCGTCGAGCTCCTGGCCCTCGGCCTGCCAGAGCGCGCGCAACACGTCCCGCGGCTCTTCCATGCGTCCATCCTAGGTCGCGAAAGGCCGCCGAAGGAGGCGTACCTAAGCCTTTGCTTGAGCCCGCCAGGTGCGCTCCTGGATCGCCTGGGCGAGGATCGCCAGTGCCACCTCGGCCGGACCGTCTGCGCCGATGTCGAGGCCGGCGGGAGTGTGGATCCGTTCCAGCCCCTCGATGCCGCGGTCGGTCAGCCAGGTCTCGCGGCTCTCCTGCATCGCGCGTGAGCCGAGCGCCGCCACGTAGCCGGCGCGGCCGTCGAGCGCGCTGGCCAGCACGGGGCCGGCCAGGTCGACGTCGTGTATGGCGAGCACCACGCAGTCGAGCGGTCCGAGCCCGACCACGAGGCCGCGCGCGGTGTCGGGGTTGCCAGCGCGCTGCGTGCGCCAGCCGAGCAGCGCCGCCATCTGCTCCAGGGCCTGCAGCACCGGTCCACCACCGGCCAGTACGACGGTCGGGACCGGCCGCCAGGTGGTGTTGACCTCGATCTCGTCGACCGCGCTCCCCGGGTCGTGCCCTTCGGGGTCGTCCAACTCGGCCGCTGTGAGCTCGTCGCCGCGCCGGGTCCACCGCAGCCGGACCGCGGTGCGCTCCTGGAGCATCCCCCACGTCTCCGGGGGCAGCAGGGCGGCGTTGGCCACCACGGCCAGCGCGCTGCCCGTCCCCGCCAGCCCGAACGCCTGTGCCTCCAACTCGCCTACCTGCAGCGTCACCAGCCGGCCCACGGAGTCACCCAGGAGTTGCGCCTGCTCCGCCAACTGCTGGTCGAGCGCGCCGGCGTACAGGCTCCCCACCCGACCACCACCCGGGGTCAGAGCGAGGGCACCGCCCGGGTCGGCCGGCGCGAGGTCTCCGTCGACCACCCAGGCGACATCCACCCGGGTGCCCGCACGGAGACAGGCCGCCACGGTGAGCGCGATCTCGTACATGTCCTGAGGCTAGATGTGCGGGATCGTCAGCCGCTTGCGCGGCTAAGTGATGGCTGAACTGCCGATCGACCCTCCGTTCCCGTGGTGCGTTCTTAATTTGGGAGGGAGCGGAGCGACCCGGTTTGTCGCGGCGGA
>DOWL01000206.1:43596-44117 GCA_003519585.1 Nocardioides sp. | reverse complement strand
GCCGAAACTCGCCGGGGTATCCAAGTGCGCGTGACGATCCTCACCATTGGTTGTTCAAGGCAACTACATGTAGCCTGCGTGGGTGGCTGACTCGACCGCCGTACCGACGCGGCTGCTGCGTGAACACCCCGCTCTGCCCGTGGTCGTGCTCTGCTTCGGCGGTCTGGTCGCGGCGTTGACCCAGACGCTGCTCATCCCGATCCAGGGCGAGCTCGGGCTGCTCCTCGGCACCAGCCAGGCCAACGCGGCGTGGGTCATCACGATCACGCTGCTTGCGGGCGCGGTGGCCATGCCGGTCGCGGGCCGGCTCGCGGACCTGTTCGGCAAGCAGCGGATCATCGTCGCGAGCGCAGCACTGCTGCTGGTCGCCTCCGTGATCTGTGCGTTGTCCGACTCGCTCGCGCCGATGCTGGTCGGTCGGGCGCTGCAGGGCCTGTCGATGGGCTTCATCCCGGTCGGCATCTCGCTGATGCGCGAGGTCACCCCGCCGCGGCTCACCGGCACCGGCATCGCGGCGATGA
>DOWL01000206.1:40806-43411 GCA_003519585.1 Nocardioides sp. | reverse complement strand
GCCGCCGGGCTGGCCGCGCTGGTGCTGCTCTCGGCCTGGTTCCTCGTCCCGCACGTCCGCGACGCCGCCCCGGGCCGGTTCGACGTGGTCGGGGCAGTGGGTCTCTCGGTGGGTCTCGTCAGCTTCCTGATCGGGATCTCCAAGGCCAGCACCTGGGGCTGGACGGACCCCAAGACCCTCGGCGCCATGGTGGCTGGACTCCTGGTGTTGCTCGCCTGGGGCTTCCATCAAGTCCGGACGGACCAGCCCCTGGTCGACCTGCGCACGACAGCGCGGCTGCCGGTGCTGATGACCAACATCGCGGCCGTCGCGGTGGGCTTCGGGATGATGGCGCAGGCCATCGTCGTGCCCCAACTGCTGGAGCTCCCCGAGATCACCGGCTACGGGCTCGGTCAGTCCATTCTCGCGGCCGGCCTCTGGATGGCTCCCTCGGGGCTGATGATGCTGCTGTTCGCGCCGGTCTCGGCCCGGCTGATCCGCACCATCGGCGCCAAGCGGACCCTGATGGTGGGCGCGACGGTCCTCGGCTCGGGCTATGTCCTCGGGTTCTTCCTGATGAGTGCCCCCTGGCAGCTGATGGTCGCGTGCATCGTGGCCAGCGCCGGCGTCGGCATCGGGTACGCCGCGATGCCCACGCTGATCATGGACAACGTCCCCATGACCGAGGCGGCGTCCGCGGTCGGGGTCAACGGCTTGATGCGCTCTATCGGCACGACCACCGCCGCGGCGGTGATGGCCACTGTCCTCACCAGCAGCACCATGCAGGTCGGCGACTTCGCGCTGCCCACGGAGTCCGCCTTCCGGTGGTGCTTCGGTCTCGGCGCCTTGGCGGCCTTCCTCGGAGTGGCGATCGCCGCTTTCATCCCTCGGCGGGAGACGACGGTCACCGAGCCGGTCGCCCCTGGCGTCCCTGAGGCACAGAGCTCCCAGAGCGATCCCGCCGCACACGCCCAGAGGTAGGCCGGGTCCGTCCGCGGGACCGTAGGTGGGGACCGCCGGACAAGCTGGGGGAGCGCGGGGTACCATGGCTCGCAGACATCGGCCGTCGCACGGCCGGTGAGGCGCCGATCAGGCGCTGCATCGCGTCGAGGGGCCGAGCCGGGTCCGCTCGACGATGGCAACGCCCGAGGTTTCGGATGCGTCCGAAGGCGCCCGGGCGCGATGCCACAGAGGGCCCGACCAGTGGGGGTCGCGGCAGCGGAAAGGGAGCTCCTTGGCCAGACGAGGCCAGCGCCAATCCGGCAACAACCGGAACCAGGCCAGCCAGCGCAGTGGGCGCAGGCACGGTGATAACGAGGGCATCATCCCGGTGCTCGCGCGAGCCGTGCGCGAGGTCGAGGCGCGCTCTCAGCGCGGTCCGGTGTCGCCGTCCGCGCGGACGAAGTTCCAGGTCGTCGCGCTCCTGGTCCGCGAGGAGCGGGCCCGGATCAAGGCCGACGCCGAGCTCACCGAGGCCCGCAAGGCCGACCAGCTCAAGCGGCTCGACGGGGTTGCGACCATCCTCGCCAAGACCGCAGCCAGCGACACCACGCTGCTCTCCCTGCTCGCCGAGGACGCCAAGGTCTCCGACGCGGCCAAGGAGCTGCGCCGCGAGATGATCGCCTCGGCCGGCATGGAGGCCGAGGAGGAGGACGAGCCCGAACCCACCGAGGCCGAGCTCCTTCCCGGGGCCGACCGCCGGGTCGTCCCGCAGTCGGTCATCCAACGTCAGCTGTCCAACCCGTTCCTCGTCCCCGACTTCTCCGCAGCTGACGAGAGCCGCCCCAAGGCCCGCCGGCTGGCGACCTGGGAGCTGCTCGGTCCGCTGTTCCGCTCCTTCGAGTACGGCGGCAGCCAGGCCGCCTGCATGCCGCTGCCCGAGCCCAACGGCACCAAGGTGCCCGCCGGCCTGGAGCTGATGCGGCACCAGTCCCAGCTGATCCACTCGGCCGCCGACGGACACCGCACCTACCTGTTGGCCGACGAGCCGGGTCTCGGCAAGACCGCTCAGGCACTGCTCGCCGCCCAAGCTGCGGACGCGTTCCCGCTGCTGGCCGTCGTCCCCAACGTCGTCAAGACCAACTGGGGACGCGAGGCGAGCATCTGGACGCCCAACCGCCCCGTCACGGTGATCCACGGCGACGGTGGCGATGTCGACGGCTTCGCCGACATCGTGGTGGTCAACTACGAGATCCTCGACCGCCACGTCGGCTGGCTGGGCGACTTCGGGTTCCGCGGCATGGTCGTGGACGAGGCGCACTTCATCAAGAACAAGCAGTCCCAGCGTTCCCAGAACGTCCTCAACCTCTCCGAGCGGATCCGCGCGCGGATCGCCCGGCCGCTGTTGATGGCGCTGACCGGCACCCCGCTGATCAACGACATCGAGGACTTCCAGGCGATCTGGGAGTTCCTCGGTTGGATCGACGACAAGAAGCCACGTGCCAAGCTCATGGACAAGCTCGAGGAGACCGGGCTGACTCCGGCCGACCCCGGCTTCTACCCCGCGGCGCGGGCCGCGGTGGTCGACATGGGCATCGTGCGGCGCCGCAAGGTCGATGTGGCCGCCGACATCCCTGCTCGCCGGATCGCCGACCTCCCGGTGGAGCTCGACGACGAGATCGGCCGC
>DOWL01000206.1:39907-40635 GCA_003519585.1 Nocardioides sp. | reverse complement strand
GCCCCCCCCCGCCGTTCCGGAGCCACCGTCGAAGGCATCGACCACGAGCTCGTACGCCGCGTCGCCACCTGGGAGCGCGAAGACACCACCACCACGACCTCCGACGGCGACAACGTCTTCACGATGTTGCGCAGGATCGGCCAGGCCAAGGCCGGCCTGGCCGCCGACTACGCCGCCCAGCTGGCCCGCTCGGTCGGCAAAGTGGTCTTCTTCGCCAAGCACGTCGACGTCATGGACCTCGCCGGGGAGACCTTCGAGAAGCGCGGCATCCGCTACTCCGAGATCCGCGGCGACCAGACGCCCAAGGCCCGCGAGGCGAGCATCAAGGCCTTCCAGGAGGACCCCGACGTCCAGATCATCGTCTGCTCGCTGATGGCCGCCGGCGTCGGCATCAACCTCCAGGTCTCCTCCAACGTCGTGCTCGCCGAACTCTCCTGGACCGATGCCGAGCAGACCCAGGCGATCGATCGGGTGCACCGCATCGGTCAGGCCGAACCGGTCACCGCCTGGCGGATCATCGCCTCCCAGACGATCGACACCAAGATCGCCGAGCTCATCGACAGCAAGGCCGGCCTCGCCGCCCGCGCGCTCGACGGCTCCGACGAAGAGGTCGGCTCGTCGGTCGACATCCAGCTGGAAGCGCTGGTCGCACTCCTCACCGCCGCGCTGGAGGAGCGCGAAGGCCTGCTGGCCTAATACCCCGGCGACCACCGGTGGTTGAGCCCGGA
>DOWL01000206.1:30529-39800 GCA_003519585.1 Nocardioides sp. | reverse complement strand
CGACCACCGGTGGTTGAGCCCGGAGGCGCGCTACTCGAACCACGAACGCCGCATCGCGAAGACCCAGCGACGGCGGGGGTGCTCGGAGACCGACCAGAGCAGGTCGGTGCGACGGTCCCAGGCGATGTCCTCGGGGCCCATGGGAGTCGCCCAGCGGTAGTCGCGGAAGGCGCCCGGGCTGCCTACGTGCACCGTGCCCGGGGTCCAGGGGCCGTGCGACGAGGTGACGTACCACCGTCCGGCAGCGATCGCCGCGCCCTGCGCGCGAACGACGCCGCCGTCGTCCAGGGCCAGCGGTCGGCTCACCCCGGCCTCCTCGGCGAGGAACCTGGTCGTCGAGTCGATGGGGAATCGCGCCAGCCGGCGGGTCTGGTTGCGGTTGCCGTACTCGCCGACCACCAGCTCGGGCGGGTCCGCGCCTTGGTCGAGGGAGAGGAAGGAGTAGCGCAACCGCTCCAACCCCTCGTCGGCATGGGCCCGGTAGGCGAAGCGGACCGGTAGCACGTAGCGATGGCCGAAGGCGTCGACCAGCCCGCGATCGGGGAGGCGGAGCAGGTCGTCGATCCGGCAGGTGAACACACCGCGCGCCGTACCAGCGACATGCAGGTACGGCCCGTGCCAGACGATCCCGCCGGCGTGGACCTTCAGCGGCTCCACCCCGGCCACTTCATCGCGCATGGTGGGCTGCACGAGCAGCACGTGCCGATAGCGGCGCGTCCGCAGGTCGAGGAAGGTCAGCCTCGACCCCTGGTCGTGCTTGGCGTACCACGACACCACGACCACGGAGGCCGGCGCCTCGGCGTCGACCGAGGTGCTGATCCCCTGCGGCCACCAGTCGTGGTCGCGACGGTCGGCGGCGTCCCAGGTGTACGCGCGGTGCACGGCGCGACCCGGCGCGAGGGTACGGCGGGCGCGACGGTTGAGGTCGCCCAGGAGCGCGGCCAGCCCCACGCGGCCCCCGAGCCGAGCGGCGAGCGCCTCGATCTCCTCGACGTTCTCCTCGGTGCGCACCAGGTGCACGCCGGGCGCGCCGGGAGAGTCGCTCACCTGCACAATCTAGGCGTGGGTCGCGGCAGGGAGAGGCAGGTCGTCGTCGGCGCCGCGATCGTCCGGGACGGCCGGGTGCTGGCCGCGCGGCGTACCGCACCTGCGAGCGCGGCGGGGCGGTGGGAGTTCCCCGGCGGCAAGGTCGAGGCCGGTGAGACCGCGGCCGACTCACTCGTCCGCGAGATCGACGAGGAGCTCGGCGCGCGGATCACGGTGGAGCGCTGGCTGGCCGGTGCCGTGCCGATCGGCGAGCACTACGTCCTGCGAGTGGCCGTCGCGGTCCTGGAGGGCGGCGAACCGACACCCTCCGAGCACGACGAGCTCCGCTGGCTGGCCGCGGGCGAGCTGGACTCCGTCGACTGGCTGGACGCCGACCGACCCTTCCTCACCGAGCTGTCCCACCTCCTCCCTAGTCTTTGCTTGTGACCGACACCCGCCCCGACCAGCGCCTGCTGCTCGTCCATGCCCACCCCGACGACGAGTCGATCGGCCAAGGCGCCACGATGGCCCGCTACGTCGCCGAGGGTCGCGGGGTCACGCTGGTGACCTGCACTGCGGGCGAGATGGGTGAGATCCTGGTGCCCGACCTGGCGCACCTGGCCGCCGACCAGGAGGACAAGCTCGGCGACCACCGGCGCGGCGAGATCGCCGATGCGATGGCTGCTCTCGGCGTCACCGACCACCGCTGGCTCGGCGGCTTCGGCACCTACCGCGACTCCGGGATGAAGTGGCACGAGGACGGCTACGCGATCGCCGCCGACCCACCGGAAAACGGAGAGGCCCACGACAACGCCTTCTGGCAGGCCGATCTCACCGAGGCGGCCGACCACCTGGTCCGGGTCATCCGCGAGGTGCGGCCGCAGGTGCTGGTGACCTACGACCAGTTCGGCGGCTACGGCCACCCCGACCACATCCAGGCCCACCGGGTCGCCATGTACGCCGCCCAACTGGCCGCGGTGCCTTCCTACGCGCGCGACCTGGGCGAGCCCTGGGAGATCGCGAAGATCTATTGGGGTGCGATGTCGGAGAGCCGGATGCGCGAGGGCCTCCGCGCTTTACGCGCCGCGGGTGACACGACCACGTTCGAGGGGATGGACCCCGAGGGCCCGCTGCCGCCGTTCGTCACCCCCGACGCCAACCTCGCGGCCGGGGTCGACGGGTCGGCGTACCTCGAGCAGAAGATGGCCGCGCTGGCCTCCTATCCGACGCAGATCACCCTCGACGGGCCGTTCTTCGCGCTGTCCAACAACGAGGGCAACCAGATGTGGGGCGTCGAGTACTTTCGGATCGCCAAGGGCGAGCGCGGCGCCCCCGGCCCCGACGGTCTCGAGTCGGACCTGTTCGCCGGCCTCGAGTCCTGACCGGGCCTGCACGCACCGATGGGCGCACGGCTGGCGCCGGTCACGCTGCTGGCGGGCATCGCGCTGGGGGTCGCCACGGTGGCGGTCTACCAGTGGTGGTGGGGTCTGCTGCTGGCCGCGGTGGCGAGCGTGCTCGTGACCATCGCGACGCCGGCCGGGTGGGGGAGTCGGCTGCCGTTCGCGCTGGGCTTCGACGCGGTCGCGGTGCTGGCTGCGGTGCCGCGCGGGGAGGGCGACTACCTGCTCACCTCGACGGGCGCCGGATACGCCGTCCTCGGACTGGCGCTGGTGGTGCTGATGCTGGCCGTCGCGACGCTGCCGCGGCCGGGCGCGAAAAGTACGCGGACATCCCGGGAAACAACCACACTGGAGTGACTGGAGTTCCTACAGTGAACCTGTGAGGTGGACGCGGCGGCGCGGGATCGGGCACGAGCCCGAGGGCGGCGGCGCCGTGCTCCTCATCGTCCTCGTGGTCCTCGTCATGGGCGTCGCCGGCTGGGTGGCGGCGTACGCCGGCGCCAACGGCAAGGTCCCGCTCGGCACCACGGTGGCCGGCGTCGACATCGGCGGTCGCGACCAGTACGCCGCCTCGGCGGCGCTCACCGACGGGCTGCGCCGTCACGGCGGTGAGCCGATCACCGTCAGCGTCGGCACCTTCACGACGCAGGTCGACCCCGCCCAAGCGGGGCTCAGCGTGGACTCGGTCGCGACCGTGGCGAAGGTGCTCGGGCCGCGCAGCTGGGACCCGCGCCGGCTGTGGCGCTACTACACCGGCGGTGACGAGACCCAGCCGGTGGTCAACCTCGACGAGGGCCAGATGATCGCCTTCTTCGACGAGCTCGACGCGCAGGCCGGGCAGCCGGCCCGCAACGCCGGGATCTCGCTCTCCGGCGGGCAGGTGTCCCTGACCCGGCCCAAGGACGGCGCCCAGATCGACCGCGACCGCGCCGCGGGCGCCCTCTACGACGCCTACCGCACCGGCAGCACCTCGGTCCGGCTGCCGCTGCGGCTGGTGCCACCCGACGTCGACGACGCCGAGCTGGCCACCGCCGTGACCACACTCGCGAACCCCGCGATGTCGGGACCCGTGACGCTGGCCTTCGCCGGGTCGCAGGTGACCCTCCAGCCGCGGCAGTATGCCGACCTGCTCAGCATCGTGACCAAGGACGGTGCGCTCGCGCTCGACGTGGACCCGACCGGTCTCGCCGCGCTCGTGAATCCGAGCGCCCAGGACACCGAACCCGTCGATGCGACGATCTCGCTGGCTCAGGGCGCGCCCGCCGTGGTGCCGGCCAAGGCAGGTGAGACCTACGACGAGGCGGGGGTGACCGCGGCATTCCTCAGCGGCGTCACCGCCGAGGGTGCGGCGCGCACGGTGCCGGTGACCGGCTCGCGGACCGAGGCCGACTTCACCGATCAGGACGCCGCCCAGCTCGGCGTGTCCACGGCGATCTCGACCTACACCGTGCCGGTCCCGGGCAGCGTCGGCCCATCCTTCGGCGAGGCTGTCGCGCGCCTCTCCGGCGCTCTGTTGCGGCCCGGGGACACCTTCTCCTTCAATGCCACCGTCGGCCAGGTCAACGGCTCCGGCACCCGGCTGGCGACCGCGGCCTGGAACGCCGGCTTCCTGGCCGGGCTCACCGACGTCTCCCGCACCGGCTCACCGACGTACGCCGCCGGACTGCCGGCCGGTCGGGACGCCATGGTCGGTGCCGGTGCCGACCTGCAGATGCGCAACGACTCGACCTACGGCGTGCTCTTCTCGGCTCGGCTCGAGGGGAGTGCCGTCGTGGTCGACGTGTGGTCCACCAAGGAGTTCGACGTCGTCGCGACGACCGGTGCGCCGTACGCCCAGACCCCACGCGCCACGGTCGCGGACAGCAACCCCAACTGCGTCGGCAGCGCCGGCCAGGACGGCTTCGCCGTCGACCTGGTGCGCACCGTCACCCGGATCGGCGATCCGGCACCGCTGCGCACCGACACCGTCACCACGACCTACCAGCCCGAGCAGGCCGTGGTCTGCCAGGCGGCTGCGCGCCCCACGAATCCCTGAGCTGTCGCCCGCTTGCCGGCGGGCCCGACGGGGTACGTGCCCCACATGACCTCGGGAACCTCGTCGCGAGCGCGCGCCCTGACCGCGCTCCTTGCTCTTGTCCTAGCTTCGTCGCTGGCCGGTTCGCTGGCGGCCTTCGCCCCCGCACCGGCCAGTGCCGGAGGTGGGCTGCGGTGGAAGGACGTCGATACCGGCTCCGATGCGCAGTTCCGTGGGCTCGCGCCGGTCAGCAGGAAGGTCGCGTGGGTCAGTGGCACCGAGGGCACGGTGCTGCGCACGATCGACGGCGGAAAGCGCTGGATCGACGTGTCTCCGGGCGGCGACACCGGTGACCTGGAGTTCCGCGACATCGAGGCGTGGGACGACATGCACGCGGTGATCCTCTCGATCGGCTCCGGCGGTGACTCGCGCATCTACCGGACCGGCAACGGCGGCCGGACCTGGACCGAAGGGTTCCGCAACCGCAACAAGCAGGCGTTCTACGACTGCCTCGGCTTCTGGGACCGCCGGCACGGGCTGGCGATGAGCGACCCGGTGAACGGCACGTTCCGGATCCTCGCCACCAACGACGGCGGGAAGTCGTGGACCAAGCGTAAGTCCGCCGGCATGCCGCCCGCACTCGACGGCGAGTTCGGCTTCGCCGCCAGCGGGACCTGCCTGGTGACCGCCGGCGACGACGACGCCTGGATCGCCAGCGGAGGCACCGCCGCCCGCGTGTTCCACAGTGAGGACCGCGGGCGGACCTGGACGGTGACCGACACCCCGATACGCCGGGGTGACGCCGCCGGGGTGTTCTCGCTGGCGGTCCGCAACACCCGGACCCTCGTCGCGGTGGGCGGTGACTTCGAGAAGCCGAACGCACGCAAGGACACCTCGGCGTACTCCGAGGACGCCGGGACCACCTGGACCAGGGGCGGCCGGCTCGGCGGCTACCGCTCCGGTGCGGCCTTCCTGCCCCGGACCGCGAAGACCGGCTCCCCGTCGGCCGGGGTGATCGCGGTCGGTCCGAGCGGCACCGATGTCTCCTACGACGTCGGTGCCACCTGGACGAGCGTCGAGAAGGGCAGCCTCGACGCGGTCGAGTGCACCCGCGACGGCGCCTGCTGGGCGTCCGGCTCCGACGGCCGGGTCGCCGTACTCCGCGGCCTGAAGTAGTCGCCCCAGCGAATGGTCAGGGCGCGAGGCGGTGCAGGTCCCTCGGGAACAGCGTGACCTCGCGGATGTTCGCGGCACCGGTGAGCCGCCCGACCCAGCGCTCGAGCCCGATGGCGAAGCCACCGTGCGGCGGGATGCCCCTGCGGAACGCCTCGACGTACGACGCGTACGGCGCGTAGAGATAGCCGCGCTCCTCGAGCGTCCGGACGTAGTCGGCGTACCGATGCAGCCGTTGCGCGCCGCTGACCAGCTCGAGGCCACGGAAGATCAGGTCGAACGAGCGCGACCACTGCGGGTCCTCGGGGTCGGGGTGGCTGTAGAAGGCACGGTGCGCGGTCGGGTAGCCGTGCACGATCAGGAAGTCGCTGTCGTGCTCGGCGCGCGCCCACGCACCCAGCGCCCGCTCGTGGGCCGGCGCCAGATCCGGCTCGTCCGCCGGAGCGCCGGCGATCTCCAGCGCCTCGCGGAAGTGCAGGACGGGCAGCCGCTCCGGCACCCGCGGTACGTCGAGGCCGAGGAGTTCGACTGCATGGCCGGCCCGCTCGTGGATCGCCTCGACCATCCCCGCGAGTACGTCGCGGAGTGCGTCGATGACGTCGTGGTGGTCGCGGACGAAGCCGAGCTCGACGTCGAGGCTGACGTACTCGGCGAGATGCCGCACCGTGTCGTGGGGCTCGGCTCGGAAGACCGGCCCGACCTCGTAGACGCGCTCGAAGATCCCGACCAGGATCTGCTTGTAGAACTGCGGACTCTGCGCGAGGTAGGCCGGTCGGCCGAAGTAGTCGACCTCGAACACGCTCGCGCCGGACTCCGTCGCCGACTCGACCAGCTTGGGGGAGTGGACCTCGGTGTAGCCGGACGCGTCGAGGGTGGCCCGGAACCCGTGCAGGCTCGCCGCCGCGAGCTCCCACACGGCCCGCTGGCGCGGGTGCCGCCAGGTGGTCGCCGCATGGTCGAGCAGGGTGGGAAGCCCCGTGTCGAGCCGCGGCCGCCATAGCTCCACGGCGGGTGTGTCCGCGTGGTCGCTCAACGCGATGACGGTGGGCGAGACGACCTCGACGCCGCCGGGCGCCTGCGGGTTGGCGACCGCCGTACCGACCACCTCGACCGGCGTCTCCTCGGGCGGCAGTTCGATCTGTCCCTTGACCACGACCTGAGCCAGACCCGTCCGGTCGCGCAGGATCAGGAACGACACGGCCGACAGCTCGCGGCGGCGGTGGACCCAGCCCTGCAGCCGGACCGGCGTGCCGGTCGGGACGTGCGCGAGTTCGCGGGCGTGCGTGCGTGGTGGGTGGTGACCACTAGTCATCTGTCCTCCAGGGATATGGCTGCCCTGGAGGTGTGGGCGGGGGCAAGGTCGCGGTGCCACCACACCTTCGCCGATCGAACTGAGCTGATCGGCCTCGTGGTCCCGACGGGCGCAGTGTCGAGGGGTGTCAGGCCTCACGCGCGCTGGGACGGCGAAGGTACGGCGCGGCTCGCCGCCACCGCAAACGGTTATGCGACGCCGCTCGACCGAGGTTCCGGCGCGGCGAGGTAGCGGTAGCGGTGGTGTTCGACGAAGCCGAGCCCGGCGTAGAGCCGGAGGGCGGGGGTGTTGTCGCCGAGCACCTGGAGGTACGCCGTGGTCGCGCCCCGCTCGGCGCCCCACCCGAGCAGCTCGCTCATGACCAGCAAGCCGAGGCCCCGTCCGCGGGCCTCGGGGGCGACCTCGATGCCGCGGAACCCGACCCAGTCGTCGGCGTACGCCGCCACGCCCGCCGCGACGACCCGACCGGCGCTGGCGACCTGAGCCGTAACCAGGTCGCCAGCGTCGACGAGTTCGACCTCGGCCTCGGGAAGGGTGACGCCGGAGAGCGAGCGCCGGGCCGCCGCGACGCCGGTCAACTGGAAGACCGTGTGGTCGTCGTGGCTCTCGAGGACCCAACCGCGCTCGGAGAACAGCGCGTCCTCGGCGGAGTCGGGCAGCACGGCGGCGATCGGACGCTGTCCCAGGCCGGCGTAGAAGGCGACCACCCGCTCGTACGCATCAGCGAGGCCCGACGGCGTCATGGCGAGCACGGAGTTGGCGCGCCGAGCGGTCGCCGTGGGTGAGCGGCGGAGCAGCCAGTCGCCCAGCGGCTCGGTCTCCAGATCGGGCCACAGCGCGAGCGCCCGTACCTGCGCCTCCTGGGGCGTGACGCGCATCCGGGTCGAGGCGCGTGGCGGCACCGGCTTGCCCGAGACGATGTCGGAGATCGGGATCGTCACCGGCTCGTGCGCGCCCGGGCCGTCCGGCACCACGACGCAGACCCCGTCGGCCCACGCCGTGCAGGTGCCGAGGACGTCGGTCAGCGCGGGGCCGCCGCTGGGCCCGGTCTCGCCGCGGACCACCCGCCGTACGACGACGCGCTGCCCCACGACGTGACCACCCAGTGAGTGGGCCTGCGCACGGGACGACACGCCGGGATACTAGGCTGGGCGTCGTAGCCGTTCCGCCATGCCAGCTAGCTGTGGGCCAGCCAGCTGTGGCCGAGACTCAGGAGGACCCCGAGTGACCTACGTGATCGCGCAGCCGTGCGTCGACCTCAAGGATCGGGCCTGCGTCGACGAGTGTCCGGTCGACTGCATCTACGAGGGCAAGCGGATGCTCTACATCCATCCCGACGAGTGCGTCGACTGCGGCGCCTGTGAGCCGGTCTGCCCGGTCGAGGCGATCTTCTACGAGGACGACACGCCGGAGCAGTGGAAGCAGTTCTACGACGCCAACGTGCACTTCTTCGACGACCTCGGCTCGCCCGGCGGCGCCGCCAAGATGGGCGAGATCGACCACGACCACCCGACGGTAGCCGCGCTGCCGCCGCAGGAGCACGACGAGTAGTCGTCGAGTAGTCACCTGAGCGTCTCCTCTCGGCTCCCGGACTTTCCCTGGGACAAGCTCGCTGCTCACGCGGCGCAGGCCCGGACACACCCGGGTGGCCTGGTCGACCTCTCGGTCGGTACGCCCGTCGACCCGACGCCCGCGGTGGTCCAGCAGGCCCTCTGCGCGGCGGCTGACTCGCCGGGCTACCCGACCACCATCGGTCTGCCGTCGACGCGTCAGGCGGCCCTCGACTGGATGGCGGACTCCCACGGGGTGACCGGCCTCGGCCTCGACCAGGTGCTGCCGGTGATCGGTTCGAAGGAGCTCATCGCCTCGTTGGCCGGGCACCTCGGGGTCGGCGCGGGCGACCTGGTGGTCTACCCCGAACTCGCCTACCCGACCTACGAGGTGGGCGCCGTCCTGGCCGGTGCCCGGGCGATCGCGACCGACTCGCTCACCTCCCTCGGCCCCGAGCGGCCGGCGTTGCTGTGGCTCAACTCCCCGTCCAACCCCACCGGCCGGGTGCTGCCAACAGACCATCTGCGCAAGGTCGTCGACTGGTGTCGCGAACGCGGCACCATCCTGGTCTCCGACGAGTGCTACCTCGAATGCGCGTGGGAGACCACGGAGCAGGCGCGGCCGGTCTCGGTCCTGCACCCGTCGATCTGCGGCTCGTCCACCGAAGGGCTGCTGGCCGTGCACTCCCTCAGCAAGCGCTCCAACCTCGCGGGCTACCGCTGCGCGTTCGTGGCCGGTGACGCCCGGCTGGTCGGAGAGTTGCTGGCGGTACGCAAGAACCTCGGCCTGATGCTG
>DOWL01000206.1:29923-30428 GCA_003519585.1 Nocardioides sp. | reverse complement strand
GCAAGAACCTCGGCCTGATGCTGCCCGGTCCGCAGCAGGTGGCGATGGCCGCGGCCCTCGCCGACACCGAGCACGCCCGTGAGCAGCACGCGCGCTACGCCGCGCGACGTACAGCGCTGCGGACGGCGTTCGAGTCGGCGGGCTTCCGGATCGACCACTCCGAGGCGGCGCTCTATCTGTGGGCCACTCGGCAGGTCGACGACGGTGACGAGGGGTGCTGGGAGACGGTCACCTGGCTCGCCGAGCGCGGGATCCTGGTGGCTCCGGGTGACTTCTACGGACGGGCCGGCTCCAGGCATGTCCGGGTCGCGTTCACCGCGACCGACGAACGGGTGGCGGCCGCCGTCGAGCGGCTCACCGCTGGCTGAGTCCAGGCTCGGTTCAGGCTCGGTTCAGGCAGAGAGGCTGACGACTTCGTCGTGGCCGTCGGGCGTCAGATAGTGCCCGTCATCGAACAGGATGATGCCGTTGCACAGGCGGCACCAGCCCTGACCGCTGCGGTCGG
>DOWL01000206.1:29582-29829 GCA_003519585.1 Nocardioides sp. | reverse complement strand
AGCCCTGACCGCTGCGGTCGGCGACCACGTGGGCGCGGCAGCAGTCGGTGTCGTGTACGTCGGGGCAGGCCGGGTTGTGGCTGCACATAGTGGGTTTCCTCCCCATGAGCTTGTGTCTCACTCCTCTCATTGGACTCCGCAGATCCCCGCTACGCACGCAGGTGCGCGAATCGTTGTGGAAAATCGTCCGATCGGACTAATCCGATACCCCGGCCAGATGGTCCGCCGGGCGCGCGGCTTCGCCGCG
>DOWL01000206.1:0-29452 GCA_003519585.1 Nocardioides sp. | reverse complement strand
GGGCGCGCGGCTTCGCCGCGACAAGCCGGGTCGCTGCGCTCCCTCCATAGCTAAGGAAGCCGTCCGATCACGAGGCGCGGGGTGTCCTCGTCATTCGTAGACGTCGACGTGCACGTGGTCGCGGTGCTCGAGGATCGCGGGGTCGCCGGAGCGCTCCGGCGGGTCGTAGTCGCGCCAGCCGTCACCCGATCGGCTCCCGGATGTCCAGATCCGGTCGTCGAAGATCACGGTCCTGATCGATAGCCGGTCGGCCTGGCTGACGAGGTAGGCGGCGATCGCCCAGCCACGGGTCCGGTTGGCCTTCGAGATCGGGCGGACGAAGACGTCGACGGCCCGCCCGTCGTAGTGCGCCGAGCCCTTCATGTGACCGGTCGAGACCCCGCCGGGTGCGAACCCGCCGAGCGGCTGGTCGGGGAAGGTCGCGGCCAGGTCACGGCGGACCGCGTCGGCGCGCGCGGTCAGCCCGGAATCCTCGAGCACGGCCGAGTCCTCGTCGGCCCCTCCCAGTCGACAGCTGAACGTCGCGGGCGAGTTGCCGGTGAGCGCTGAGGCCAGGGCGCGAGCGTCGGCCTCGTGGTCGGCGTACGCGTCCGGGAACCCGGACCGCTGGACCTCCTGCGCGGCCACGGTGATTTCGAGCTGCTGGTACCCGTCCACCTTCTCGAGGGCGTCGTAGAAGGCGTTCGCCGCGTGCACCGGGTCACGCACCTCCTCGAGCGTGCCCCACCCCTGCGACGGACGCTGCTGGAACAGGCCCGCGGAGTCCCGATCACCGCCGCGCAGGTTGTGCAGGTTCGACTCCTGGTACGCCGTGGCGAGCGCGATCGACGCGGCCCGCGCGGGTAGGCCGCGCTGCACCGCGATCGCGGCGATCAATCCGGCGTACCGCGCCTGCGAGGGGTCCAGCAGCACCGACTGGTCGCCGACCTCGGCCGTGCACTGGTCGGAGGCGCGGAAGGGGCGCACGTCCTGGCTGATGGCATACCAGCCGGCGCCGGCGAGCACCGCGAGCGCGACGACACCGGCGACCATGACCCCCCGGCGCCTCACCCGGCCAGTGTCGGGGGTAGAACCAAAAGAAAGACTCAGTTGGCGTGCAACGCGGCGTTGAGCGCAACGCCGTCGCTGCGCCAGGACACCGCCTCGACGGCGCCGGTCACCGAGTTGCGGCGGAACAGCACGTTGTCGACACCCGAGAGTTCGAGCGCCTTGATGACGCGTGGCTCGCCGTCGGCGTCGCGGATCGTCACCTTGGTGCCGGCGGTGACGTAGCAGCCGGCCTCGACCACGCAGTCGTCGCCGAGAGAGATGCCGAGCCCGGCGTTGGCTCCGACCAGGCAGCGCTTGCCCACCGAGACCACCTCCGTGCCGCCGCCGGACAGGGTGCCCATGATCGAGGCGCCGCCGCCGACATCGGAGTCGGCGTCGACCACGACGTGGGCGGAGATCCGGCCCTCGACCATCGAGGTGCCGAGAGTGCCGGCGTTGTAGTTGACGAAACCCTCGTGCATGACGGTCGTGCCCTCGGCCAGGTGGGCGCCGAGCCGGACTCGGTCGGCATCCCCGATCCGAACGCCGGTCGGCAGCACGTAGTCGACCATCCGCGGGAACTTGTCGACGCCGAAGACGGTCACCCGCGCCCCGGTGGCCATCAGCCGGGCCCGGGTCGCCTCGAATCCGGCGACGGCGCACGGGCCGACACTGGTCCACACGACGTTGGTGAGGACGCCGAAGATGCCGTCGACGGAGATGGTCCGCGGCCGGACCAGGCGGTGGCTCAGCAGGTGCAGCCGCAGCCAGGCGTCCTCCGTGGACGCCGGCGGCGCCTGGAGGTCGGCGACCTCGACGAGTCGTACCTCGCGGCGGACCCGGCGTACGTCATCCGGCCCGGCCAGCGCGGCCAGCTCAGTGGGCGCGGTGCTGCCGTCGTGCTCGCCGAGGGCCGGCGCCGGGAACCACGCGTCCAGTACGGCGCCGCCTTCGTCGACCGTGACCAGGGCGTGGCCCCAGGCGGGTCCAGCGACAGGTGCAGCGAGAGGGGAGGGTGCGTCGGTCACGAGCAACGACCTTATCCACAGCTGTGCCGGTTCCTGATTCGTCGCCCCGTCCGCCGGACAGGCTCAGGCTCGTGAGCGACGACGACAGCCTGCCCTCGCTCGGCCTGGTGACGGCCGAGGTGGACCGGCTCGTCGCCGAGCAGGAGCGCCGGGCCGAGCGCTACGACACGATCGCGGGGCTCCTGGTGGCGTTCTGCGCGGCGTTGATCGGTCTGTCCGACGATCCGAGTCTGTTCGGCGCAGCTGCGGCTCTTGCGTGCATGGCATCCACCGCTGCATCGATGGCCTCGCTTGTCGTTCGGGTCTCACTCCGGCCAAGTCCGAGGTCGCTGCGCAGGTATGGCGAGCAACCTCGGTCGTGGACAGGGACCAGGCTGCTCGATCTGAAGATCTGGGTCTACGAGCGGGACGAGGCGCTTCTGGCGCAGAAGGCTGCACGGCTCCGAGTTGCGCTGTCCTGTGTGGCGATCGGCGTAGGGTTCTCGTTGACGGGCACCTTCGAGTTGGCGTTGAGGTGAATGGTGGCAGAGTCCGACCGGCCGGCAGCAGAGCCGCAGCGCCACAAGATGCCGCCGTTCCGCCCGGATCCGGAGCTCCTCGGCGTTATCGAAGGCAACACCCGACAGTTGGCGAAGGCCAAGCGTGACTTGTACGCCTACCTCCGCGAGCTCGACGAGCAGGAACGCCGGCTGTCGGAGGGCTGACCTACGCTCCCGGCATGGTCCATCGGCTGACGCGCGACGATGCCCGGCGCATCTGCGTCCGTGCCCAGCTGCTCGACGCGCCACGCCCCGATGACCTGCTCGAGGTGGTGCGCCACCTCGGCGTGCTCCAGACCGAGCCGACCGCACCGCTCGGTGCACCGAGCGCCGACCTGGTGCTGTGGAGCCGACTCGGGTCGGCCTACGACCGCGCGGAGCTGGTCGACCTGGTCGACCGGCAGGTGCTGCTCGAGCACCAGGGTTTCATCCGGCCGGCCGAGGACATCGCGCTGTTCCGGGCGGAGATGTCGATCTGGCCGGGTCGCGAGCCGCTGCGCGAGTGGCAGCGCGACACCGCCCGGTGGGTGGCGGCCAACGACGGTTGCCGGCTCGAGATCCTCGACCTGCTCCGCCGCGAGGGCCCGCTGCCCACCTCGGCCTTCGACGACACCTGCGAGATCCCCTGGCCCTCCTCGGGGTGGAACAACAACCGCAACCTCACGATGCTGCTCAAGCAGATGGTCAACCGTGGCGAGGTGGCCGCGGCCGGCCGCGAGGGCCGCAAGACCTTGTGGGACCTCGCGGAGCGGATCTATCCCGACGATCCGGTGCCCGACCCCGACGAGGCACTTCGGCTCCGCAACGCGCGCCGACTCCGGGCGCTCGGGCTGGCCCGGGCCCGGTTCACCGACCAGGGCGGTGAGCCGCACTCGGTCGGCGAGGCCGGCGAGCCTGCGGTGGTCGACGGCGTGAAGGGGGAGTGGCGGGTCGAGCCGACCCTGCTCGATGAGCCGTTCACCGGCCGCACGGCGCTGCTCTCGCCGTTCGACCGGCTGGTGCAGGAGCGCAAGCGGCTCGACCAGCTCTTCGAGTTCGACTATCTCCTGGAGATGTACAAGCCGGTCGAGCAACGGATCTGGGGCTACTACGCGCTGCCGATCCTGCACGGCGACCGCCTGGTCGGGAAGCTCGACGCCACCGCCGAGCCCCCCGAGGGCGTGCTCCGCGTCGACCACGTCCACGAGGACTTCGACTGGCCCGCGGAGACCCGCGAGGCCGTGGCTGCCGAGATCGAGGAGCTGGCCCGCTGGCTGGAGCTGGACGTCATGTACGTCGACTGATCCGATTGAGCGCGGCGCGGGTCACTCGCCCGTCTGGCCGTCGATCGCCTCGCGCAGCAGGTCGAGGTGGCCGGCGTGCCGGGCGTACTCGTAGAGCACCTGGGTGAGCGCGCCACGCACCGAGCCGGTCCGGTCGTCGGCGTCCCAGACGAACTCCAGGTCGCCCGGCTCCAACCGGTCGAGGACCGCGTCGGCGCGGACTCGGACGGCGCGCCAGGTCTCGAACGCCTCGTCGACCACCGCCTGATCGGCGACGGCGTCCCGGAACTGCGCGTCCCAGTCACCGTCGGCCACGTAGAGCTGCGGCTCATCGGCCCGGGAGAGCGTGAGCACGAACCAGTAGTGCTCCATCTGCGCCAGGTGCCGCACCAGGCCCAGGATCGACAGCGACGACGGTGGCGTCGAGCGGGCGGCCAACTGCTCCGCGGTCAGTCCGTCCGCCTTCCGCTCGACGGTGGCCCGGAGATCGTCGAGCCAGCGGCGCAGGTTCTCCAACTCGTTCACTGGCCGGTCCTCCCGTCGATGCACTCACGCAGCAGATCGGCGTGGCCGCAGTGCCGCGCGTACTCCTCGACGAGGTGGACCACGATGTCCCGGACCTCGATCTCGTCGCCGTCGAGCCGGACCACCCGGTCATAGTCGTCGCCGTCGAGCCAGACTTCGGCCTCGGCTACCTCCCGGCGCCAGGACTCCCACGCCTCCGCGACGCACTCCTCGGTCGCCACCGCGCCGTTGAAAGCCCCGTCACGGTCGCCGCCCTCGCGGTAGGGCCGCTCGAGCTCCATCCGATCCTGGAGCACCCGGCGGTTCCACGACATCTCCACGCTGGCCAGGTGCCGCAGCAGGCCGAGCAGGCTCATCGTGCTCGGCGGCACCGAACGGCGGGCCAACTGCTCGGCGTCCAGGCCCGCGAGCTTGAGCTCGAAGGTCTGCCGGTAGTGCCGCAGGTACCCCTCCACCACCGCACGCTCCCCGCGGGGTTGCTCGGTGATCTCGCGCGGGTCCTCGCCGGGTGGCAGCCACATGTCGCTCATGGTGATGACTCAACCCGTTCGTGCGCGCTGAGACAACGCGGTTCTGGTGCACGCGGGCAGTTGCTTCGCAACTGATTCGCACCCGCGGCGCCCCGCGCCGTACGCTGGAGCCACAGGCGTTCGAGCCGTCATCAGCGGCGAGCCTCCGGAAGAACGGCCCAGCGGCATCGGGCTCAGTAGAACCGGACGGGTGGGCCCGTCACAGCCGTCAACGAAGTGGCTCGCGAGAGCAAGCAGGGTGGTACCGCGGCAGTCGATGTCGTCCCTGTGGTTGGTTGCCGATCGCCCCCAATCACAGAGAGAAGCCGATGAGCTACCCCAAGTCAGGCGATGCCGCAGTCCCGTCGAGCCCTCGCTTCCCGGAGATCGAGGAGCGAGTCCTCGCCTACTGGGAGCAGGACGGGACGTTCCAGGCGAGCATCGACCAGCGCGATGCGGGTGCCGACGGTGCCAACGAGTTCGTCTTCTACGACGGGCCGCCGTTCGCCAACGGGCTGCCGCACTACGGCCACCTGCTGACCGGCTACGTCAAGGACGTCGTCCCGCGCTACCAGACCATGCGCGGTCGCCGGGTCGAGCGCCGGTTCGGGTGGGACACCCACGGCCTGCCTGCCGAGTTGGAGGCGATGCGGCTCAACGGCATCAAGACCACCGACGAGATCCTCGAGTTGGGCATCGAGAAGTTCAACGAGGCCTGCCGGGCCTCGGTGATGAAGTACACCGGCGAGTGGCGCGACTACGTCACCCGGCAGGCGCGTTGGGTCGACTTCGACCACGACTACCGCACCATGAACCCCGACTACATGGAGTCGGTGATGTGGGCGTTCAAGCAGCTCTACGACAAGGGCTACGTCTACGAGGGCTTCCGGGTGCTGCCCTACTGCTGGAACGACGAGACCCCGCTGTCCAACCACGAGCTGCGGATGGACGACGACGTCTACCAGAACGTCCAGGACCCGGCGGTCACGGTCGGCTTCCGGATCACCTCGGACGGCCCGCTCCACGACGCCAGGCTGCTGATCTGGACCACGACGCCGTGGACGCTGCCGAGCAACCTCGCCGTGATGGTCGGCACCGAGATCGACTACGTCGCGGTCGAGCACGACGGGACCCGGCTGATCCTCGCCGAAGCCCGGCTCCCGGCGTACGCGCGGGAGCTCGCCCCGGAGGGCCAGGGTGAGCCGGAGGTGGTCTGGCGCGGCACCGGAGCAGACCTGGTCGGGCTGGTCTACGCGCCGCCGTTCAGCTACTTCGAGGGACACGCCAACGCGTTCCGCGTAGTGGCCGGCGACGAGTTCGTCACCACCACCGACGGCACCGGGCTGGTGCACAGCGCGGGCGCCTTCGGTGAGGCCGACAAGGAGGTCACCGACCGCGAGGGCATCGAGGCGGTGATGCCGGTGGGCAAGGACGGCACGTTCACCCACCCGGTCGACGACTACGCCGGGCTGCTGGTCTTCGACGCCAACCTGCAGATCATCGACCACCTCAAGGCCGCGACCGCGGGCGTGGGGGAGACCGGCTCGGTCACCCCCGGCACGGTGCTGCTGCGCCGCGAGACCTACGACCACTCCTACCCGCACTGCTGGCGGTGCCGCGAGAAGCTGATCTACAAGGGCGTCTCGTCGTGGTTCGTCCAGGTGACGGCGTTCAAGCAGCGGATGCTCGAGCTCAACCAGCAGATCAACTGGGTGCCCGAGCACACCAAGGACGGCCAGTTCGGCAAGTGGCTGGAGAACGCCCGCGACTGGTCGATCACCCGGAACCGGTTCTGGGGTTCGCCGGTGCCGGTGTGGAAGAGCGACGACGAGGCCTACCCGCGACTCGACGTCTACGGCTCGTTCGAGGAGTTGGAGCGAGACTTCGGGCGGCTGCCGCGCGACAAGGAAGGCCAGCCCGACCTGCACCGCCCCTACGTCGACGAGCTGACCCGCCCCAACCCCGACGACCCGACCGGCAGGTCGACGATGCGCCGGGTCCCCGACGTGCTCGACGTGTGGTTCGACTCCGGGTCGATGAGTTTCGCCCAGGTGCACTACCCGTTCGAGAACGAGGACTGGTTCCGCGGGGCGAGTGACGGCTCCACCGTCGGGCACTTCCCGGCCGACTTCATCGTCGAGTACATCGGCCAGACCCGGGGCTGGTTCTACACCCTGCACATCCTGGCGACCGCGATCTTCGACCGGCCGGCCTTCGAGAACTGCATCAGCCACGGCATCGTGCTCGGCTCCGACGGCAACAAGATGTCGAAGTCGCTGCGCAACTACCCCGACGTCAGCGAGGTCTTCGACCGCGATGGCGCCGACGCGATGCGTTGGTTCCTGATGTCCTCGCCGATCCTGCGCGGCGGCAACCTGATCGTCACAGAGCAGGGCATCCGCGACGCAGTGCGGATCGTGATGATCCCGCTGTGGAACAGCTGGTACTTCTTCCAGCTCTACGCCAACGCCGCCCACGGTGGCAGCGGCTACGACGCCGCGCGCCGGACGACGTCCACGGACCCGCTGGACCGCTACCTGCTGGCCAAGTGCCGGCAGTACGTCGAGCGGGCCACGGCCGAGATGGACGACTACGCCGTCGCCGACGCGTGCGAGACCACCCGGCAGTTCCTCGACGTGCTGACCAATTGGTACATCCGGCGCTCCCGCGACCGGTTCTGGGGCGACAACCCGGACGCGTTCGACACCCTCTACACGGTGCTGGAGACGGTGTGCCGCGTCACGGCGCCGCTGCTCCCGCTGACCACCGAGGAGGTGTGGCGCGGGCTGACCGGTGAGCGGTCGGTGCACCTCGCCGACTGGCCGCTGGCCGAGGAGCTCCCGGCCGACGACGCGCTGGTGGCGTCGATGGACCAGGCGCGCGAGGTCTGCTCGGCCACCTCGGCGCTGCGCAAGGCCGGCAACCTACGCAACCGGCTGCCGCTGGCCTCGCTGACCGTCGTCGTCGACGACCCCGCGACGTTGGTCGGCTTCGAGTCGATCGTGGCCGACGAGGTCAACGTCAAGGCGGTCCGGCTGCTCGCGGCCGACGCGCCCGAGGCGGCGTCGTACGGCGTCTCACAGAAGCTCACGGTCAACGCCCGCGCGGCCGGCCCGCGGCTGGGCCGCGACGTGCAGAAGGCGATCCAGGGCTCGAAGTCGGGCGACTGGTCGGTGGCCGAGGACGGCACTGTCACCGCGGGCGGGCTGGCCCTGGTCGAGGGTGAGTTCACCCTCGAGACGGTGGCCGGCTCGGCCGACGATTCCGCCGCCGTGGGCGTGCTGCCCACCGGTGGCTTCGTCGTCCTCGACACCGCTGTGACGCCAGAGTTGGCGGCCGAGGGGCTGGCCCGCGACCTGGTCCGGGCGGTTCAGCAGGCCCGCCGAGACGCCGGTCTCGACGTCTCCGACCGGATCGCGCTGACCATCGCCGGTTCGGAGGCGGTCCAGGCGGCGGCCCGGACCCACGAGCAGCTGATCGCCAGCGAGACGCTCGCGACGTCGTTCGAGGTGGCGGCCGGTCCGGACGGCGAGCCGAAGGTGACCGTCACCCGGGCGTGAGCCCCAGCCGCCCCGCCAGGCGATCCAGGTGGGCCAGCACCTCGTCCTCGGACTTGTCGGGGACGCCCCAGATCAGCTCGCTGACCCCCTGCTCGGCCCACCTGATCAGGTCGGCCGGGTCGGGCCGGAAGGCGATCAGGATCCGGATGTCAGGGCTGCCCTCGCGACCCGCGTCGGCCCAGGCCGCCCGGAGCGCCTCGATCCGGTCGCTGATGTCGGTCTCCTGCGGCGTGGTCATCCAGCCGTCGGCGTGCCGGGAGATCCAACCGAAGGTCTTCGGGCCGCCGCCGGCGCCGATGATCAGCGGGACGTGCGCCTGGACCGGCTTGGGGTAGGCCCATGAGGGGCCGAACCGCACGAACTCGCCGTCGTACGACGCCTCGTCCTGGGTCCACAGCGCCCGCATCGCCTCGACGTACTCACGGAGCACGGTGCGGCGCCGCTGCGGCGGGACGTGGTGGTCCTCGAGTTCGTCGGTGTTCCAACCGAAGCCGGCACCGACGTCGACTCGGCCCCCGGACAGGTGGTCGAGGGTGGCGATGGTCTTGGCCAGCGTGATCGGGTCGGATTCGACCGGTAGCGCGACCGCTGTCGCAAGCCGGATCCGGGTCGTGACCTGGGCCGCGGTCGCGAGCGAGACCCACGGATCGAGGGTGCGGCTGTAGCGGTCGTCCGGGAGGGTCTCGTCGCCGGTCCCGGGGTGTGCGGCGTCGCGCCGGACCGGGATGTGGGTGTGCTCGGGGACGTAGAAGGTGTCGAAGCCACGCTCCTCGGCTGCCCGGGCCAGGTCGGCCGGCGTGATCCCGCGGTCGGAGGAGAACAGCACCAGGCCGTTGCGCATGGCGGCAGCGTAGGCGAGAAGTAGAACAAGTTCTAGTTCCGGTCGAAGGCGGCCGGTTCCGGGTGTCGCTGACCTACCGCGGCGAGGACCGGATCGGGAAGACAGAGGGTGCCACCGACACCTACTCCGGCACCTTCGCCAGGCTGGTGCCCCACCGCCAGGTCGTGGAACGGATCGAGTTCGACACCGACGAGGTTGGTTTGCGCGGCGCGATGACCATGACCTGGAGCCTGCGTGACGTCGAAGGCGCAACCGAGGTCGAGCTGCTCCACGAGGGCATCCCCGACGCTGTCCCACCGGGCGACAACGAGGCCGGCACCCGGATGTCGTTGACCAAGCTGGCGGCGTACGTCGAGGGGGCTGGTTGACTGTCGACGTGTCCCTCGACCTCTCCGCCGGCGCCGTCGACCTCACCGTGCAGCTGGTCGACATCGAATCGGTCAGCCGCAACGAGCAGGCCATCGCGGACGCCGTCGAGGACGCATTGCGCGAACTCGACCATCTCAGCGTGACCCGACACGGCCACACCGTGGTCGCCCGCACCGAGCTCGGCCGCGGTGAGCGGGTCGTGATCGCCGGCCACCTCGACACCGTGCCGCTCAACGACAACCTCCCCGCTCGACGCGAAGGCGAACTGCTGCACGGGCTCGGCACCTGCGACATGAAGGGTGGCGACGCGGTCATCCTGCGGCTGGCGGCCACCGTGCCCGAGCCCAACCGCGACGTCACCTTCATCCTCTACGAGGCCGAGGAGATCGACTCCGAGTTCAACGGCCTCAACCTCCTCAGCCAGAGCCACCCGGAGCTGATGGAGGCCGACTTCGCCATCCTCATGGAGCCCTCCAACGCCGAGGTCGAGGCAGGCTGTCAGGGCACCCTGCGGGTCGAGGTGCGGGCCACCGGCGAGCGTGCGCACTCCGCACGCAGCTGGAAGGGCGTCAACGCGATCCACCGTGCGACGCCCATCCTCGAACGGCTCACGACCTACGAGCCCCGCAAACCGCTCATCGACGGCTTGGAGTACCACGAGGGACTCAACGCCGTCGGCATCCGCGGCGGGGTGGCTGGCAACGTGCTGCCCGACGAGTGCGTGGTCGAGGTGAACTACCGGTTCGCCCCCGACCGCAGCGAGGAGGAGGCGCAGCAGCACGTCCGCGACGTCTTCGAGGGTTACGACGTCCGCGTCACGGACAGCGCCCCCGGTGCGCTCCCCGGGCTGGACCTCCCCGCGGCCAAGGCGTTCATCGAGGCCGTGGGTCGCGAGGTCAACCCCAAGTTCGGCTGGACCGACGTCGCCCGCTTCACCGCTCTCGGCATCCCGGCCGTCAACTTCGGTCCCGGCGACCCCATGCTCGCCCACAAGCAGGATGAGCACGTGCCCGTCGAGCACATCGAGCGCTGCGAGCGGCAGCTCAAGGAGTGGCTTTCCTCATGAGATCGAAGTTCAAGGGCCCGGTCATCCAGCGCCGGAGCCAGGTCGACGGCAGCACCACCGACCAGCGGCTGCTCGACTCGCGCGGCCCGACCGACTGGGTGCACACCGACCCGTGGCGGGTGCTCCGCATCCAGGCCGAGTTCGTCGAGGGGTTCGGCGCGCTGGCCGAGCTAGGGCCGGCGATCGCCGTCTTCGGCTCGGCGCGCACCCAGCCCGACCACCCGACGTACGCCCTGGCCGAGCTGCTCGGCCGGAAGATCGTCGACGCCGGCTTCGCGGTGATCACCGGCGGCGGACCGGGCACGATGGAGGCCGCCAACAAGGGCGCCAGCGAAGCGGGCGGGGTGAGCGTCGGGCTCGGCATCGAGCTGCCGTTCGAGTCCGGCCTCAACGACTGGGCCGATGTCGGCATCAACTTCCGCTACTTCTTCGCCCGCAAGACGATGTTCGTGAAGTACTCCCAGGGCTTCGCGGTGCTCCCGGGCGGGTTCGGCACCCTCGATGAGCTGTTCGAGGCGCTCACCCTGGTCCAGACCCGCAAGGTCACCCGGTTCCCGATCGTGCTGATCGGCACGGAGTACTGGTCGGGGCTGCTCACCTGGCTCCGTGAGGTGGCCCTGGCCGACGGCAAGCTGACCGAGGCCGACCTCGACATGGTCCAGTTGACCGACGACGTGGACGAGGCGGTGCAGATCATGGTCGCGGCGCGCGAGGGTCGGTGAGATCGCCGTGATCTGGTTCCTCGCCGCCCTGGTGGTCGTGGTGATGGGCGGCGTCGCCGCCCTCGCCGCCGGGCGCGGCGCGCCGCTGTCCGATGCGTACGACGACCGGCCCGACGCGTTGGTGCCCGCCGACCGCGCCCTGCGCGGCGACGACGTCCGGCGGGTCCGGTTCTCGCTCGCCTTCCGCGGCTACCGCATGTCCGAGGTCGACGCCCTGCTCGACCGAGTCGCCCGGCAACTCGACGGGACCGACGCAGACGATGAGCTCGCTGTCGGGACTCCGCCCGAGGCCCTTGCCGAGCCCACTCCGCCGGCCCCCGAGCGCCCGTCGCGCCGGGCGGCACCCAGGCACGCGGCCCGGCCGGGTGAGGTCATCAACACACCGCCTGCCGCGGACGCTCGTGGCGACGACCACACGACGTAGGGCACACTGCGGCCCGTGTCGGTGCCTGTGGTCGTCTACGTCCTCACCGCCCTCGCGGCGGTGGTCGTGGTGCTCACCCGGCTGCGGATGCGGGGCGGTCAGGGCGCGGGGCGCTTCCACGTCGGCCGCCGACTCCTCGACGTCCACACCGTGTGCGGCACGCTCGCGGTCGTCATCTGGACCGTCTTCCTGATCGCTCCCGAGGACTCGCCGGCCGGCAGTTCGTCGGTCGGGATCGTCGGCCTGGGGTTCTTCTGGATCACCACCGTCGCCGGGCTGCTGATCCTGGTCCGCTGGCTGCCCAGCCACGGCAAGCACGCTTCTGCGGCTCAGCAGGACACCTGGTCGGAGGGGCCTGGTCTTTCGGTCCTTGCCCACGTCGGCATGCTGGTCGGCGTGGTCGTCTTCACTTTCGCCTACCTGACCAACCTCGTCTGATGCATTCCTCGTTCCACCGGCTCGCTCGGAGCCTGCCCGCCCTCGCGCTGCTCGCCGTACCGCTGGCCGCACCCTCCGGAGCCGCGTCGGCCGCGTCGGCCGCGCCGGCTCCCGCGGCCGAGCGCGGAAACCATGTGCTCGAGCAGCGCGTCCTGGGCCACTCGGTGCGGGGCCGCCCGATCCGGGCCTGGCACATGGAGAACGGCGCCGAAGGACGGCACAGCGGACCGACCGTCGTCCTGATCGCCGCCATGCACGGCAACGAGGGTGCTCCGCGGCAGATCCTGCGCTCCCTGCGGGGCGGGAAGGCGATCAGTGGCGTCGACCTGTGGCTGGTGCCCGCCTACAACCCCGACGGGCTGGCCCGCAACAGCCGCCGCAACGCCCGCGGCGTCGACCTCAACCGCAACTACCCCTACCACTGGGCCGATCTGGATGGCAGCTACGAGTCGGGTCCGCGCCCGGCCTCCGAGCCGGAGACCAGGGCGATGATGCGGTTCCTCCGCGAGGTCGACCCCGACTACGTCCTGAGCTTCCACCAGCCCCTCTACGGTGTCGACACCGACAACAAGCGGCCGGGCTTCTCCCGCCTCGTGGCCCGCACCCTTCGGCTGCCGGCGACCACGCTCGACTGCGGCGGGGTGTGCCACGGCACCATGACCGGCTGGTTCAACCATCACTTCAGGGGGTTCGCCCTCACCGTGGAGTACGGCGCCCGCCCGCCTCGGGCGTTGATGGCCAAGACCGCGCCCCGCCAGGTCCTGGATATCTTCGGCGCCCACGCCGGAAAGCCGTAGCCAGCGGGACGGCTACCTTCCCTCGAAGACCGGCTTCTGCTTGGCCACGAAGGCCTCGACGGCGGCGCGGTGGTCGGCGGTCGCCCCGGTCTCGGTCATCATCTGGCCCTCGAGTGCCAGCGCCTCCTCGAAGGTATGGCTGGCGGCGTAGGCCACCGACCGGCGGATCGCGCCGAGGGCGACCGTGGGTCCGGCGGCGAGCCGGCCGGCCAGCTCGGCCACCGTGGCGTCGAGCTGGTCGGCCGGGACGACCTGGCTGGCCAGGCCGAGCGTGAGCGCCTCCTCCGCCTTGACCGTGCGGGGGAAGTAGAGGAGGTCGAGCGCCTTGGCCGGGCCGACCAGCCGCTGCAGGGTGTAGCTGGAGCCGGTGTCGCAGGAGAGGGCGACGTTCGCGAACGCCAGGTTGAACCCCGCGGTGTCGGCTACGACCCGGATGTCGCAGGCGAAGGCCAGCGACGCGCCCGCGCCGGCCGCCACGCCGTTGACGGCGGCGATGACCGGCTTCGGCATCGAGGCCAGGGCCGAGACGATCGGGTTGTAGTGCTTCTCGACGGTCGTGAACAGTTCCTCGCTGGACCCCGACTCGAGCAGCGCGATGTGCTCCTTGAGGTCCTGTCCGGTGCAGAACGCCCGGCCGGTGCCGGTCAGCACCACACAGCGGGCCGCAGCGTCGGAGGCCGCCTTCTGCACGGTGTCGCGCAGCAGCTCCTTGGTGGCGATGTCGAGGCTGTTCATCGCCTCTGGACGGTTCAGCCGGATCGTGGCGACGCCGTTTGTGACGTCGTACTGCACTGCGGACGCCTCGGTGCCGCTCTCGGCGCTGGCCCGGGTGCTCGCTGCGACATCGGGTGGCGAATCGTGGACGCTCATGGAGGCAGTGTGCCCTCTGGCCGGTCTCATGAGGGATAATGGTCCCGCGCCGAAGGCGTGCTCGGGTCTTCTGGCCCGAGTCTTGTGCGTAGGGAAAGGCAGGGTGCCGCATGGCGGCGATGAAGCCGCGGACCGGCGACGGTCCGCTGGAGGTCACCAAGGAAGGCCGTGGCATCGTGATGCGCGTGCCTCTCGAAGGCGGCGGCCGTCTCGTCGTTGAGCTCAACGCCGAAGAGGCGGGTGCGCTCGGTGACGCCCTGAAGGACGTGGTCGGTTAATGGGCCGGTCGACGGTCGGCTGATGCCCGACCGGTCTCGCTCGGGGGACCGGGGCCTCGGCAGTGCACCGGTGCTGCCCTCCCAGGTCTCTCCGCCCGAGTTCGCGGTCACGGCGGCTTGGCCGCACGCCCTCGCGGGCGTCGATGTCATCGCGCTCCCGGTGCTGCCAGGCGATGACGACGCGGACGTGCTGTTGGGTCCCGGTGCCGACGAGGTCGGCACGCTGCTCGACGTCGACCTGCTGGCGGTGCTCGAGGGTGAGCGGGCCACCGGTGCCGCCGGCGAGGTGACGGTCCTTCCCGTCCCCCTGGGTGGGCCGGACAACGCCCAGCTCCGGCGGGTGCTGCTCGTGGGTCTCGGCTCCGCCGGCGCCGACGACTTCCGACGCGCCGGTGCCGCCCTGGCTCGGGCCGTCCAGGACCGCACCGCTGTCGCGACCACCATCCCCGCCGTCGAGCCCGCCGTCGGCCTGGAGCCGTTCGTGGTGGGGGCGATCCTCGGCTCGTTCTCGTTCGTCTGGCGCTCGGCCGGGCCCGAGCGGGTGCCGGTGGGTCGGATCGCCCTGTGTGGCCTGTCCGACCTGGACCGGCCCGCGCTCGACCGGGCCCTCGCGGTCGGCGGCGCCGGTTGGCGCTCGCGGTCGCTCGCCTCCGTGCCCGCCAACCTCAAGAACCCACCCTGGCTGGCTGAGCAGGCCGTCGCCGTGGCGGAGGAGGCCGGGCTCGGGGTCAGCGTGTACGACGAGCGCTGGTTGGCCGATGAAGGCTTCGGCGGGCTGCTGGGGGTCGGGCAGGCCTCCGCCACGCCCCCGCGGCTGGTCCGCCTCGACTACATCCCGGCGCGGGCCTCGCGCCGTACGCCCACGGTCGTGCTGGTCGGCAAGGGCATCACCTTCGACACCGGCGGCCTCTCGATCAAGCCCGGCGAGGCGATGGTCAACATGAAGCGCGACATGACCGGCGGCGCCGTGGTCATGTCGGCGATGGCCGCCCTCGCCGACGTCGGATGTCCCGTCAAGGTCGTCGGGCTGGTGCCCGCGGCCGAAAACGCGGTCGGCGGCAACGCGCTGCGCCCGGGAGACGTCGTCCGCCACTACGGCGGGCGCACCACCGAGGTCACCAACACCGACGCCGAGGGCCGCCTGGTGATGGCCGACGCGATGGCGTACGCCGTGGCCCATCTCGATCCCGCGGTCCTGGTCGACATCGCGACGCTCACCGGCGCGATCAAGGTCGCGTTGGGGCAGCAGGTCGGCGGGCTGTTCGCCAACGACGACGCATTGGCCGAGACCCTCCTCGAGTCGGGCCGGCGGTCCGGCGAGCCGGTGTGGCGGTTCCCGCTGGCCGCGGCCTACGAGGAGAAGCTCTCTTCCCGAGTGGCCGACTGCGACAACGCGGGCGGTGGCCCGGGCGCGATCACGGCCGCGCTGTTCCTCCAGCACTTCGCGGGCGGGGTGCCCTGGGCACACCTCGACGTCGCCTCGACCGGCGACGCGCCGGCCGACCACTACGAGTGGAGCAAGGGCCCCACGGGGTTCGGGGCCCGGCTGCTCCTCGACTGGCTCGGCTCACCCGACCCCTTGGCCGGGATTGGGAGCTAGCCCCTAATCAGATTCGGGGAGCCATTCCTTCTTGGCCAGCAGCAGGCCGTCGCCGACGGGGAGCAGCACCGGCACGAGACCGTCGTCGTCGCCGACCTCGCGGATCACCTCGCGGATCGCCATGGTGTCCCGGTCGCGCACCGCCGGGTCGGCCACCCGGTCGTGCCAGAGCGCGTTGTCGAAGGCGACGACGCCGCCCGGGCGAAGCAGCCGGACCGCCTCGCGCAGGCAGGCGGAGTATTCGGCCTTGTCACCGTCCACAAAGACGATGTCGTAGTGCCCGTCGGTGAGCCGCGGGAGGACGTCGAGTGCGGCTCCGGCGATGGTGCGGGCGCGCTGGGTCGGGATGCCCGCGTCGTTGAACGTCTCCCGGGCCAGCCGCTGGTGCTCGGTCTCGATGTCGACGGTGGTCAGCACGCCGTCCGAGCGCATCCCGCGCAGCAGCCAGAGCCCGGACACGCCGGTGCCGGTGCCGATCTCGGCGACCGCGCGGGCGTCGAGGACCGAGGCCAGGAACCGCAGCGCGGCTCCACCGCCGGGGCTGATGGCGACCACGCCGACCTCACCAGCGCGTTCGCGGGCCCGGGCGAGGACGTCGTCCTCCGCGACGAAGGCCTCGGAATAGGACCAGCTCTGGGTACTGATCGGGTCCGTCACACCAGAGAACGTAGCGCGCGGCGAACCTGATCGGCGGGAACACCGCCGCCGGGTCGTACGTTCAGACCCTTGACAGCTCACAGGGAACGTTCAGGAAGACGCCGTAACGTCACGCTCCCCGAGCACGAGGAGAACCGAAGTAGATGGACGACGTTGCTCGCACTGAGGAGGACGCCGTACCGACCTGGGATGAGATCGTCGAGCGGCACTCCGACCGGGTCTACCGGCTCGCATACCGCCTGACCGGCAACCGGCACGACGCCGAGGACCTCACGCAGGAAGTCTTCGTCCGAGTCTTCCGCTCGCTGTCCACCTACACGCCCGGCACCTTCGAGGGCTGGCTGCACCGGATCACCACCAACCTGTTCCTCGACCAGGCGCGCCGCAAGCAACGGATCCGCTTCGACGGGCTCACCGACGACAAGGCCGACCGACTCACCAGTTCGTCGCCGAGCCCCGACGCGGCGTACGCCGACCAGCGCTTCGACGACGATGTGGAGCACGCGCTCCAGGCGTTGCCGCCTGACTTCCGTGCCGCCGTTGTGCTCTGCGACGTGGAGGGTCTCTCCTACGAGGAGATCGCTGAGATCCTCGACGCCAAGCTCGGCACGGTCCGCTCCCGGATCCACCGCGGTCGCGCGCTGCTGCGCAAGGCGCTGGCACACCGCGCCCCGGTCCAGGGACGGGCTCGCTACTCCGGGCCGGTGACCGGCCCCCTGCGTACGCTCCAGGGGCGCGCATGATCGGTCACCTCGGCGACCGCGTCAGCGCGCTGCTCGACGGCCAGTTGCCTCCTCTGGAGGAGGAGCGCGCGTGGGCTCACGTGCACGCGTGCCACCAGTGCCGCGACCTCGTCGAGCGCGAGGGCTGGGTCAAGACCCGGCTGGCCGGGCTCTCCTTCGACTCCGCCTGCGCTCCGTCCTCGCTCAAGGGATCTCTGCTGGCCTCGCTGTCCACCGGCTTGCCGCCCGGTGACGTCTACCTCGGCTCCGACAGCCACGCGCGCCCGCGGCGGATGTCCCTGGTCGCGTTGGGCGGCGGTGCGGCTGGCGCAGCGGTGATGGGGGTTCTCGCCCTCGGTGCCGCCCCCGCCGATGCGCCCACCCTCGACCGCCGCGTGCCGGTCACCTCGGTGAGCTACCAGGCACCGGCCGGGCTCACCCTCCAGCGCCACCGCAGCGTCGCGCTGCCCTGAGCCCCGGATCCGCTGTCTTCTGCGTGTGCGATTTCGCCGCACCGGGAACAATGTCGGTGTGAACGACGAGTACCCCGAGTCCTCAGGCACGGAGGAGACCCAGCCGCTGGGTGCGCCGTTGGGTTCGTCGCTGGGGCCGCGGCCCTCGTGGACCCCTCCCTCGTCGTACCTCGACTACCCGCCGCCGGGCACCACGCCGATGCCCGTAGCACCGGGCGACCCGGCTGCCTCCTCCGATTCCCTGACGTTGTTCGGTCCGCCGCCGCCTCCCGGACAGCCACCGCCTCCCGGACAGCTCGCGCCCGCGCAGGTGCCGGCATCGGCCAGCGGCCGGCCCAGCGGGTGGATGTGGCTCGCGATCGCGGCGCTCGCACTGGTCCTCGGTTTGGCCGGCGGGGTCGCCGGCAGTGTGGTCTACAACCGAACCAGTGACGCGTCCGGCAGTGGCATCGGTCCCGGCCTCGACTCGACCGGCGTCCAAACGGCGGCGCCGATCCGGGGCGGCCGCTCCTCGGTGGCCGCGGTCGCCCAGGAGTTGCTGCCCAGCACCGTGCAGATCTCGGCTGAATACGAAGGTCAGGACAACGGCGCGACCGGATCCGGCTTCGTCCTCGACCGCTCCGGGCACATCATCACCAACAACCACGTGGTCGCGCAGGCCGACGCCGACGACGGCCCGATCCAGATCGTCGACCAGGACGGCAACCGGTACGACGCCACCGTGGTCGGCCGCTCGCCGGTCTACGACCTCGCTGTGCTCTTCTGCGAGGAGGCCAAGGAGATGAAGCCGGCCGCGCTCGGCGAGTCGCGGGCGCTGCACGTCGGTGACTCGGTGGTGGCGATCGGCTCACCGCTGGGGCTCTCCTCCACGGTCACCGCCGGCATCGTTTCGGCCTTGCAGCGCCCCGTGACCACAGGCGATGCGTCCAGCGAGTCGTCCTACATCAATGCCGTACAGACCGACGCAGCGATCAACCCGGGCAACTCCGGCGGTCCGCTGGTCAATCTCGCCGGCCAGGTGGTGGGCGTCAACTCCGCCATCGCCACGACCGGTGGCACCACCGGCGGCGACCAGGCCGGCAACATCGGTGTCGGCTTCGCGATCCCCATCGAGCAGGTCAAGGTGACCGCCGACCAGATCCTGCGCACCGGCGAGGCCCGGTACCCGGTCATCGGCGCCAAGGTGCAGACCGGCCAGCGCGACGGCTCCGGAGCCGAGATCGACTCGGTCGTCGACGGCACCCCGGCCGACGACGCCGGCCTGCAGGAGGGCGACGTCGTGGTGGCCCTCGAGGGTCAGCGGGTCACCGACGGCATCGCGCTGATCGTCTCCATCCGGTCCCACCAACCCGGCGAGACGCTCACCTTCACGGTGCTCCGTGACGGCGACGAGCAGGACATCGACGTCACCCTGGACGCCGAGGTCGGCTGAACCGTCACGCAGCTACCGCTCGGCGTCCTCCGGCTGGGCCTCGGCGGGGTCGAAGGGGTGGGCCTCGATGAACTCGCTGGTGGCGGTGTACTGGGCAGCGATATACGCCTCGAGATCGGCCTCGCTGACCCGCCACTGTCCGCGGCCGCCGATCTTGATCGCCCGGAGCTCCTCGCGGCGCACCATGGCGTAGACCTGGGCCACCGAGGTGTTGAGCACCTCGGCCACGTCGGCCAGCGTGAGGAAGCGGGGGAGGTCGCCCATGCCGCCATCGTGACATCTCTGCCAACCCAGAAGGCTCAGGGCGCACGATCTGTGGACGACCGTTGGCGAGGTTCGGTGCGACTGGGCACCATGTGGGCGTGGTTCGCAATCTCGGGGAAGCCACGGCGACCGCACCTGTCGGTGTGGTGCCGCCGCCTGGTGTCGATGTCCCGTCCGCCGTTCGCGGGCACCGATCGGGTTGGCGCGACCCGCGCCTGTGGGTCGGCGTGGTCCTGGTCGCGGTCAGCGTGGTCGTCGGCTCCCGGACGCTCGCCGCGGCCGACGACACCGTCCAGGTGTGGGCGGCCGCCGCGGATCTCGGTGTCGGCCAGCGGGTGGAGGCCGAAGACCTGGTGGTGCAGTGGGTCCGGTTCGCGGACCGCTCAGCGCTCGCCGGCTACTTCGCGGTCGCCGACCGGCTGCCACCCGACCTCGAACTGGTCCGCGCCGTCGGTGCGGGCGAACTGCTGCCTCGGCGCGCCGTCGGTGAGCCCGATCAGAGCGGACGCGTCGAGGTGCCGGTCGCGGTCGAGCCCGAACTGATCCCGCCGAGCATCCAGCCCGGCGCCGTCGTCGACGTGTACGTCGTGGCGCCGCTGGGCGCCGCGGCCGCCCCCGCACAGGGCCCGACGCCGGTGCCGGCGCCGGAGGGACCGGCGCTGGCCGAGGTCACCGTCGTCGACGCGCCCGAGCTGGCCTCGTCGTTCGGCACCAGCGGGAAGCGCCAACTGGTGCTGGCCGTGCCGGCCGAGGACGTCGCGGCGTTCTTCGCCCGCCTGGCCCGCTACGACGCCCCGAGCCTCACCATCGTGAGGCGCGGGTGAAGGTGGTCCTGCTGCTCGCCGGGGGCGCGGGCTGGGAGACCCAGGCGCTCGCCGCGCTCAACGGCCGCCGCGACCTGGTGGTCCTCAAGCGGTGCGTGGACGTCGACGACCTGCTGGCCACGGCTGCGTCCGGTCAGGCCGACACCGCCGTGATCGCGCTCGAGGCGCCGGGGTTCGACCTGCTCGCGGTCGACCACCTGCAGGTCCACGGCGTCCGCGCCATCGCCGTCGTCTCGTCGCCCGGCGAGGAGGGCGCCGTCCGGGCGGCTCGCATCGGCGTACGGGCCACCGTTGCCGATACCGACCTGGAGGCTCTGCCGGGAGCGGTGCTCACCGAACACGCCGCGCCCGCCTCGCCGGGGCCGGCGACGCCATCCGAGGAGCCGGTGGTCGAGGAGCCCGACCCAGCGCTCCGCGGGCGGGTGATCGTCGTGTTCGGCCCGACCGGCGCCCCCGGCCGGACCACCGTGGCCACCTCGCTCGCCGGTGCCCTGACCCGAGACGCCCGGACGACCCTGATCGACGTCGATCCGTACGGCGGGACGGTCGCGCAGGTCCTGGGCGTGCTCGACGAGGTGTCCGGTCTGCTCGCCGCCGCCCGGCTGGCCGGCAGCGGCCTGCTCCACGAACGGTTCAACAGCGTCCAGCGAGCGCTCGACCCCCGGTTCACTGTCGTCACCGGTCTGCCCCGGGCGGACCGGTGGACCGAGGTCCGACCCGGCACGGTCGAACTGCTCGTCGACATCGCCCGCTCGCACGGCCACGTCGTGGTCGACACCGGGTTCTGCCTTGACGACGACGACGCCAGTGGCCGGCCGGGGCGACACCACCTCACGGTGGCAGCTCTCGGCTGTGCCGACGAGATCGTGGTGGTCGGCACCGCCGACCCGGTCGGCCTGGGGCGGTTGACACGCGCGCTGGTCGAGGTCCGCGATCGCCAGCCGGCGACCCCGCTCCACGTCGTGGTCAACCGGATGCGGCCCACGATCGGTTGGACCGAGCGGCACGTGGGTCAACTGCTGGCCGGCTTCGTCCGGCCGGAGGGGTTGCACTTCCTGCCCGAGGATCGCCCCGCGGTCGACCGAGCGCTCGTCGCCGGTCGTGGACTCTTCGAGATCGACGCCGAGAGTCCGCTGGCGGCCGCGATCACGGCCGTGGCCGATGGGGTGCTCGACGTCAGGACGGCTGCTCGACGACCAACGCCACGCCGAAGGCGGCGAGCAGCGCCCCGCCTCCGCGCATGACGGCCCGGAACACCCGGGCCTGCGACACCAGTCCGCGGGCCGCGCCGAAGACGACCGAGTAGATCAGCAGCGACCCGAAGCCCAGCACGGCGAACACCACGCCCAGCACCAGCGCGTCGAGCGGGCCGCTCGATCCGACCGCGAGGAATTGCGGGATGACGCTCGCGAAGACGATCAGCGTCTTGGGGTTCGACAGGTCGCACAGCAGCCCCTCGGTGAACGCCCGTCGCCAGGTCACGCTCGGCAGCGTGACCGAGCCGCGCAGCGAGTCCACGTCGCGGGTCAGCAGCAACCGCACCCCGAGGTAGAGCAGGTACGCCGCGCCGGCGTACCTCAGTACTTCGAACGCGGTCTGGGAGGACACCAGCAGTGCGGTCAGCCCCACGACCGATGCCAGCACCCAGATCAGGTCGGCCACGAAGACGCCGGCCGCGGTGACCAGCGCCGTACGCCGGCCCCGCGCGACGGCACTCTTCATCACCAGCACCACCGCTGGTCCGGGGATGGCCACGAGGACGGCGCACAGGCCGGCGAAGGCGAGCAGGTGGGCGGGCACCCCCGCAGCGTAAGAGATCTACGCCGCGAACAGCAGGTAGAGCCCACCGGCGGTGAAGCAGATCATCACCACGAGCAGGGGGAGTTGGCCGGTGAGCTGGTGCTTCTTGGGCAGGAGCTGGATGGCGCGGTCGTGGGCGGCGATCACGCCGACGACATGGCCGGTGACCACCGCGAGCACCTTGATGACCGCGAGCAGACTCGGATGGAGGGAGAAGTAGTAGGACACCGTCCAGTTGGCGGTGCCGAACCAGTTGGACCCGTTGCTGAAGGGGTCGCTCATGTAGATGATCGTCTGCTGGCCGACCTCGAGCAGGTAGGTCAGGTAGTGCGCGATGACGTAGCCGATGACGATCGGCACGATGGAGTGCGCGAACTGTCCGGGCAGGTCGCGGCGTCGCATCTCGGGGCCGACGCCGGTGAGCATGGTGCCGACCGTGAAGACCACGGCCACCATGAGCACGAAGCTCAGCAGGCCGAGGTTGCCGAACAGCAGCCCGAGGTCGTGGTCCTGGACGTAGTCACCCTGGATGAACTTCACCCAGCGAATGGAGTCCTTGAAGGAGTCGAACGCGGTGCTGCCGAACAGGACGGCGACGACGGCCACCAGTCCCGGCCGTACGGGAGTGTTCGCCAGGTTGGCCAGCGGGCTGCGGATCACCAGCTCGTCGCCGCGTCGGCCCCAGATCGACATCCGGGCGACCAGCGTGGAGAAGACCTCGAAGGGGTCGCCCATCTCGTAGAAGCGGTTGCCGAACAGGGTGCCGCCGACCAGCATCGCCGCGACGTAGATCGCCAGCCAGAGCCGGACCGGCCCCAGCTCGGTCGCGAAGGGGTAGACCAGCTCCATCCACACGAACGCGTAGAGGCCGATCGCCGCCGGCCAGTGGCCGAGCCAGGCGGGGTACTCGAAGACGCCGCGCTCGGGGTCGCTGCCGGTGAGCCGGGCGAAGCCGGCGTTGATGGTGCGCACCGGGCTGATCGCCTTGTACGCCGGCCCGAACAGCAGCGACACCGGGACGAAGCCGACCCACAACAGGACGTAGAAGATGCCGAACAGCGGGTTGATCAGGCTGTCCTCGCCGGCCACCGCCACCATCGCGGTGTAGGCGAAGGCGAGCATGCCGAGCGTGCGGAGCGCGTAGAACCACGGCCGCGACCCGACCAGGGTCACGAGCCGCGGGGGCGCAGGGCGTCCGTTGGTCTCGTCGTACCGCGGGGTGCGCCAGGCGATCGCCAGCACCGTGAAGCTCACGGTCAGTGCCGCGACCGCGCCGGCGATGGTCAGTTCGAGCGGGATCGGCAGGTCCTTCTGACCGCCGATCCCGTGCGCGAACAGTTCGCCCCAGGACGGGGAGACCGGGTCCACGAGGACGGGTTACTTCACTTCGAGCTGGACGATGGTCTTCTCGAGCTGGTGCGACTCCACCTCGACGATGCCGGGCTTGTCGATCGTGAACGGCGTCAGCGTGGTGGTGCCGGCGCCGTACTCGAACTCGTGCTCGGGGTCGGAGTGCACGTGGATCTCGCCCTCGGTGTCGGCCTTGACCACGAACTCGATCGGCTGACCGACCTCCACCTCGACCCGGTCGCCGTTGGGGGTGACGTCGTCGCCCTCGAAGGTGACGTCGATGGTCTTGGTGGGCAGCTCCTTGTCGCTGCCCCCTGAGGCAGCGGACGAGTCGTCGTCGCCGCAGCCCGCGAGGCCGGTGACGGAGACGACCAGGGCGAGGACCACGAGCGCATGACGCATCAGGGACCGACCTCCTGGTGAGTGGCTGGGTGGACCGGAGTCCGGTGACCCATGATCGTGACTGATCGCAGGGGCGTCCTGAGACCTCTGTAAGAATCCCATGACGGCCAAACACGAGGATCGGGGGTGCGCGCGGTGAACGACCGGGTGCGATCACGCGACCTCGCGTTCCTCGAGAACGAGACGCCGACTGCGCCGTGCCACAACGCGACGGTGGAGGTCTTCGATCCGGGCGACCCGTCCGGTCCCGGAGGGGGTTTCGACTACGACCGCTTCGTCGCGCTGATCCTCGACCGGATCCCCTTCGTGCCGCGCTACCGCCAGCGGGTGCAGGAGGTGCCGGGCCACCTCGCCAACCCGGTCTGGGTCGACGACGACCACTTCGACATCGGCTACCATGTACGCCGCTCCGCCCTGCCGCGGCCGGGCAGCACCGAGCAGCTGCGCGAGCTCGTGTCCCGCATCGTCTCCCGACCCCTCGACCGGAGCAGACCGCTCTGGGAGATCTACTTCGTCGAGGGGCTGGCCGACGGCCGGGTCGCGCTGCTCTACAAGACCCACCAGGCGCTGGTCGACGGTGTGGAGACCGTCGACCTAGGGCAGGTGCTGCTCGACAAGGATCCCGACGTACAACTCCTGGGCAACGACGAGTGGCATCCGCACCGGCACCCGTCGCCGGCCGGGTTGGTGGCCAGTGCCCTCCACGACCTGATCACCGAGCGCGGCGTCGCGCTCGACACGGCCCAGCACGCGGTGGGTTCGGTGCTGCGCACCGCCGACCGGTTCGCCGCGGGCGCCGGCCGGGTGGTCGCCGGGCTGGCCGGACGCCGCCCCGACCGGGGCAACGCCTTGACCGGCGAGTTGTCCCAGCAACGGCGCATCGTGGGCGTGGAGACGCGGCTCGACGACTACCGGACGATCCGCGACGCCCACGGTGGCACCGTCAACGACGTCATCCTGGCCACGGTGACCGGCGGGCTGCGCGCGTGGCTGATGACCCGCTCGGAGTCGATGGGCGGGCTGCGCCAGATCCAGGCGGTGGTGCCGGTCTCGGTCATCGACCGCGAACTGGAAGCGACCTCCCTCGGCAGCCAGATCGCGCCGCACTTCGTCACGCTGCCGACCGCCGAGGCGAGCCCCGTGGTGCGCCTCCACCAGGTCTCCTACTCCTTCCAGGCGCACAAGGAGACGGGCCGGGCGGTCGCGGCCAACCGGCTGGCCGGGATCGCGGGGTTCGCGCCGACCACCTTCCACGCGATCGGCTCGCGGGTGGCCGCCGCCGAGGTGAGGCGCGACTTCCAGATCTCGATCACCAACGTGCCCGGGCCGCAGTCGCCGCTCTACGCCGCCGGTGCGCGGATGGTGCGCACCTTCCCGATCCCACCGCTGCTGCCGCAGCACGCCCTCGCGATCGGCGTGACGTCGTACGACGGAGCGGTCTTCTACGGCATCACCGCCGACCGCGACCTCGTGCCCGATGTCGACGTCCTCGGCCAGTGCGTGACCGAGGCGCTGGCCGAACTGCTCGACACCGCCACCGGGGGCCGCCCCAAGATCCCGCGTGGCCGCCGCAAGAAGGCCGTCCCCAAGCCGTGAGCCGACCGTGAGGATCTACCTCCCCACCACGCTCGCCGGCCTGGCCCGGTTGCGCGACGACGGGTCGCTGCCGGCCACGGCAGAGCGGTACGTCGCCGACGGTGACGGCGAGGAGCAGGAGTACGCCGCGCTGGTCGCCGCCGCGGTCGACGCGGCGGCACTGCTCGACGGCCCGGGTCGGCGGGTGGTGGTCGTCGCCGACGTGGACGACCCCGACGGCGACGTACCCCTGCGCGACGTGGTCGCCGTCCACGCCGACCCCGAGGACCGCCCGGCCGACGCCGACGCGGAAGACGACCTGGGCTGGTACGCCACCCAGGAGATCGACGACTTGTTGTCGTCCTGAGGGTCACGGCTAGGTTGGCGGCATGGACGCCATCACGTTCCCTCCGGCTCCCACGAACGAGCCGAACCTGACCTACGCGCCCGGCAGCCCCGAACGGGAGGCCCTGCTGGTCGAGATCGAGAAGCTGGAGCGCCGCGAGAAGAACCTGCGTGGCTATGTCGGTGGCCGCTGGAAGAACCTCGGCGGTCCGGAGTTCGCGGTGGTCCAGCCCCACGACCACCAGCACGTCCTGGGCCGGGCGAAGGGGGCGACCCAGGCCGACGCGCGCGCCGCGGTGAAGGCGGCCGGCGACGCGGCGCATGACTGGCGGTCGATGGACATGGACGACCGGTGCGCGATCCTCCTCAAGGCCGCCGACCTGCTGGCCGGTCCGTGGCGGCAGCGGATCAACGCGGCCACGATGCTGGGGCAGTCGAAGACGGCGTTCCAGGCCGAGATCGACAGCGCGTGCGAGCTGATCGATTTCTGGCGCTACAACGTCCACTACGCCAAGCAGATCCTCACCGACCAGCCGATCGCGAACAGCCCCGGCATCTGGAACCGCACCGATCACCGGCCGCTCGAGGGGTTCGTCTACGCGATCACGCCGTTCAACTTCACCGCGATCGCCGGCAACCTGCCCACCGCCCCCGCGCTGATGGGCAACACGGTGGTCTGGAAGCCCTCGCCGACCCAGCAGCTTGCGGCGTCGCTGACCATGGAGCTGCTCGAGGAGGCCGGCCTTCCGCCGGGCGTCATCAACATGCTCCCCGGCGACGGCATCGACGTCTCGAAGGTCACCCTCGCGCATCCCGACCTGGCCGGTATCCACTTCACCGGCTCCACCCCGACCTTCCAGCACCTGTGGCGCACGGTCGGGGAGAACATCGAGAGCTACCGCTCCTACCCGCGGATCGTGGGGGAGACCGGTGGCAAGGACTTCGTGCTCGCCCACCCCACGGCCGATCCGGCGGTGGTCCGCACTGCGCTGATCCGGGGTGCCTTCGAGTTCCAGGGCCAGAAGTGCTCGGCCGCCTCGCGCGCGTACGTCGCCCGGTCGGTCTGGAACAAGATGAAGGACTCCTTCCTGGCCGAGGTCGAGGCGATCTCGATGGGCGATGTCACCGACTTCTCCAACTTCATGGGCGCGGTCATCGACGAGCGGGCCTTCGCCAAGCACAAGGCCGCTATCGCCCGGGCCAAGCGGCAGGCCAAGCTCGACGTGGTCGTCGGTGGCCAGACCGATGACAAGGTGGGTTGGTTCGTGCGCCCAACGGTCGTGGTCTCGACCGACCCGACCGATGCGATGTTCACCACCGAGTACTTCGGCCCGATCCTGGTCGTCCACGTCTACGACGACGGCGACTTCGAGAAGGTCGGTCGCCAGCTCGAGGGCATCGCGCCGTACGCGCTGACCGGCTCGATCATCGCCCGCGACCGGCGCGCGATCGCGTGGGCGCAGGAGGAGCTGCGGTTCGCGGCCGGCAACTTCTACATCAACGACAAGCCCACCGGTGCGGTGGTCGGGCAGCAGCCGTTCGGTGGCGGCCGGGCGTCGGGCACCAACGACAAGGCCGGCGCGGCGATCAACCTGCTCCGCTGGACCTCGCCGCGGTCGATCAAGGAGACCCTGGTCCCGCCCACCGACTACCGCTACCCCTACATGGGCTGAGCCCCATCGGGTGGCCGAGTTAAGGCATCCCTGAGCCTGCCCTGTCGGCCGACCGGGGTCGGTGACAGACTGCGAGCATGAGCTTGGACCTCATCGCGCTGCACCTCGGTGCCCTGCACCCGGTCGAGAAGGTGCTCACCCTGGTGCTGGCCTTCGGCCCGTTCCTGGTGCTGGGCGCCGTCATCGCCGTACGCCGCCGTCAGGAGAGCGCGGACGAGGCCGAAGCCCTGCAGGCGCCGGAGCACGAGCCGGCTCGCTAGGGCGTCATTCCGCCAAGCCGGATCTTGCGCTCTGCGGCGGGCTTGCTGCCGGGGAGCGGTGAAGTATGGGTTCATGGACAACCGGGACTTGTACCTGGCTGTCACGGCGCTGCTCACCGAGCACGAGGACAGCGTTCGGACCCTTCGAGAGTTCCTGTCCTCGCTACACGTTGAGTTCGTCCCGCACTTCTCCGAGCGGGGCCTCATCCCAGGTGACCTGCTCGCCGCCCTGAGGACCGCCTTCGTGGGCGAGGTCCCCCCAATCGACCCGCGGTGGCGAGACGAGGACCTGGCTAGACAGCCCGCCTCCGGCGCCGAGCGCGTCGATCTCATGCTGAAGAGTCAGGTCCTCGACATGGAGGACGCCGAAGCGAGTGGGGCGGCTAGCGATGAGTTCCGCGGCTTCGGCCTCTCGGTGGGCCGGCCCCCAGGGGCGAAGCGGGCGACGGACGACTACTACTACAACTGGAGCCCGCGAGGCTACGTCGAGTGCGGGGTCGTCGGCGCGTTCGGGGGCTGGGAACCGGGCGACGACACCGGACGGGTCCTGGTCCCCGGTGACGTCGCAGTGTTGACGGACGATGGCATGCGGTCGGTTCCCGCAGAGGACGTCGAACGCCCGGTCGTGGAGTTACCTTAGCTGACGTGGGAGCAGGTCGGTGAATTCCTCTGGTGTGGACAGAGCTACGAGTGATCCCTGAGATCGGGAGGTCCGCGCCGCCCATCCTCGGGCTGGACGTCGGAGGCGTCTTGGTCGCGCGGGCTGCCGGAGGCGCGGACACATCGTTCTTCGGGTCCAGGCCGATGGGGACCCCCGCGACGGCGGGTGCTGCCGACGCCGTGCGTGAGCTCGTCGGCATCTTCGGCAGCCGGGTCCACATCGTGTCGAAGGCAGGGCCGAGGATCGAAGCGCTCAGCCGTGCCTGGCTTGCGCGTAACGGCTTCGTCGGCGAAGCACTGGTCGCGCCCGACCACCTGCACTTTGTCACCACGAGGTCGGACAAAGGTCCGGTGTGCGCCGCCCTCGGAGTCACCCACTTCGTCGATGACCGACTGGACGTGCTTGAACACCTCACGACTGTGCCGCATCGGCTGCTGTTCACTGGGGGTCTGGGTGACCAGTCGCCCCCTGCGCGGGTACCCGAGACAGTGCAGACGGTCGCGACCTGGACCGCCACCGTCGCACTTCTCCGCGACTTGGTCGGCAAGTCCGCCCCGCCTGCAGATCTGGACTAGTCGGGGACCGGATACCTGCCTGCGCATGCAGGAAGCTAGTCGGTGGGTGCTCGGGAGACGTACCGGTGTCCGGTGGGTGTGGTGGTTTCGACGGTGTGGACGGGGCCGGGTCGTGGTTGGGCGGTCCAGCCGAGGGCTTGTTTGTTGTAGTTGCATTCCTCGCAGGTCGCTTGGCCGTTGGCCGCGCTCGTCGGTCCGCCGGTGGCGTGGTCTTCGATGTGGTCGAGGTGGCGGATCGGTGCGCCACACCATTTGGTGCGGCAGCGTCGGTCTCTGAGGCGGAGGAACTCGGCGAGTTTGCCGTTGAAGTAGCGGCCGCCCTTCTCCATGGCCACCAGCTCACCAGTCTTGGACTGGTAGAGGCGGGTGACCCAGTCCGCTACGCCTTGTTCGGCGTGCGAAGCGATCCACTCGCGGAGAAGGTCACCGGGCACCGGGCCGTACCCCTCGACCTCACCACTGCCGTCCTCATCGCCGAGCAGGACGGTGTCGGGAACGACGACGTGGATCACCAGCGGCAGCTCCGCGGGACCTGTCGTCGTAGCGAGGTGGGGTGCGAGGACGCGTTGGACCAGGGTGTCG
>DOWL01000249.1 GCA_003519585.1 Nocardioides sp. | reverse complement strand
CGCCGCGGTGGTGGATGGCTTTCGCGAGCCCCTCCGGAGAGGTGCCGACGATCTCGGTGACGCGATAGGTGCGATTGGTCATGCCAGGCCTCCAGGCAGTCGTGGGGTGCAGTCGTGGGCTTCCGACCCTACCGACGTACAGTGGCAGGCATGGCCCGGGAGCACGGCCGTGAACCCGAGGCGATCCGCATCACCTCGGCAGCCGCCAGCCGCAACGCGGACATCGCGACGCGCCAGAAGCGCTACCTGATCTCGATGAGCATCCGCACGGTCTGCTTCGTCGGCGCCATCGTCGCCTCGCTGCTGGGGATCCACTGGCTCTGGCCGATCCTCATCATCGCGGCATTGTTGCTGCCGTACGTCGCGGTGGTGATGGCCAACGCCACCTCGACCAAGTCCGACGCGTTCGAACTGGTCGACCGGGGCGCCGGGCACCCCGAACTAGGCCCACGACCCCAGGACCGGTGACTTTTCGGCCCAACCGGTTTGATTCCCGGCGCTGGCGTGGAAGACTCGTCGTGCCGTCGGGTTCGCTCGTCGGTGTGGTGCCGGACAGCTCTCCCCGTGGTTGGCCGGCACCACTTTTATTTCGCCTGTGATCGCCCACGGGGGTATCCATGTCCGACATCTGCTCAGCCAAGGGCTGTACGGCGCCCGCAGTCTGGGCGCTGCGCTGGAACAACCCCAAGCTCCACACCCCCGATCGGCGCAAGGTCTGGCTCGCCTGCGAAGAGCATCGGATCTCCCTGTCGGACTTCCTGGGCGCCCGCGGGTTCCTCAAAGAGGTCGTCGAGCACGTCGAGGGCGCCGACGAGACCGTCTAGCGGTCTGGACCGGCGTGCCGGTAGTCAGCCACCGATCGCCGACATGGGCCGATCGGGTTGGAGGAAGGTCGGGTCGTCGATGCCGTGGCCCGGCAGCTTGCCGGCCATGGCCGTGAGCCACCGCGAGGCCAGCTCATCGTCGCTCGCCCCTGCGCGCATCGCGGTGCGCAGGTCGGACTCCTCGCGGGCGAAGAGGCAGTTGCGGATCTGCCCGTCGGCGGTGAGCCGCACCCGATCGCAGGCGCCACAGAACGGCCGGGTCACCGACGCGATGATGCCCACGGTGGCGGGCCCGCCGTCGACCAGGAACTCCTCAGCGGGGGCACTCCCCCGTGGCTCGACGGCGGGCACCAGCACGTAGTGCTGCTCCAGCGCGGCGAGGATCTCGTCGGCGGTCACCATCTGGTCGCGGCTCCAGCCGTGCTGGGCGTCCAGCGGCATCTGCTCGATGAATCGCAGCGCGTAGCCGTGCTCCAGGCACCACTCGAGCAGCTCAGGGGCCTGGTCGTCGTTGACGCCCCGGAGCAGCACCGCATTGACCTTGACCGGGCCCATCCCCGCGTCCTGCGCCGCCGCCAACCCGGCCACCACGTCGGCGAACCGGTCGCGGCGGGTGATCTCGTGGAACGTGTCGGAGCGAATCGTGTCGAGGCTGACGTTGACCCGGTCGAGACCGGCATCGGCGAGCGCCTGGGCGGTCTTGGCCAGCCCGAGGGCGTTGGTGGTCAGGGAGGTCTCGGGGCGCGGCCGCAGCTGCGCCGTACGGCGGACGATGTCGACCAGCCCCCGGCGGACCAGCGGCTCGCCGCCGGTGAACCGCACCTCGCGCACTCCGAGGTGCTCCACGGCGATGCCGATCAGCCGCACGACCTCGTCGTCGCTGAGCTGGGACTCCTGCGGCAGCCAGTCGAGGCCCTCCGCGGGCATGCAGTAGGTGCAGCGGTAGTTGCAGCGGTCGGTGACGCTGATGCGCAGGTAGGTGTGCACCCGACCCAGGCTGTCAGTCAGTGGAGCCATGGGGGTCCGCTATCCCAAAAAGGGCTAGGAGAGGGCGGCCTTCACCGCGCGGGCGACCGCCGTGAAAGGCTCGCCAGGACCGCCGTCTTCGAGCGCCACGGGCCGGCCGGCGTCGCCACCCTCCCGCACCCGCCCGTCGAGCGGGACCTGGGCGAGCAGCGGCACCTCGTAGCGCTCGGCGGTCCGGCGGCCGCCGCCCTCGCCGAAGGGGTGGATGCGGCTGCCGTCGGGCAGGTCCATCCAGGCCATGTTCTCGACCACGCCCAGGACCGGCACCTCGAGCTTGCGGAACATCTCGACCCCGCGCACGGCGTCGAGCACGGCGACGTCCTGGGGGGTGGTGACGATGACGGCGCCGGCGATGTCGACGGCCTGGATCATGGTCAGCTGGGCGTCGCCGGTGCCCGGGGGCAGGTCGATGATCAGGACGTCGAGCTGTCCCCAGGCCACGTCCTGCAGGAACTGCTTGACCACCCCCATCACCATCGGGCCGCGCCAGATGATCGGCTCGTCGTCGGGGACCAGGAAGCCGATCGACATGGCCTTGATGCCGTAGGCCTCCATCGGGACGATCTTCTTGTCGTCGTTGGCGAAGACGCGGCCGCTGAGGTGCAGCATGGTGGGCACGCTGGGGCCGTAGATGTCGGCGTCCATGATGCCGACCGACCAGCCCTGGCGCTGCAGGGCGATGGCGAGGTTGGTGGCGACGGTGGACTTGCCGACGCCGCCCTTGCCCGCCGCCACCGCGATGACGTTCTTGGGACCCTTGAGCAGCGCCTTCTCCGACGGGGCCGGCTGGAACGCCGTCACCACC
>DOWL01000107.1 GCA_003519585.1 Nocardioides sp. | reverse complement strand
AACGCCTACTGCCAGGACAACGAGCTCTCCTGGATCGACTGGCGGGGCGAGGACGCCTGGCTCGACGTCTACGAGATCACCAAGTGCGCACTGCGGCTACGTCGTGAACATCCCGCACTGCGGCAGCGGCACTACTTCGAAGGCCGGCCGACCATCCGCGGCGGCCCCAAGGACCTGGCGTGGCTCCATCCCTCGGGCCGGGAGATGACCGGCGACGACTGGCACGACCACACGCTGACCTCGCTCGGCATGTTCGTCTCCGGTGCGCCGCTCCGTGCGCCCGGCCCTCGCGGCGAGCAGCAGGTCGACAAGTCGTTCGCGATCTTCCTCAACGCCGGCGAGACGGCCGCTGAGGTCCACCTACCCGAGAACGACTGGGTCCAGGCGGGCGAGGTCGTGCTCTCCACCAACAGCCGCGTCCCGGTCGGCACCGAGGTCAAGGCCGGCGACCGGATGCGCCTGGGGGCCCGAAGCGTGGTCGTGCTCCGCGAATCCTGAGGTTGGTCCCCAGGTGCCGCCGTTCGGCACCTGCGACCGAGGTCTCGCGGTCGCACTCCGGTCAACGTTGACTTTGTGTTCGACGAAGCCCACCGCTCCGCCAGCAGCATCGGCGTGCCTGCCCTCACGATCCTGCTCTTCACGATGGCGTTCGCCTGGGGGTGCGGCACCGACTCCGCGCCCGACGAGCGGACCTCGGACCGGCTCCTCCCGGTGCGGTCGGTCGAGGAACTCCTGGGCAGCGGTCAGTCCGGCACGCCACCCGCGGGAAGCGATCGACCGGCCATCACCAACCTCGACCCTGATCTCCTCGCTGCCGTCCGGGCCGCCGCGCGCGACGCCCGGAAGGACGGTGTCGAGCTGACGATCTCGAGCGGGTGGCGCAGCCGAGCCCATCAGCAGCGCCTGCTCGACGAGGCGGTGGCGAAGTACGGGAGCGAGGAGGAAGCGCTCCGCTACGTCTCGACACCGGACGCCTCCGCGCACGTCACCGGCGACGCCGTGGACATCGGCCCGACGGCGGCCGACGACTGGCTGATCCAGCACGGAGCCGACTACGGCCTCTGCCAGACCTTCGCGAACGAGATCTGGCACTTCGAACTGGCGACGGTGCCGGGCGGCCGGTGTCCTGACATGCTGCCCGACAGCAGCTACCGGCAGTAAGGAACCGACATGGACCTGTTCGACATCGACGAGAAGCAGCACCTACGCCGCGAGGAGGCCGCGGCCCGGCTCCACGCGCTCGCGGACGCGCTGGCCAAGCACAACGCCATCGACTTCGAGCGCGACGGGAAGCGGGTCACCGTACGGGTGCCCGACGAGGTCGACCTCAAGATCGAGGTGGAGCTCGAGGACGACGGGGCCGAACTGGAGATCGAACTCACCTGGTGATGCCTGGCGCCGCGTCGGTGGCACGGCCGGTCCGGATCAGCGACCGCGGACGAGCCGGGCCCAGACCTCAACGGTGACCACGCCGGTCACCGGGAGGTCCGCACGCTTCTGGTATGTGCGGATCGCCTTCTCGGTACGCCGGGTCACGACGCCGTCGACTCGTACCGACCGGCCGAGGGCGGCGGTGAGGGCACGCTCGAGGCGGCGTACGGGCTCTCCGGTTGTACCGACCTTGACGAGCGGGTGCGAGCCGCGGGCTAGCAGGGCGACCCAGGTCCGCCGGGTGAGCTTGCCGGTGACCGGCAGGTCCAGCTTGCGCTGCGCCTTGCGCACGGCGGCGGCGGTCCGCGCGTCGTACCGGCCGGTGGGCTTGGCGTTCGTGAAGTGTTGCTTGCGGAGCAGACACTGCGCGGCCGCAACGGCAGGTCCATGTGAGTGGATGCCACGGGGCGGGTAGGAGCGCAGGTCGGTGTCCACGCCCTTGCAGACGGACCGGGCTCGCGAGGGCACCGAGCCGGCTCCGACGTCGACCCAGTTCTCATCCACGGACAGCGTGTAGCCGCCATAGGTCCTGGGCACGTCGAGGCGGTACTGATGGATCCGGGCGTGGTCGTTCCACTCGTCGCTGAGGACCCGGTCGTCCGTGACGGTGTCGGCCCGGCCATTTGCCCAGGCGAACCAGATGTCGTCCGGCATCGTGTACGCCCCCGTGGCAACCCGGTCGGCTAGGTCCAGCGACGTGATGGCCGCCGCGATGTTGGAGTAGACACCCGAGTCGTAGTGGGCGCCGTGCAGGTAGTCCGTCCAGCCTGACAGGAACGACAGCGCCGCCTGCCGGCAGTCGTCCGGGCCGATGTCGTAGTCCTCGAGGTCGTAGTAGAGCGTGCTGCCCGGGCCGATCCCGAGCCCACGAGCGACGGCGACCGCGGTCGCCGCCTCGGCCCTCCCCTGCTGGTTGGCGTTGGCGAGGTTCGAGGACATCCGGTCGGCGTACCCGGAGCAACTCGCCTGCGGACCCACCTGGATCGGCAGTACGTGCCAGCCCCGCCGGCGCTGGGTGGCGACCCACGCGGCAGTGAGCTCGGGCTGGTCCTGACAGACCCGGTTGCTACCGCCGATGTAGACACCGACCGAGGAGTACGGCGACTCCTGCCACCAGGCATCCATGACCGCCTGCGACGGGGTCGTGCACGCGTCGAACCCGTAGCCGGTCACCGATCCGGGCGCTCCCGCCCGCGCTCGGGCGGACGCGGGAGACGGCAGGAGCAGGCCGCCCGCGAGGAGCAGGCAGGTCAGCCCGATGAGCAGAAGACGGCGCGCGACAGCGGATCCCGAGAGCATGCTGACCACCCTCACACGACGGGTGCCGAGATCGCGTCAGGGGGCCCGCGAAGCAGTTGCGCGGGTGGGGGCTGGGCTGGGGCTGCGCTCGGGGGACCCGGTCTGGGCGGGGGGGGTGGGGGGGCGCGACAACGCGGGCGAGGACGCGCGC
>DOWL01000240.1:27904-28203 GCA_003519585.1 Nocardioides sp. | reverse complement strand
GTCGTCCAGCCCGTTGGTGCTCGACGCCGTGGACGAGGTGGCGTTCCTGCGCGGAGGCCGAGTGGTCGCCACCGGGACCCACGCCAGCCTGCTCGAGACCCAGCCCGACTACCGCGCCGTGGTGACCCGGGAGACGGCACCCGATCCGGTCGAGGTGGGGTCGTGAGCAGCCGTACTGCCTTGCCGGTCGCCGACTCGCGATCGCTGCGACGCTATGTCCGCGCGCTGGCGCGCCGGCACCCCCGGCTGCTCTGGACCTCTCTCGTGCTGCACGTCGGCGCGGCGCTCGCCGCGCTGGC
>DOWL01000240.1:22614-27785 GCA_003519585.1 Nocardioides sp. | reverse complement strand
CGGCGCGGCGCTCGCCGCGCTGGCGGCCCCGCGGCTGATCGGCGACCTCGTCGAGGCGGTCGAGGACGGCACCACCGTCGGGCACGTCGACCGGATCCTGCTCGTGCTGGCCGGCTTCCTCGTCGTACAGACGGTGCTCACCCGGTACGCCCGGCTGACCAGCCAGGTGCTCGGCGAGCAGGTGCTGGCCGAGCTGCGCGAGGACTTCGTCTCCAACGCTCTCGCCCTGCCGGTCGGGGTCGTCGAATCGGCCGGCTCGGGCGACCTGCTCACCCGCACCAGCCGCGACGTCGACCAGCTCGGCTGGTCGGTGCGGTGGGCCCTCCCGGAGTGGACGATCGCCGTGATCACCGCGGTGGCAACCTTCATCGCGGCGATCACCGTCGGCTGGTGGGTGCTCCTCCCGGTCGCCCTCGGACTGCCTCCGCTGGTGATCGGGCTGCGCTGGTACCTCGCCCGCGCCAAGGCCGGCTACCTGCGTGAGTCCGCGACGTACAGCGCGATCAACGCCACGCTCACCGAGACCGTCGAGGGCGCGCGCACTGTCGAGGCGCTCGGGCTGGGGCCGGAGCGGATCCGGGCCATCGACGCCGACGTGAAGGACTCCTACGACGCCGAGCGCTACACGCTCTATCTGCGCACGGTCTTCTTCCCGAGCATGGAGCTGTCCTACCTCATCCCGACCGTGGCGACCCTGCTGCTGGGCGGCTACCTCTACACCCAGGGCAGCGTGAGCCTCGGCGAGGTGACCACGGCGGTGCTGTACGTGCAGATGCTCATCGATCCGGTCGACCGGATCGTCTCGATCCTCGACGAACTGCAGATGGGTGCGGCGTCCCTGGCCCGGCTGCTCGGCGTCGCCCAGGTGCCCGACGACCGCTCGGTGACGGGCGCCCAGCCGGCCGGTGAGAACCTCGACGCCGCCGACGTCCGGTTCTCCTACGTCGAGGGCCGCGACGTCCTGCACGGCGTCGACCTCGCGCTCGGCGTCGGCGAGCGGGTCGCGATGGTCGGGCCGTCCGGAGCCGGGAAGTCGACGCTCGGTCGGCTACTGGCCGGGATCCATCCGCCGCGCACGGGGCATGTGACCGTCGGCGGCGTGGGCCTGGTGGAGTTGCCGCTCGCCGACCTGCGCGGCCACGTCGCGCTGGTCACCCAGGAGCATCACGTCTTCGTCGGCACCCTGCGGGAGAACATCGCCCTCGCGGCTCCTCCGGGCGTCACCGGCCGGGTGGAGGACGACGACATCCGCTCGGCCCTGGCCGCGGTCGATGCCCTCGAATGGGTCGAGGCGCTGCCCGAGGGCCTCGACACCGTGGTCGGTTCGGGCGGCCGCGCACTCACCGCCGCCCAGGCTCAGCAGATCGCTCTCGCCCGGCTGGTGCTCGCCGACCCGCACACGCTCGTCCTCGACGAGGCCACCTCCCTCATCGACCCGCGCGCGGCCCGGCACCTCGAACGCTCGCTGGCCGCGGTCCTCGACGGCCGTACCGTGATCGCCATCGCCCACCGGCTGTTCTCGGCCCACGACGCCGACCGGGTGGCTGTGGTCGAGGACGGCCTGATCACCGAGCTCGGCTCACACGACGAACTGGTCGCCGCCGGTGGTTCCTACGCGGCTCTGTGGGACAGCTGGAATGGCAAGCACTGATGTCGGGTGCCACCTGAGCCCGGGGGTGGCGATAGGAGCGGCGGGAGCGAAGCGACCCGGTATTTCGCGAGCGTAGCGAGCGCGCCCGCGCGATCGGCCTCGCGGCCACGACGGACGGCGAAGCCCCGCGAAGCGGCCGAGCGAAGCGAGGATCCGTCGTGGACGGGGGGGCGAATTTGCGCGGGGTATTCAGAGTCCAGAAATACGAATACCGGAGTGCACCTTGTACTTGCGGTTGATCGAGATCAGCACCGCGGTCATCGGCTCCAGCACCCGCGCCAGCCGCAGCTTGCCGGCACTGATGCCGTCCCGGCCGGTCACCGCGCGGGCCAGCTCGATCGCGACCGCCTTGCCGTCGTCACTGTCGCCGACGCACAGGACGTCCTCGTCGAGGTACTCCTCGTCACCCCACAGCCCCACCGCCGAGACGTTGTGGAACGCGCCGACCACGGTCGCGTCCGGTGCCAGCTGAGCGGCGTGTTCGGCGGCCGACCCTTCGCCGCCGTCGATGACCTGACCGTGGGCGCCGCGCTTGTCGAAGGCGAGCGGGTTCACACACGAGATCACGGTCTTGCCGGCCAGGGGCAGCGAGGCGACCAGCTCGTCGTGGCCGTCCCACGGTACGGCGAGCAGCACGACGTCGGCCTCGGCGCACGCGTCGGCGTTCGCGGCGCCGGTCACCGTGCCGGCGCCTTCGAGCCCGGCGAGCCGCTCAGTGACCTCCGCGGCCACCACCTCGGCCTTCTCGGCCGCGCGGGACCCGATCACCACGTCGTGCCCGTGCCGGGCGAATCGATAGCCGAGCCCCTTGCCCTGCGGCCCAGTCCCGCCCATCACTGCGATCCGGTAGGTCGTCACGCCGGGGATGTTGCCACGCCGATGCGGGATCACTGGCCGGTCGACCGTCAGTTGATACCTATCTCACACGAGGCGGAGACCACCCGATGGACGCCTTGCCACTTTGACAGTGACACTGTCACAGTTGATCGGTGCAGCTCTCCTACCCTCTCCAGTACGACGGCAACCCCCGACAGACCGCTGACCAGGTCGCCGAGCTCGAGAAGGCCGGGCTCGACATGGTCTGGGTGGCGGAGGCCTACGGCTTCGACTCCCCCACGCTGATGGGCTATCTGGCCGCGAAGACCGAGCGGTTGCAGATCGCGGCGGGGATCATCAACGTCTTCTCGCGCACGCCGGGCGCGATCCTGCAGACCGTCGCCGGCCTCGACAACGTCTCCGCCGGGCGCGCCGTACTCGGCCTCGGGGCCTCCGGACCGCAGGTGATCGAGGGGTTCCACGGGCTGCCGTACGAAAAGCCCCTGGGCCGCACCCGCGAGGTGATCCGGCTGGTCCGCTCCGGCCTCAAGCGCGAACCACTGGAGGCCAGTGGGATGTTCACGCTGCCACTGCCGAAGGACCAGGGGCTCGGCCTGGGCAAGCCGCTCAAGCTGCTGAACCGCCCCGAGCGCGACAACGTCCCGATCTGGGTCGCGAGCCTGGGCGACAAGAACGTCGAGATGACCGCCGAGCTGGCCGACGGCTGGCTGCCGATCTTCTTCGTCCCCGAGCGGGCGCGTCAGGTGTGGGGCTCGGCCCTCGACGCCGGAGCGGCAAAGCGGTCGCCCGAGCTGGCACCGCTGCAGATCAGCGCGGGCGGCATGGTCGCCATAGGCGAGGGTCCCGAGACCAAGGCGCTGCTGGACTTCCTGCGTCCGATGTTCGCGCTGTACGTCGGCGGCATGGGCGCGCGGGGCAAGAACTTCTACAACGAACTGGCCCAGCAGTACGGCTTCGAGAAGGAGGCGAAGGAGATCCAGGACCTCTACCTCGACGGCAAGAAGAAGGAGGCCGAGGCGCTGGTCCCGATGGAGTGGCTGGAGGCCGCCAACCTGGTCGGTCCCGCGTCGTACGTCCAGGAGCGGATCGCCGCCTTCCAGGAGGCCGGCGTGACCCACCTCTCGATCGTCCCGGCCACCGACGACCCGGCGGCGACGGTGCGCCAGCTCAAGGAATGGGTGTCGTGAGCCGGCGGGTCCGGCTGCACTCGCGGGGACGCTATGACCACCTCGACGAGATCCGGACCCTCGACCCCTATGACGATGCCGACCGCGATCGGATCGTCACCCTCACCGGCCGCCACGACTTCCCGTGGGACTTCGACCAGGGGACGGCCATCGCCTTCCTGCGCGACTACGGCGTCCCGTCGATCTCGGCGCTGCTCGACCGGACCCGCGAGTTCGAGGACCACGGCGTCAAGCGCTACGACGACACGCTCTTCTTCCAGGAGGAGGCGATCGCCGAGGGCGTCGACTCCGAGCGGTCGCACACCGCGATCCGGCGGCTGAACCGGATCCACGGCCACTACGACATCCCCAACGACGAGTTCCAGTACGTCCTGGCCACGACCCTCGTCGGCCCGGTCCGCTGGATCGCGCGCTACGGCTGGCGCCAACTCGACCCGGTGGAGCTGGTCGCGCTCACCAGGTTCACAACTCGCTTCGGCGAGCTGATGGGCATCAAGGGACTGCCCGAGACCTACGACGGCTACCTCGAGCTGCTCACGTCGTACGAGCGAGCCCGGTTCGCGTACTCCCCGGCCAACAAGCGGGTCACCGAGGCGACGATCCGGATCGGGCGGGCCACCGCGCCGTGGTACCTCAAGCCGGGCTTTCGCCGGGTGTCGATCGCGCTGATGGACGAGCCCCTGCGGGTCGCGCTCGGCATGGAGCGCCAGCCACGGTGGCTGATCGCCGCAGTGGACCGCGGACTGCGGCTGCGGGCTCGGGCGCTGCGGTTCTTGCCACCGCGCCGCACGCCGTACGACCGCACCCACCCGACGTACCCGAACGGCTACGAGTTGAGCCGGATCGGTCCGACCTCGATGCTCGACCAGCTGAACCAGGAGCGAGACGTTGCCTGAGCGCCCCTCGATCTACGAGCAGGAGCACGAGGACTTCCGCGCCACTGCTCGCGCCTTCCTCGCCAAGGAGGTCACGCCGTACCACGACGCGTGGGAGGAGGCCGGCCAGGTCGACCGCGAGGTCTGGACCAAGGCCGGCGCGGCCGGCCTGCTGTGCTTCGACGTCGACGAGGAGTACGGCGGCGCCGGGGCCAAGGACTTCCGCTTCAACGTCGTGCTGACTGAGGAGTTGAGCCGGGCCGGCGCCAGTGGTGTCGGCTTCCCGGTGCACAACGACGTGATCGTCCCCTACATCTCCCACCTCGCGAACGACGAGCAGAAGCGGCGCTGGCTGCCCGGACTGGTCTCGGGCGAACTGATCTCCGCTATCGCGATGACCGAACCGGGTGCCGGATCGGACCTCCAGGGCATCCGGACCACCGCGGTCGACAAGGGCGACCACTACGTGCTCAACGGCTCGAAGACCTTCATCTCCAACGGCATCCTCTCCGACCTGGTCGTCGTGGTGGCGCGCACCGACCCCGACGCCGGGCATCAAGGCATCTCGCTGCTGGTCGTCGAACGCGGCATGGCCGGCTTCTCGGCGCGCGAGGTGCACGC
>DOWL01000240.1:0-22436 GCA_003519585.1 Nocardioides sp. | reverse complement strand
AAGGCGCAGGACACCGCCGAGCTGTTCTTCGACAACGTCGAGGTTCCCAAGGCCAATCTGCTCGGCCCCGAGGGATCGGGCTTCGTCTCCCTGATGCAGAACCTGCCCCAGGAGCGGATCTCGATCGCGGCCATCGCGGTGGCCGCCTCCGAACTGGTCCTCGAACTCTGCCTCGACTACGCCAAGACGCGCGAGGCGTTCGGCAAGCCGATCGGCAGCTTCCAGCACAACCGGTTCCTGCTCGCCGAGATGGCCACCGAGGTGCACATCGCCCGGGTCTTCCTCAACGACTGCGTGCTGCGGCTCAACGCCGGCGAGGTGGACACCGCACTCGCCTCGATGGCGAAGTGGTGGACCACCGAGCTCCAGACCAAGGTCGTCGACCGCGGCGTCCAGCTCTTCGGCGGTTACGGCTACATGACGGAGTACCCCATCGCCAAGGCGTTCGTCGACTCGCGGATCCAGACGATCTACGGCGGCACCACCGAGATCCAGAAGGAGATCATCGGCCGGATGCTGGGACTGTGATCGCTGGCCTGCTGACCTGCTGACCTGCTGAAAAGGGCCGACCGGCTTCGTCAGATGGGGTGGGACTTCATCCGCTGTCCAGGCTGCGCCTCCACGCCCCTCAAGTGGTAAGCGTGCGGCTCCTCCTGCCAGTCTTCGAGGACGTAGAAGAGTCCGGCAGTGAGCGTCGCGACGGTCAGCACGATGCCGCGGAGGCCGGGCCACTCCTTCGCCTGATGACCTATCCAGCGCAGTCCAAGCTCACGAAGCATGCTCTTCTCGGCCGCGTCCGCAAGTTGGTTCTTGTCCCTCGTGACGATGGCGTCGAACCCGTCCTCGATCAGACGCGGAAACAGGTCCACGTCATCCACACCGCAGTACCGAGCAGCCTCGTCGAACGCGCTCACGAACGCATGATCCAGGTAGATGCCGGCCAGATGTGCGGCCAGAACGTGCGGGATGTTCTCGTCGACGAGGAACCTCACGCGGCACCCTTCGCGTGAGCCACCTCGTGCGCGAAGTCAACGGCATCCTCGACCGCCTCCGGCGGGACCGTTGGGTAGTAGAGGACTACTTGGTCCGGAGAAATCGAACCGTCCGATACGAGCGCAGCCACCGTGTCGTAGGGGATCCGCGTGTCGCGGATTGTCGGCCAGCCACCAAGGCGGTGTTCTCGCACGCGAATGTGCTCACGGGGTTCAGTGAAGGACGGCACGTGCCGACCGCGCTGGGTCACGAAGGGCTCGAAGATGTCTTCGAGCGTTGCCAACACCTCGTGCCCGGGGTGCGTCACGAGATCGATGGACCTCTCGTCCTGTACGAGGACGATCGACCGGCCCTGCGAGACCAACTTGTACTGAGACGGATGATCCGTGAGATCCATACGATCGAGTTGCGCGAAGGCCCGCCGCACGGATTGAAGCGAACTGTTGCGGCGCAGGTGGACCACGGTCCGGAGCGCAACGAGGTCGCGAAACGAGTACAGCGCCCTTGGCCGCCGTCCAAGCTCGGGCACCAACAGCCCAGTCGAACGCCAGTAGGCCAACTGGTTCAGCGTGGCGCCGGTCATTGTGGACGACAGGTCAACGGGAAAAGACATGTCAGATCACCTCCCTCCGCACATCCCGTCGCGACTTAGCCAAGGATGACAGACGTCGGAGACACCGGGTGCCGTGCAGTTGTGTGGCTGTGGAGTACCACGATTTCCCGCGCGCGGCGTGACCGAAGCCGGGCGGCGCCTCAGTCCAGTGGCCCGAAGAAGCCGGTAATGCTGGCGATCCGGCCCTCGGTCAGCGTCACGACGTCGAGCCCGTCGACCAGGACAGAGCCGTCCGCGAGCACGTAGCGCCAGGTGAACCGCGCCACGTCGTGGTGCGCGTCGACCGCCGAGGTCCGCTCGATCGCACCCGGGTAGCCGGCCTGGACGTCGTCGATATGGGCCGCCAACTGCTCAGCACCTACCGCATCCGCCGTCGGGTCGGCGTACGTCGCGCCGTCCGCCCAGACCTCGGCCAGGCGCTGGCGGCGTACCGCAGGATCGGGGTCGCTCCAAGCACGAGCGTAGGTGTCGATCACGTCGTCGAGCCGGGCATCGTCCGGGACCATGCGGTCATCGTGGCACCCGGTAGCGGACAGTGGTCTAGACCAATCGCGAACCTGTCACTTTCGAAGAAGCGCCGGTGTCGATGAGTCCGACAGGGTTGGCGAGTCGACCTCCCCAACTCGGGGGAAACCCCGATGCCGACTGTCCCCACCTTCTGATGGAGTTCACCCATGCACCGCCAGATCGCCGGCAAGCTGACCGGACCCGTGACCAAGTGGATCGTCCTCGTCGTGATGCTGGTGCTCACCGGCGTGCTGGGTGCCCTCGGCGGCAAGCTCGCCGACGTCAAGAACAACGAGCAGTCGTCCTGGGTCCCCTCCTCGGCTGAGTCGACCCGGGTGGCCGACCAACTCTCGGGCGAGGTCAACCCCAACGAGATCCCGACCCTGGTCGCCTACCACCGCGAGGGAGGGCTCACCGAGGCCGACCTGGCGGCGATCGACGAGCAGGCCGACGAGATCGCCCAGATCCAGGGCGTCACCGACACCGGCGTGCTCACCCCCAACGGCGCCGCGGCACTCCAGGCCCAGGGCCAGAACGTGCCGACACTGCTGTCCGAGGACGGCGAGGTCGCCTACGTCTACTTCACGTTCAACCTCGGCAAGGACGGCTGGAACAAGATCAAGGAGCCGATCGACGAGATCAAGAAGATCACGGCGATGGACGGCGTCGACGTCTATGTCGGCGGCTTCGGCGGCCAGGCCTACGACTTCATCAACTCCTTCGACGGCTCACACGTGACGCTGCTGTTGATGACCTTCGCCGTGGTGATCCTGATCCTGCTGATCACCTACCGCAGCCCGATCCTCTGGATACTCCCGATCGTCTGCGCGGCCGTGGCCAACACGATGGCCGGCGGCGTGGTCTATCTCCTGGCCAAGTACGCCGGCCTCGTGGTCAACGACCAGAGTCAATACATCCTGAGCATCCTGGTGATCGGCGCCGGCACCGACTACGCCCTGCTGCTCGTGGCCCGCTATCGAGAAGAGCTCCGCCGTCACGAAAACCGGCACGAGGCGATGGCGTTCGCGCTGCACCGCGCCGCACCGGCCATCGTGGCCAGCGCCGCCACCGTCGTGATCGGCCTGATGTGCCTCTCCTTCGCCGACCTCAACTCCACGGCCAGCCTGGGCCCGGTCCTCGCCGTCGGCGTGAGCGTGACCCTGCTGGTGATGATCACCCTGCTGCCCGCCCTGCTGGTGATCTTCGGTCGCTGGATCTTCTGGCCGGTCCGTCCCGTCTTCGGCTCGCCGGAGCCCACCCAGACCGGCTTCTGGTCGCGGGTCGGTGACCGGATCAGCGTGCGCCCGCGGGCGGTGTGGATCGGCACCGCGATCATCCTCGCGATCGCCTGCTTGGGCGTGTTCAAGCTCGACGCCAACGGCCTCTCCACCGAGGACGGCTTCACCGAGACCCTCGACTCCGTCACGGCGCAGAAGCTGCTCGCCGATCACGACCTGGCCGACAGCTCCAACACCATCCAGGTGGTGACCAACGACGAGCAGTTGCCGGAGGTCCAGGAAGCCGTCTCCGACATCGAGGGGCTGGGCTCTCCGACCGACCCTGTCTCCATCGGCGACGGTCGCAGCTACTTCGAGGTCCCGATCAAGTACGACCTCGCCTCCGAGCCGGCCTTCGACATCGTGATCGAGGCCCGCGATCAGGTCCATGCGGTCGACGGTGCCGACGCGCTCGTCGGAGGTGGCGCGGCGTTCTATCTCGACACCAAGACCGCCTCCCAGCGCGACAACAAGGTCGTGATCCCGCTGGTGCTCCTGGTCGTGCTGGTCATCCTGGTGCTGCTGCTGAGGGCGCTCACCGCACCACTGATCCTGATCGGCACGGTGATCCTCTCCTTCGGCGCCGCCCTCGGGATCTCGTCGTTGATCTTCACCTACGTCTTCGACTTCGCCGGCGCGGACGCCGGGTTCCCGTTGTTCGCCTTCGTGTTCCTCGTGGCTCTGGGTGTCGACTACAACATCTTCCTGATGACCAGAGTCCGCGAGGAGACCGTGCAGCACGGCACCCGCAAGGGGTCCTTGATCGCCCTCTCGTCGACCGGCGGTGTGATCACGTCGGCCGGGCTGGTGCTCGCGGCGACGTTCCTGGTGCTGGCCACGCTGCCGTTCGTGTTCCTGGTCGAGCTCGGCACCGCCGTGGCGCTCGGCGTCCTGCTGGACACGCTCGTCGTCCGCTCCGTCCTGGTCACCGCGCTCAACCTCGACCTCGGGGGCAAGATCTGGTGGCCGAGCAAGCTCGACCGCGGGGACAACACCGTCGACCCCGGCGCCTCCGAGCCGGAGCGGGAGTCCGTCTCGGTGTGACGCATACCGCGTTCCAGGGGGTGGGCCGGGGACTTTCCTCGACCCACTCCTGGTTAGCCTGAATCGTGGTGCCCGACTCCCCGACCCCGCAGCAGACGCGTCGTGCTTTGGCGCGGGTGGAGCGTGGTGTGGCGCTGGACCTGGCCGAGGCGACGGTGTTGTTGGCGGCGCGGGGCGCAGACCTGGATCGGTTGTGCGTGGCGGCGGCGCGGGTGCGGGATGCGGGGCTGGTCGCGGCCGGCCGTCCCGCGGTGGTGACGTATTCGCCGAAGGTGTTCATCCCGGTGACCAAGTTGTGTCGGGATCGGTGTCACTACTGCACCTTCGTGGAGACTCCCGGTCAGCTGCAGCGAGCCGGGCACGGGATGTTCCTGACTCCCGACGAGATCCTCGAGATCGCCCGGCGGGGTGCCGAACTGGGCTGTCTGGAGGCGTTGTTCACCCTCGGCGACCGACCCGAGGACCGATGGCCGCAGGCGCGGGAGTGGTTGGACGAGCAGGGCTATGACTCCACCCTGGCCCACGTCCGGGCGATGGCGGTGCGGGTCTTGGAGGAGACCGGGCTGTTGCCGCACCTCAACCCCGGGGTGATGTCGTGGGAGGAGTTGAACCGGCTCAAGCCGGTCTCTCCCTCGATGGGGATGATGCTCGAGACCACCTCGCGGCGGCTGTTCGAGACCAAGGGCGAGGCGCACTACGGGTCACCGGACAAGGACCCCGCGGTCCGGTTGCGGGTGTTGGAGGACGCCGGCCGGCTCTCGATCCCATTCACCACCGGGCTGCTGGTCGGGATCGGGGAGACCCTGGCCGAGCGGGCCGAAACGATCCTGGCGCTGCGCCAGGTCTCCCGCGCGTACGGGTCGGTGCAGGAGGTGATCGTCCAGAACTTCCGGGCCAAGCCCGACACCGCGATGCGGCACACCGACGACCTGCCCCTCGACGACTACCGCGCGACCATCGCGGTCACTCGCCTCCTGCTCGGCCCCACGGCCCGGGTGCAGGCGCCACCCAACCTCGTCGACCACTCCGATGGCGCCGACGAATGCCGAGCGCTGCTCGACGCCGGCGTCGACGACTGGGGTGGGGTCTCCCCACTGACCCCCGACCACGTCAACCCCGAACGCCCCTGGCCCTCGCTGGAACGGCTCGAGCAGATCACCGCCGAATGCGGCTTCGCACTCAAGCCCCGGCTGACCGTGCACCCCGAATACGTCCTGCGCGGCGAACCGTGGCTCGACCCCCGCGTCTCCGCCCACGTCGCCGCCCTCGCCCTGGACGACGGCCCCTTCGCCGGCCTCGCGCGCCCCGGCGTACGACCGGTCGGCCTGCCGTGGCAGGAACCCGATGGTGGCTTCGCCAACGTCGGCCGCACAGACCTCTTCGCCGCCGTCGACACCGAAGGCCGCACCGAGGACCGACGCACCGACTTCTCCGAGGTCTACGGCGACTGGGAAGCAGTCAAAGCCGCCGCCGAAGGGATAGTCCCTGACTCTTCGAACGCCCACACCGGCGTGTCGCGTGCAGAGCGTCAGGGACTATCGGCCCTGCGGGCCGCTGAGAAGGATCCCGGGAACCTCTCCGACGAACACGCTCTGACCCTGATGACCGCCGAGGGGCCACTCCTGGAGCAGGTGGTCCGGCTCGCCGATGACCTCCGCAAGGACACCGTCGGCGACCAGGTGACCTACGTCGTCAACCGCAACATCAACTTCACCAACGTCTGTTACGTCGGCTGCCGGTTCTGCGCCTTCGCCCAACGCCGCACCGACGCCGACGCCTACACCCTCTCCCTCGACGAGGTCGCCGACCGCGCCGCGGAGGCCTGGGACCTCGGCGCCACCGAGGTCTGCATGCAGGGCGGCATCGACCCCGAACTCCCCGCCACCGCCTACTTCGACCTGGTCACCGCCGTCAAACAACGCGTGCCCGAGATGCACGTGCACGCCTTCTCCCCCATGGAGGTCGTCAACGGCACCGCCCGCACCGGCCTCTCGATCGAGGACTTCCTGATCAAGGCCCGCGAGGCCGGCCTCGGCTCCCTGCCCGGCACCGCCGCGGAGATCCTCGACGACGAGGTCCGCTGGATCCTCACCAAGGGCAAGCTCCCCACCCGCACCTGGGTCGAGGTCATCAGCACCGCTCACCGCCTGGGCATCCCGACGAGCAGCACGATGATGTACGGCCACGTCGACAACCCCCGCCACTGGGTCAACCACCTCCGCGTCCTGACCCGCATCCAGGACGAGAGCCTGGCTCAGGGCCGCACCGGGTTCACCGAGTTCGTGCCGCTGCCGTTCGTGCACACCAGCGCCCCCATCTACCTCGCCGGTGTCGCCCGCCCCGGCCCCACCCACCGCGACAACCTCGCCGTCCACGCCCTCGCACGGATCCTGCTCCACGGCCGGATCGACAACATCCAGACCTCCTGGGTCAAGCTCGGCACCCAGGGCACCCAAGACATGCTCCAAGCGGGTGCCAACGACCTCGGCGGCACCCTGATGGAAGAGACCATCTCCCGGATGGCCGGCTCCCAACACGGCTCAGCCAAGACCGTCCAAGAGCTCCTTGAGATCGGCGCCGGCATCGGCCGGCCCGTCGTCGAACGCACGACGACGTACGCCCGCCGCTGACCCGACCCCCTTGCGGGCCCCTTGCGGGCCCCCGCACGCCCCCGCAAGGCCTCCCGCAGGTCACCGTTTGGTCACGAGCCGGAAACCTCTCTGTCGCACCTCTAGACGTGACGCCCGCCACTCTATATGTTGTGGCGCGCAACAAACCGCGTACGTCCGCCGAGGGGGCGGAGGCGCAAGTACTAGGAGGCGGTTCGCGTGAGGCGTAAGACCAGCTTGATGGTCGTGGGCGCGCTGGGAGTGGCCTTGGCCCTCTCCGCGTGCGGCGACGATTCCAGCAGCGGCGGGTCGGGCTCTGGGTCCGACGAAGGGTCCAGCAGCGGCAAGATCGGCGTCATTCTTCCCGACACCGAGTCGTCGGTGCGCTGGGAGTCTGCTGACCGGCCGGCACTCGAGGCCGCGTTCAAGGAGGCGGGGGTCGAGTACTCGATCCAGAACGCCGAGGGTGACGCGGAGAAGATGACCACGATCGCCGACGGCATGATCGCCGATGGCGTGACGGTCCTCGCGATCGTCAACCTCGACTCCGAGTCGGGTGCCGCGATCCAGGAGAAGGCGGCCGCACAGGGCGTCAAGACCATCGACTACGACCGGCTGACTCTGGGTGGCTCGGCCGACTACTACGTGTCCTTCGACAACACCAAGGTCGGCGAGCTGCAGGGTCAGGGCCTGGCCGACTGCCTGGGCGACAAGCCGGCGAACATCGTCTTCCTGAACGGTTCGCCCACCGACAACAACGCCACGCTGTTCGCGGCCGGCGCGCACTCCGTGCTGGACGGCATGTCCAACTACACGGTCGTCGGTGAGCAGGCCGTGCCCGACTGGGACAACGAGCAGGCAGTGACGATCTTCGAGCAGCTCTACACCCAGGCCGACGGCAAGGTGGACGGCGTGCTCGCCGCCAACGACGGTCTCGGCGGCTCGGTGATCTCGGTCCTGGAGAAGAACGGTCGCGCGGGTCAGGTTCCCGTGACCGGGCAGGACGCGACGGTGGAGGGTCTGCAGAACATCCTCGCCGGCACCCAGTGCATGACGGTCTACAAGTCCGCCAAGCTCGAGGCCGGTGCGCTCGCCGACGCTGCGATCGCACTCGTCAACGGCGAGGAGGCCGAGACCACCGGCACGACCCCGGACTCTGAGGGTGGTCGCGACGTTCCGTCGATCCTCCTCGACCCGGTGTCCATCACCAAGGACAACGTCGGTGACGTGATCAGCGACGGTGGCCAGTCGTTCGCGGACGTGTGCTCGGGCGAGTACGCCCAGATGTGCACCGACGCCGGCATCACCGGCTGACGCACTAGATTCGCTACACGGACGCCCGGGCCGATCCCGGCCCGGGCGTCCGCGTACGTCGATGAGCGTTCACTCAGACAACAAATGAGGCGGGAGATCCGATGAGCGAGCCGATTCTCGAACTACGCGGGGTCAACAAGAGCTTCGGTGTGGTCCACGTCCTCCACGACGTCGACTTCGCCGTCTACCCGGGGCAGGTCACCGCGCTGGTCGGCGACAACGGCGCCGGAAAGTCCACCCTGATCAAGATCATCGCGGGCATCTATGGACGCGACTCCGGCGACTACCTCTACGAGGGCAAGCCGGCCCACGTCCATGGGCCTCGCGACATCGCGGCTCTCGGCATCGAAGTCGTCTACCAGGACCTCGCCCTGTGCGACAACCTCGACATCGTCCAGAACATGTTCCTCGGCCGCGAGGAGACCAAGGCCGGCACGCTCGACGAGCCGACGATGGAGGCTCGAGCCCGCGAGACCCTCGCCTCGCTCTCCGTCCGCACCGTGAAGTCCGTGCGTCAGACCGTGTCCAGTCTCTCCGGTGGCCAGCGGCAGACCGTCGCGATCGCCAAGGCCGTCCTGTGGAACTCCAAGGTGGTCCTCCTCGACGAGCCGACCGCCGCGCTGGGCGTGGCCCAGACCCGCCAGGTCCTCGACCTGGTCCGCCGGCTGGCCGACCACGGCCTCGGGGTCGTGCTCATCTCCCACAACATGACCGACGTCTTCGAGGTCGCCGACCGGATCACGGCGCTGTACCTCGGGCGGGTCGCCGCCGACGTACCTGCCAAGGACGTGACGCACAGCCAGGTCGTCGAGCTGATCACGGCCGGCCGGTCCGGAAACCTCGGGATCGCCGAGAACCCCGTCAGCGCGACCATCTGAGAGGACTGAACACATGACCGTCGGACCCGACAACACGTCCTCGACCAGCGGCACCACCGGCAGCTCTGGCAGCACGGCCCTCGCCGACGCCGACTTCGCCGCGGACTCCCGCTCCAGCGGCACGCTGGGCGACGCGGCCCGCGACTACATCAACAGGGTGCGCAGCGGTGACATGGGCTCGCTGCCCGCGGTACTCGGCCTGCTCGTCCTGGTCGTCATCTTCAGCATCGCCAGCGACACCTTCACGACCAAGCTCAACATCGCCAACCTGATCACCCAGGCGGCGCCGATCAGCGTGCTGGCCATGGGCCTGGTGATCGTGCTGCTGCTGGGTGAGATCGACCTGTCCGCCGGTGTGGCCGGCAGCACCGGCGCCGCTGTCACTGCGCTGCTCATCGTCGATCACGGGCAGGGCTGGCCGGTGGCCGTGCTCGCCGGCCTGCTTGCCGGCGCGGTGATCGGCCTGGCCATCGGTCTGCTGGTCGCGCGACTCGGCATCCCGTCGTTCGTCGTCACGCTCGCCTTCTTCCTCGGGCTGCAGGGCGTGATGCTGAAGATGATCGGCGAGGGTGGCTCGGTCCGGTTCGCCAACGAGTTCCTGCGCGGATTGGCGATCAAGAACCTCTCGCCCACCGCGGGCTGGGTGCTCGCAGTCGTGGTCGTGGCCGCGTACACACTGCTCACCGTCCGGCGCTACCGCGTCCAGGTCAATCGCGGGCTGCAGCGGCCGCCGTTGGGCCTGGTCGTCTTCCGCATCGTGGCGTTGGCCGTGGTGTTGATCGGTCTGGTCGCGTTCATGAACGTCGACCGCAGCCGCAACCCCAACTTCCCCATCGAGGGCGTGCCGCGGATGCTGGTCGTGGTGATGGCGCTCCTGGTCTTCTGGACGTTCATCCTCAACCGGACCCGCTACGGCCGCTACCTCTACGCCGTCGGCGGCAACGCCGAGGCGGCACGCCGCGCCGGTATCAACGTGCTCCGGATCCGCGTCTCTGCGTTCGTGATCTGCTCGACGATGGCGGTGATCAGCGGCCTGCTGCTGGCCGCCAACACCGGCAAGGTCTCGCCCGGATCGGGCGCCGGCAACACGCTGCTGTACGCCGTCGCCGCGGCCGTCATCGGTGGCACCAGCCTCTTCGGTGGCAAGGGTCGTGCGATCGACGCCGTCATCGGTGGTGTCGTGATCGCGACCGTGTCCAACGGCCTGCTGCTGCTCAACAACGCGGCATACATCAACTTCATCGTCACCGGTGCGGTGCTGCTCCTGGCCGCGAGCGTCGACGCGATCTCGCGCCGACGTCGCTCGGCCGCAGGGGTCTAACCCGACATGAGTCCCACCCCCCGTTCCGGTCTGGGCACGAATCAGGAGGCGGTCAGGCGTCACAACCTGGGCACCTTGCTGCGGCACGTGCACCAGCGCGGGAACAGCTCGCGCGCCGAGCTCACCAAGGGCATGGGTCTCAACCGCAGCACGATCGCCGGACTGGTTGCCGAGCTCGAGTCGCTCGGTGCCGTCTCGCACGCCGAGGCGGTCGGCACCTCACGGGGTGCCGGCCGACCCTCGGCGGGTGTCCGGATCGCACCTGACGGACCGTTCGTCGTCGCCGTCGACCTCGGGGTCGACCGAGTCATCGTGGCCCGGGTCGGGCTCGGCGGATCGGTGCTGCAGCGCGCCGAGACGATCGTGGCCGGCAGTGAGGCGTGGCAGGTCGGCTCGACGGTCGCGGGGCTGGTCCGCGAGGTGGTCGCGGACGCCCCGACCACCTCGCCGATGGTCGGCGTGGGCATCAGCGTGCCCGGCATGGTGCGGCGTACCGACGGGTTGATCCGGCTGGCGCCCAACCTCGACTGGCACGACGTCTCCTTCGGCGGCATCGTCCTGGCCGCGCTCGGCGTCGACGTCCCGGTCTCACTGGCCAACGACGCCGACCTCGGTGCCCTGTCCGAGCACGAGCGTGGTGCCGGCGTGGGGGTCAGCGACCTGATCTACATCTCGGGCAACGTCGGGGTCGGTGCCGGCGTGATCTCGGGCGGTCACCGTCTGGAGGGCGCGGGCGGGTATGCCGGCGAGATCGGGCACCTCCGGTTCAATCCTGCCGGCCGGCCCTGCCACTGCGGCAACCTCGGCTGCTGGGAGACCGAGGTCGGTGCGCATGCGATCGCGGACGCCATCCGGTGTCCGGCCGACAAGGTGCCCCAACTCGACGAGGTGCTCGACGGCTATGCCAAGGCGCCGCGCGAGTTGCGCGGCATCGGCAGCGCCATCGGCCAGGGGCTGGCGAGCATCGTCAACGTCTTCAACCCTCAGGTCGTCGTCATGGGCGGCTACTTCGACGCGATGTACCGTCTGGTGCGCGCCGAGATCGACCAAGGGCTCGCCGACCGTGCACTCCCCGCCGCGTTCGAGTCGGTCTCCCTCGCCGCGCCCGCGCTCGGCCGCGACTCGGTCCTCCTCGGCGCCGCCGAGATGGCCTTCGAGCCGCTCTTCATCGACCCGGTCACCGCACTGGGCAGCGCGATCCAGGACGTCCGGGCTCGGCTGGCGGGCTGACGTAGCCGCGGCTACGCCGGCAGCTCCCGCTCCCCGGAGAACACCTGGGAGAAGCCCCGTTCGGCGGCACCCAGCGCGGCGGCCTCGATGCCGAGCTCGCCGACCCGCAGCTCCGGCGCCCGCATCGGTCCGACCAGCCGCCGCTCGAGGGCATGGCGGGCGGGGCCGAGCACCAGCTCGCCCAACGGCACGAAGTAGCCGCCCAGCACCACGACGGCCGGATCGAGGACCTGGGTGAGCACCGCGAGGCCGAGGCCGAGGTCGTCGCCGAGCGCCGCCAGCCGATCGCGGACCCCGGCATCGATCCGGGCCCGCTCCGCCACCGCTTCGGCCGAGGCCAGCGGCGTCTCCAGCTCCGGCATCTCCACCGCGCGCAACATGGCGTGCAGTCCGACCGAGGCCTCCCAGCAGCCGGTGCGTCCGCAGCCGCAACGCACGGCAGGGTCGCCCACCGGCATATGGCCGACCTCGCCGGCGAACCCTTGGCCACCGCGCACCAGGGCACCGTCCTCGACGATGCCGGCACCGACGCCGACGGTCCCGGTGAGATAGAGGAGCGACGCGGTGTCGGTGGCGGCACCGTGATGCGCCTCGGCGTACGCCGCGCAGTCGGCGTCGTTGCTCACGTGCACCGGACACCGGTCGCGGAGCGCGGCGGCTACCCGGGCCGCGACCAGGTCCCCGGGGATGTCGACGTTGGGCGCCCAGGCCACGGTGCGATCATCGGCGCGCACCAGCCCCGGCACCGCGACGACCGCACCCACGAGCGCACGGTCGGCCACCCGCTTCGCGGTGGCCGTGGCCAACGCCGCCAGCGCGTCCAGCGCCGCGCCCCGCACCGGTCGCGTCTCGTGGTGCACGGTGCCGCCCGCGAGGTCGAGGACGACCGCGGCGACGTAGTCGACGTTGAGCTCGAGACCGAGTGCGACGTACCGCTCGCCGAACAACGACACCGGTCGCCCCGGGCGTCCGCGCGCGCCGCCGCGCGCCTCCTCCTCGACCACGGCCCGGGCCGCCTCGAGATCGGCGACGATCGCCCCCACCGTGGCCTTGGCGAGCCCGCTGCGCTGGGCCAGCTCACTGCGGGTCCCCGGGCCGTGGCGGCGCAGGCTGCGGAGCAGTAGCGAGACGTTCTGCCGCCGCAGCCGTTCGGTGCTGGCCGGCTCCTGCACGACGAGCGTCAGCGCACGCCGTAGAGGTACTCGAGTGCGAGCTGGTCGAGGTGCTCGGTGGCGGCGCCCTGCGCCGCCAGCGCGTCGACGTCCGGCAGCGGCCAGTCGAGCAGCTGCTGCCAGCCCTCGCCCTCGGCCAGGGTCGGCTGCGCGAGCTCCGGCAGCTTCGCCGCGACCAGCGCCGCCTGCACCTCGGGGTCGGCGCGGAAGGCCCGCACCTTCTCCCGCAGGATCAGGTAGTTGCGCATGTTCGCCGCGGCACTGACCCACACCCCGTCCTCGTCCTCGATCCGCGCCGGCTTGTAGTCGAAGTGCACCGGGCCGTCGTACCCGCCGGCGAGCAGGGCGTCGACCACCCAGAACGCACCGCGCACGTTTCCGGCGCCGAACCGCAGGTCCTGGTCGTACTTCGGGCCGTTCTGCCCGTTGAGGTCGATGTGGAACAGCTTGCCCTGCCACAGCGCCTGCGCGTAGCCGGCCGCGGCGTTCATGCCCGCCATCTCCTCGTGGCCGATCTCGGGGTTCACGCCGACCAGCTCGGGGCGCTCGAGCTGGTGGATGAACGCCAGCGCGTGGCCGATGGTCGGCAGCAGGATGTCGCCTCGCGGCTCGTTGGGCTTCGGCTCGATCGCGAACCGCAGGTCGTAGCCCTGGTCGACGACGTACTGGCCGAGGATGTCGAAGGCCTCCTTCATCCGTTCCAGGGCCACGGCGGTGTCCTGGGAGGCGCCGTACTCCGCACCCTCCCGACCGCCCCACGCGACGTACACCTGGGCGCCGAGGTCGGCGGCGAGGTCGATGTTGCGCATCACCTTGCGCAGCGCGAACCGGCGGATGTCGCGGTCGTTGTTGGAGAACGCGCCCGCCTTGAAGACCGGGTGGCTGAACAGGTTGGTCGTGGCGGTCGTGACCGCCAGACCCGTGTCGGCAAGCCCCTTCTTGAACCGCTCGATGATCGCGTCGCGGGTGGCGTCGTCGCTGCCGAACGGGATCACGTCGTCGTCGTGGAAGTTGACGCCGTACGCGCCGAGCTCGGCGAGCTTCTCCAGCGCGTGGACGGTGTCCATGGGCGGGCGGGTGGCACTGCCGAACGGGTCGACACCCTGCCAGCCGACGGTCCAGAGGCCGAAGGAGAACTTGTCCTCAGGGGTGGGGTTCGGTACATCAGCTGTGTTCATCATGGGGGCTCAGCTCCAGTCGGTGGTGCGGTGGCGCAGCTCGGTGTAGCGCGCTCGGACATCTGGGGTGGGCTCGGCCTCGAGCAGCTCGGCGCCGCGCTCGGGCCAGTCGGGCGGGTCTGCGGTGCCGGCCAGCGCCCAGGCGGCCTGGCGGGCAGCGCCGAGGGCGACATACTCCCCTGGCGGGGGGACGACGACCGGGCGGCCGAGGATCGCCGGGGCCAGCACGCGGACGGCCGCACTTCGGGCAGCGCCGCCGACCAGCAACACCCGCTCGACCGGCTCCGGCGTGTGCTCGGCGAGCAGATCGGCCGCATCGGCCAGCGAGCAGAGCAACGCCTCGTAGGCCGCGCGGGCCAGGTCGGCCCGGGTGGTGGTGGGCCGCAGCCCGGTCCACGTGCCCGTCGCGTCGGGGCGGTTGGGCGTGCGTTCGCCGCCGTAGTAGGGAGAGATGGTGACCCCGTTGGCACCGGCAGGCGCCTGCAGGGCCAGCGCGGCCAGCTCGTCGTGGTCGACACCGAGCAGGGCGGCCTGCAGGTCGAGGATGCGCGCGGCGTTCATCGTGGTGACCATCGGCAGGAAGCCGCCGGTGGCGTCGGCGAAGCCGGTCACCGTGCCGGTGCCGTCGACCGCGGCGGCCCGGCTCACCGTCGAGGCGACGCCCGAGGTGCCGATCGAGAGCAGCACGTCTCCCGGCCGCAGTGCCATGCCGAGCGCGGCCGCCATGTTGTCGCCGGTGCCGGCGCCGATCACCTGGCTCGAGGTGGTGCTGCCTGCCACCGCACCGGGTGCGACAACCTCGGGTAGGTGAGCGTCGTGACCCAGCGCGGCCTCGAGCAGGTCGTGGCGCCAGGTGTCGGCCGTCGCGTCGAAGTAGCCGGTGCCCGAGGCGTCCCCGCGGTCGGTGAACGCCCGGGTGCCGGGTGCCGCCACATGGGCCGAGACGTAGTCGTGCGGGAGCAGGACCTGCTCGACCCGAGCCGCGTGCTCGGGCTCGTGGTCGCGCAGCCAGCGCAGCTTGGTCACCGTGAACGACGCGACCAGCACGCTGCCGATCGCCTCGGCACAGGCCTGCGGGCCGCCGTACTCCTCGATCAACTGGACCGCCGCCGCCGCGGACCGGGTGTCGTTCCAGAGCAGCGCCGGCCGGACCGGCTCGCCGGCGGCGTCGAGCGCCACCATGCCGTGCTGCTGCCCACCGACCGCGAGCGCCGCTGCCCGGTCCAGGAGCGGTGCCGCGACGGTGTCCACGGCGGTCAACCAGGCGCGCGGGTCGACCTCGGTGCCGGCGGGGTGGGGCGCGGTCCACTCATCGACGACCACGCCCTCGTCGGCGTCCACCAGGACCGCCTTCGAGGACTGCGTCGAGGAGTCGATCCCCAGCACCAAGGGCATGACCGATATTTAGTACGAGTCTTGAACTAAAGTCAAGTGGTGCACTGTGCGGGCTAGTGTTCAACCGTGACCGAACCAGACTTCGAGGGCGGCGACCGGGAGTCGTACGGCGACTACAGCGTCGACGACGAGGACCAGCCCGGCAACATCGACGACCTGGGCGACCCGGACGTCGCCGACGAGCTCGACCGCGGCTACTCGCCGCCGGAGAAGTGGTCGGCCGCGCAGGGCTACGGCAACACGCCCTACGAGGAGGCGGCCGGCGAGTCCCTCGACCAGCGGATCGCCCAGGAGGAGCCCGAGGCGGACCCCTACACCGCAGCCGATGCCGAGGACGACGACATCCTCGACGACGGCGAGGTCGGCGAACGACGAGCGGGGCGACTGGTCGACCCCGACGAAGGCCTCGGCGAGGACACCGAGAGCGACCTGGTGGCCGACGACGTCGGCATCGACGATGCCGCGGCTTCCGCCGAGGAGGCCGCCGTACACATCGTTCCGGACTCAGAGGGGTACTGACCCCTCCGCACGACCCATCACCGGATGGGTCCTGGGAGGGAGAAGTTGATGTTTCTGATCTGGCTGCTCGCGGTCGTCATCGGCATTGCGGGGATCGTGTCGCTGTTCAGGGGGCAGATCCTCCTGGGGATCATCCTGATCATCTTGGCGTTCGTCGTCGGCCCCGGCGGCTACAGCATCTTCAAGTAGCCCGTTCTTCCTAGAACGTGTTCCAGTTCTAGCTCTACGATGCCGCCGTGCGGTTCTCGATCAGCACGGCCTTCCTGCCGACTGACCAACTCGTCCCGATCGCTCGGGCCGCCGACCGGCTCGGCTACGACAGCCTCGCGATGCCCGACCACGTGGTCGACCTCGAGACGCTGCGGACGCCGTACCCGTACACGCCGGACGGCGCCCGGCGGTGGGGGCCCGATGCCGAGTGGCCGGACCCGTGGGTGATGGCCGGCGCACTGTCGTCGGTCACCACCCGCCTCCGGTTCGTCACCACCGTCTACGTGCCGGCGCTCCGGAGCCCGTTCCAGGTTGCCAAGTCCGTCGGCACCGCGGCGGTGATCTCCGGCAACCGGGTCGCGCTCGGCGTCGGGATCGGCTGGTGTGAGGAGGAGTTCGAGCTGCTCGACCAGTCCTTCCGCACCCGGGGCCGGCGGACCGACGAGAGCCTGGCCCTGGTCAAGGAGCTGTGGGAGCCGGGCTGGCGCGAGTTCCACGGCGAGTTCTACGACGCCCCACGGCTGGTCATGGAGCCGACACCGACCGCCCCGGTGCCGATCTACATCGGCGGACTCTCGGAGATCGCGTTCGCCCGGGCCGCCCGGCACGACGGTTGGATCGGCGACATGTACCCCACGGACGTGGCGATCGGCTGGGCGCAGCGGCTCGCGGAGGTTCGCGCGGCCAGCGCCGAGTCCGCGGGCGAATTCTCGGTCTTCGTGGCGCTCACCGATGCGTTCCTCCCCGAGCACTTCGCCCGCGCCGAGGCCGGCGGCGTCACCGACTGCATGACCATGCCGTGGCGCTACTACTCGGGACCCGAGGCGACGCTGGAGGAGAAGCTCTCCGGCCTGGAGCGCTTCGCCGCCGACGTCATGACTCCACTGGGCGGTGACTGTGGCCAGTGACCCTGGGCACCCGAACTAGGGTTGGCGCCGTGACCAGGCCGCAGCCCGACCAGCGGCCGGACCTGCAGTTCGTCTTCGTGGTCACCTACGGCCGGTCCGGGTCGACGCTGCTGATGGGACTGCTCAACGCCATCCCCGGCTACCTCATCCGGGGCGAGAACTGGGACGCCCTCCACCATCTGTTCGAGTTCCACCGCACCCTGACCGAGGGCAGCCGGAAGTGGAGGCCCGAGCGGCTTCGGCGCCGTACCCACCCGTTCTACGGCGCCGCCGACTTCCCCGAACGGCGCTCTCTCGCTCGCACCCGCGACCTGGTCGTCGACACGGTGCTGAGGCCCAAGGCGGACACCCGGGTGACCGGCTTCAAGGAGATCCGGTGGTACCGCGACGACGTCGAGGAGTACGCCGCGTGGCTGCGTGAGGTGTTCCCGGGGGCGCGGTTCGTGGTCAACACCCGCAACCTCGACGAGGTGGTCCGCAGTGGCTGGTGGGCCAAGAGCCCGGAGAACGCCGCTGCGCTGCCGCACGTCGAGGCCCGCGTGCTGGCGCTGGCCGACTCGCTGGGCGACGCGGCGTACCGCGTGCACTACAACGACTACGTCGCCGACCCGCTGGTGCTGCGCGGCCTCTACACCTGGCTCGGCGAGCCGTTCGACGAGGCCGCGGTACGTGCGGTGCTCGCGACCCGGCACTCGGTGTAACGCTCCCCAGTAACGCTGCCATGTAACGCTGGGGCAGCTCGCGTCGCTGTGGAGGGTGGACACCCGTCCCCCACACACGAGAGGTGGAGCATGAGCTGGAGACGCACGAGCGTGGCGACCCTGGTGGTCGCGGCCGCAGCCCTGACCACGGCCATCGCGGGCACCGTCAGCGCGCCGACCCACGCGGCGACCGCACCGCTCGACGGGAGCACCCTGTCGATCCGGGTGGCGCATACTCGCATCGAGGCCGGAGACACGACCCTGATCCGCGGCGACCTGCACGTGCGGGGCGGCCAGGACTCGAGCGGTCGGACCGTGACCCTGGAGGCGCGGGCGCAGGGCGCCACCTCCTTCACACCGGTCGGCACATCGGTCTCCGGCGCCCTCGGCGGGGTCGCCCTGGAGGTGGCGCCGACCGTCAGCACGCGGTACCGCTGGACCTACGCCGGCGACGCCGCCACCCGGCCGAGCCGCAGCGGCGTCGCCCGGGTGCGGATCGTCGTGGACCAGCACCACCCGCGCAGGGTCATGACCAGCCTCTCGGTGCGCGCCGCGCATCGCGTGGTCGACGCCGATGGCAGCGTCCTCGTCCGCGGCCGGTTGCGCACCCACGGCATCGGCCTCCGGCACCGCACGGTGTCGCTGATGAGCAGGCAGATCGGCGCCCGAACCGCGTGGCAGGTCATGGACCAGCGGCTCACCGACGCCTTCGGCGCCGTGCAGTTCCAGGTGCGACCGACCGCCCGATCGGCGTACCGGCTGCGCTTCGACGGCACTCCCGTCTTCCGGCCCTCGCACAGCGGGGTCGTGCGGATCGCCGTCCGGCCCGTGGTGACCGCGGTGGCGACCCCGAGGTGGATCGATCCCGGTGCGACCGCGACGGTCTCCGGCGTGGCGAGCCTGGCCGGCCAGCCGCTCGCCGGAACCACCGTCGACCTCGTCGCCCGGCCCACCGGCCGGCACGGCTCGCGGCAGGTGGTCGCCTCCGGACTCACCGCCGCCGACGGCTCGGTGACCCTCACCGACACCCCCGTCGTGAGCACCGTCTACCGGCTCGTGGTCCGGCACTCGGCCGGCGTACCACCGGGGGCGAGCCCCGCGGTCCGGGTCAAGGTATGCACAGGCTGCGGCAGCGGGACCATGGTCAGCTGAGACGCGGCACGGGATCGGAAGGAGTCGGCGCTGGACCAGAGCGCTGTCCCCGATGCCCTCTCCGGTGCGCTCGACGGCGCTCGGAGAGGTGACGAGGCAGCATTCGTGACCCTGTGGCGGACTCTCCACCCTCCCCTGCTGCGCTACCTCACCGTCCGGGGCGACCCAGCACCGGAGGACGTCGCCTCCGAGACCTGGATGCACGTGGTGAAGGGACTGGGTGGCTTCGAGGGAGACGTGGCGGCGTTCCGCGCCTGGCTGTTCACGATCGCGCGACACCGCGCGGTCGACCACGGCCGGGCGCGGGCGCGGCGGCCCGCCGTACCTGTCGGCGAACCGGCCGAGCTGCCCACCCGCGAGCTCGTCCCGAGTGCCGAGGATGAGGCGGTGGCGCGCGACGCGACGACCCGCGCACTCGACCTGGTCGCGACCCTGCCGGCCACGCAGGCCGAGATGGTGATGCTCCGCGTGGTAGCCGGGCTCGAGGTGGCCGACGTGGCCCGGCTCGTCGACAAGAAGCCCGGGGCGGTGCGGGTCGCCGTACACCGGGCGCTCCAGACCCTGGCTCAACATCCCGACGCCCGACCGGCCCGAGAGGTGGTGTGACATGACCCAGCCTCCTGAGCAGCCCTTCGACGAGGCGTCTTTGGAGCGTGCTCTGCGCGCGCCGGGCACGGCCGACGAGTTGGCCGACGAGGAGCGGTACGTCGCGATGTTCCGCGAGGCCCGCGCGTCCGGGGATGCGGCACCGATCGTGCTGCCGCGCCGCCGTCGGACCGCCCGGAGGGTCGGCGCGGGCTCGGCGTTCGTGGTCGCGCTGGCGGTCGGCGGCAGCGCTGCCGCGGCGTACACCGGGAGCCTGCCGGACCCGATCCAGGAGTTCGCACACCGGGCACTCGGGCCGGTCGCGCCGCCCGCCCCCGACCAGCAGCGGCCGGATCGCGCGGCCGACCGCGTCGACGTACCGGCCTCCCCCTCGGCCACGAGTGCGCCGACGACGGCGCCGGCCTCCCCGACGCACGCACCGACCGCGGCGCCGACGCACACCGCCAAGCCGTCGCGATCACCGGAACCGTCGAGCACGTCGACCTCCGAGCCGTCACCGACGACGCTCTCTCCCACCGCGATCCCGACGGCTGCCCCGACGAGCGAGTCGACTCCCACATCGGCGGTTCCCTCCGCCACACCGACCGAGACTCCCCCGCCGGCAGTCGGACCTTCGCCGGTGGGGGCCGTGAGCATCTCGGGCTCGACCCACCGGGTCGAGCCGGGACAGTCGGTCGTCTTCGCCGGCGTGGTCACCTCGGAGACGGGCCAGCCGATCCGCAAGCGCAAGGTCGCGCTCCAGGTGCGCACCGACGGCCGCTGGGTCGTGGTGACCACCGGTCGGACCGACGCCACCGGCCAGATCTCCCTGGTGCTGCCGCCGGTGACCCAGACCACCGGCGTACGGCTGCGGTCCGGCGGGGTCCGGAGTGATCGGTGGCGGGTCACCCTGCACCCGCAGGTGTCGGCCACGTCGGTCCCGACCGACGAGCCCGGGACCGTCACCATCACGGCCACGGTCGTCGGCGGCCAGGACGGCGACCGGGTCGTGCTGGCCACGAAGGCCGGCCAGGTCGCGACCGGCACGCTCAGCGGGGGGACGGTGACCTTCCAGGTGACGCCGACCCAGAAACGGACCCGCTACCTGATCCTGCTCCCAGGCACGCGAGCCCACGGACCGGACCGAGCCGCGATCACCGTGATCGTCAAGCGTCCGCAGGGTGGCGGCTGAAGTCGGCTCACAGGGTCCTCATGGGTTGATCGTCCAGGATGGAACCATGACCGACCTCGTCAGCCGGCGCATCGTCTTCCAAGGGCTGGGCTTCCTCGGCGTCGCCGTAGCCCTCGCCGGCTGCGGCTCCTCGTCGGACGCAACCGACGGCGACGCGTCAGGACTGCCGTCGGCCGGCACCGCACTCGCCACCACCGACGAGGTCCCGGTCGGCGGCGGCATCGTCCTCTCGGACGCCGGCATCGTGCTCACCCAGCCGAGCGCGGGCGAGTTCAAGGCGTTCACCGCCGTCTGCACCCACCAGGGCGCGGCCCTCGATGCCGTCGGCTCCGACGGTATCGAATGCCCGCTGCACGGCAGCCGGTTCTCGATCGAGGACGGCTCGGTGACCCAGGGCCCCGCTACCGACAGGCTCGCCGACGTCGCGATCAGCGTGGACGGTGACCAGATCAGCGTCGCGTGAGCAGGGACAAGCGCGATCTGGGCGCGTCGCCTCATCTGGGTGGCGGAGTTCGGCCAGAGCGCACGCTATGCTGGTGGCAAGTGCTGACCCGGCCCTATGGCCGGTGTAGGCGCTTCCCGCCCCCGCTTCGGCGGGGGCTTCTACTTTCTAACAACAACTCCGGGCGCGCCGACGCGCGAGAGGCTGTTGACCGGTCGATGTATCGCCGAGCCCAGCTGGTTCCACATGGTGCTCGGCACGACCTTCGCGGCCCCTGGCCCAGGCGGAACGTAGGTGCGCCAGCCGGCATATGCGACGAGATCCGCGATCTGTAGAAATACGATTCGTGGGACGAACGTGCGGTCGGATCCTCGATCAGGCGACGGAATGGATTGTGAAAGGTCGTCCCACCGAAGTAGCTCCCAGCCGTCAGATGCCGACGAGACCTCCGGACGAGCTTGCGGACGGCGGCGTCTTCCCCCTCGTCATGGACGATCATCAGGTCGTTCTCGTCGTAATGGGTTGTGCGCTCGAGACGCTGCAAGAGCGTCCCCCAAGCCAGTTCCAGACATCCCGAACCAACCGCGCCAGATGCGGCCTTGTCTACGACAATCGCGAACGCCCGGGCCTGAATCCGTGCGAGCTGATTGAGGTGGTATGCGTAGATCAGGCCACGCTGACTAGGCGACAGGCCGAGCGGCCGAAGACCACCAGCGTTGCGGATCAGGTAGTTGGCCTTGAGTTCCTGGCGCATGAGTGGGCCGAAATGCGTCTTGACCCCTCGTCGGAAGCTGATCAAGCGGTCGTAACCGACAGCCCAGGTGGACGACTCGATCAAGACGCAGCCGAGTACGAAACAAACTGGACGAGCCAGAGAGGATGGGGTTTCCGGTGTCTCCCGACTCGTCGACGTAGGCAAGAAGCACGGCCAGATGTTGGCAGGGCTCAGCGGCTCATTCGAAGTCGCTGCACTTCCGTCCTATCCGAACCGCGCTCGCCTGAGTTAGGCCGCGTCTGGGAGCCGGCGGTTCGGTGTGGTCGATGAGGTAGTAGACGCCGTGGGGATCTCGCCACAGGTAGATGCCGGGGAAGGGTTGTCGGACCTGCCATCGGCCGAAGGTTCCGACCGGGCTTGCCGGCCTCGTCAGGGTCCAGCCGATCCGGCCCGTGCAGGATCGCCCACTGGTAGGCAAGCA
>DOWL01000008.1 GCA_003519585.1 Nocardioides sp. | reverse complement strand
CGACCGGCTGGGCAAGACGATCGTCTTCGCCAAGAACCAGGCCCACGCCGAGTTCATCGAGCAGCGCTTCAACGTCGCCTACCCCGAGTACGGCGGCGAGTTCGCTCGCGTGATCACCCACCAGACGACCTACGCACAGAGCCTGATCGACAACTTCTCCCAGCCCGACAAGGCGCCCCACATCGCGATCAGCGTGGACATGCTCGACACCGGCATCGACGTGCCCGAGGTCGTCAACCTTGTCTTCTTCAAGATGGTTCGCTCGAAGTCGAAGTTCTGGCAGATGATCGGCCGCGGCACCCGACTGCGCCCCGACCTGTTCGGCCCCGGCGAGGACAAGAAGGACTTCTTCGTCTTCGATTTCTGCGGCAACCTCGACTACTTCAGCCAGGACCTCCCTGGGTCCGAGGGCTCCCTACAGAAGTCGCTCACCCAGCGTCTCTTCGAGTCGCGCCTCGGCCTCGTCGTCGCGCTCGATCGTGCTGATGCCGAGCGGCACCTGCGTGACTCCACGGCCGACTGGCTGCACGAGATCGTCGCCGGCATGACCCTCGACAACTTCCTGGTGCGAGCGCATCGCGAGCAGGTCGAGAGGTGGGCCGGCCGGGAGGCCTGGGCCACGGTGTCGAACGAGGACGCCACAGAGATCCTGGAGCATCTGGCGGGTCTGCCCTCCACCGTCCGCGATCCCGACGAGGACGCTAAGCGGTTCGACCTCCTGGTGCTCCGCCGACAACTCGCCCAGCTCGAAGGCGACGCCGTTGCCTCCGAACGCATCCGGGAGACTATCCAGGCGATTGCGACCGCGCTCCTGCCCAAAAAGAACATCCCATCAGTGGCGGAGCAGCTCGCGCTCATCGACGAGGTCGCAGGCGACCAGTGGTGGGTCGACGTCGCACTGCCGATGCTCGAGGTCATGCGGCTACGTCTCCGCGGCCTGGTCCGGTTCGTAGAGAAGACCAAGCAGAACCCCGTCTACACCGACTTCGAGGACACCGTCGATGAACCCACGCTGGTCGACCTGCCGCAGGTCACGTCGGGCATGAACTGGGAGCGGTTCCGTGCCAAGGCGCAGGCCTATCTGAAGGAGCACGAGGACCACGTTGCGCTTCAACGGCTACGCCGCAACAAGCAACTCACGCCCGAAGATCTCGACTCGCTCGCCGAGATGTTGATCGCCTCCAGCGGTGATCAGCAGGTCGACCTCGCCTGGGTCACCGAGCGTGCCGGCGCCCTCGGTCCGTTCATCAGATCACTCGTCGGGCTCGACCGGGCTTCGGCCAGCGAGGCCTTCGCGAACTACCTTGACGATACGAAGTTCTCCGTCGACCAGATCCGATTCGTGTCGCTGATCATCGAGGAGCTCACCTCCAACGGGATCATGGAACCGGCCCGCTTGTACGAGTCACCGTACGTCGACCACGGGCACGTCGATGTGATCTTTCCGAACGACTTCGAGGTCATCGTCGACATCCTGCGCGACGTCAACGCCCACGCTGTCCCCGGCGGAGCTGCCTGACCAACCCACGGGCCTCACGCCCCTGAGCAAAGATCGGGTGCGTTAGTCAACGCACGGGTACACTCGCTGCGACCGACGCCCAGAGACCACCGAGGTCCGGGGCCGGCCCCTACGGAAGGGACAGCGACGTGCCGCTGCCAACATTCGCGCCACCCGCGACACCAACACCCCGCGCCGCCACGCTTACCCGCACCCAGGCCGCAGCCCGGCTCGAGCTCAACCCCGCCGGAGTCGACAAGCTCGTGCGGGCCGGGATTCTGAGCACCCCGATCAAGGCTGAGGAGGTTGAGCAGCTCACCGGCCGCGAACGGCTGCAGGTGACCGCAGGTGCGCTGACCGTGCTGCGAACCGACGCTCGCGAGCAGGCCGACCGCGCGAAGTACCCGCAGGACCCGCGCCGCTGGATGGGCTTCCACGTCGAGCACACCGACGAGGAGCTCGAGGCGGCCAGCTTGCGCTGGTGGCGTTCCGACCCGTCGAAAGTGCTCGACAACGAGCTGTTTGTCGTCACCGTGGCGACGTTCCCAGTCGCGCTCTACCGAATCCTCGGCCGTGCCGACAGCATCACCAGGAATGACGAGGACACCCCGCGCCACCACTACGACGGTCAGCTCCTCGCACGCGTCCACCCGGGCATGTCGGTGACCTACGCCCAAGACGCCCCCGGCCATCTACGCATGATGGCTAGGCAGATCATGAGCAGCCGCACGGTTGTCTCCAGCGGCGGCCCCATCGGCTACCTCGAGCCTGGGCCCGCTCGATGAGCACCGGGCCGGCGCAGGTCGTCGACGCCGCGGCCGACGACGCGCTCGCCAGCTTCACCCGGGTCCGCGAGACCGCCGAGGTCTTCATGGACAAGCGTGATCTCGCCGGCGACGGCTGGAGCGAGGAAGCCGTCACCGCTGTGGCCGTTACCGAGGGCCGCCCCCGCGTCCGAGGTCGTGGAATTCAGCCGCAACCAGGAGGGCAGAGGCCCCAACGCACTCGGCGCCGACTACCTGTGGTGGTGGATCGACAGCCACACCGGGGAGTGCTTTGGGATGCTCGTCCAGGCCAAGCGGCTCAAACGCAGCGGCAAGGGATGGCGAGTCGATGTCACCCACCGCGAGGGCAAGCAGCTCGGCGACCTGCTGCGCACGGCCGAGCACCTCGAGGTGCCGGCCGTGTACGCCGTCTACACCGGCGGCCTGGTCTTCCGCGAACCGCTCGCGTGCCGCCACGGCGCCCAAGCGGGGCCTGACCCCAAGCCCGAGCCCGAGCCCGACGAAGAGTGCCTGGCATGCCGAAGAATGGCGATCTCCATGGTGACCGCCTACCAGCTGAACATGGGGTGGTACGACCCGGAGATGACAGCGGACCTGGTCCTTTCGGAGTCGGTGCCAGTCGAGGATCTCGTCGACCCGGCAGTGCCCTCGCCTGCGGTGTGGGACCTCAACCTGCGCGAGCTCACCAACCCCCAGCTGCGTGACTTCCTCCTCAAGCCGCAGGGCGGCGCCCGAGAGATCGCTCGTCGCATCTTCCGCCTCGTCGCCGACCACCGGCGCGGGGCCTTCTCAGCCGCGTCCGCAGAGCTGCTCCCCGTCCCCGGCGCTCCGATCTTTCCCGACGTGCCCGAGGACCGCGGACACTTCCCCGGCCCGTACTACCGCCACGTCCTGCAAGGTCTGCGGAGTAGCCCGCCCAACTATGTGGAGGCCCTTCGTCGGCCACCGACCGTGGACGAGCTCTGGGACTCGTCACCGAATTCCGACGGGGACATCGGACGCATCGTCGTGGCCGGCGGCACACCTGCCGGGCGTCGGCCACCGCCGGAACTGCAAGACACCAACATCGCGGGCGTCGTCCTGATCACGCTGTGACGCCGCCGGTAGCCGGTCACGGCGGTCGTATAGCCCGCCATCTCCCCGCGTCGGCGCCGGCACGTTCTGCAGTGGTGCCGATGAGGTCGTCGCTGGCGCTGTTTTCGAGTTTGGCGCAACCGACGCACCCCCTAGTCAGCCTGGTCGGCCCCACCACGTCCTGGAGCGCCCGACCCGCATTCCGACTCCCGGTTCTTCACTCAGCGCACCTAGAACAGCCTCACCACCCTCGCGACTTACGACGATTGACGAGTCTCGAAGGCACTCACCCGCGAAGCCGCGAACGGCTTCAGACATAGCGGCACGCATGCTACGAAGGTCCGTAGATCGGTCCGCCCACTTGGGCGGGCCGAGAGTCATTTCAAGGCTAGTTGACGTGCAGTGACGGGCGGTGACGAGGCGTGCACGGCGGGGTCAAGTTCTACCGCGGCTCGGCCGCCGCGGCACGCTCCTACGTCGAGGCCGACCGGTCCCGCGTCGACGACTACTACCTCGCCGAAGGCACCGGCGTCGCGACCAGGTACGTCGCCACCACTCCCCCGACGACGGGGGGACGCGGCATCGCCGCAGTTCAGGACGGGGGGACGCTGGACGGCGACGCCTACGAACGGTGGGTTGCCGGGTACGACCTCGAGACCGGGGCGCCCAAAGGCAGGCTCCGCACCGATGAGCGCGGGCTGCGGTTCGTCGAGGTCGTGGTCAACGGCCCGAAGACCTGGTCCCTCGCCGCGACCCTGCACCCGGAGATCGCCGCTGCCTACGACGCCGCCCAGGATCGGGCCGCGGTCGAGATCATCGGCTGGCTGGACGAGCACGCCACCACCCGGGTCGGCCCCGTGGGCAGCAGGTGCAGGTGCCGGTCGAACGGCTCGAGGCCGCGGTGGTGCGGCACTACACCTCCCGCGCCGGCGACCCGCACCGCCACCTCCACCTCCAGGTCAACGCCCGCGTCTTCGCCGCCGGCGCCTGGCGAGGACTGCACTCGGTCGCTGTGGTGGACAGCATCGAGGCCATCAACGGGATCGGCCACGCCGCCGTCATGTGCGACCCCGAGTTCCGCCACGCGCTCGCGGCCCATGGGTACAGCCTCGACGCCGAGACCGGCGAGGTCACCCAGCTCGCGACCTACACCGGTGCCTTCAGTGCCCGTGCTGCGCAGATCAGCCGAAACATCGGACGCTTCGAAGCCGAGTGGCGCGGTGAGCACCCGGGGCAAGAACCCGGTCCAGCGCTCCGGCGCTCCTGGGACCGGCGCGCCTGGTCCGCAGCCCGGCCCGACAAAGTCGTCCCAGAAGACGGCACCGAGCTCCGCCAACGGTGGGTCGACGAACTCCACGAGCTCGGGTTCACTCCCCCACCCAGGCCGAGCGTAGGCACCCAGAAGTTCGGTACGTCGATCGGCAGAGTCAACCGTAACGCTGTCGCCGACCTCGTCCTGTCCCGATTGGGTGCCCGCAGGTCGTCCTGGAACGCCGCCGACATCCGCGGCGAGGTCGAACGCGTCGTCGCTTCGCTCGACATCGTCACCCCGACCCCGGTGCGGCGTGAACTTGCCGAGGACCTGACCGCTCGAACCACCGCACAGTGCGTACCGCTCCTGGACCGCCGCGACGTCCCCGAACACATCCGCGCACTCACCTCCCAGCGGGTGCTCGAGGTGGAGGCCGACCTCTTCACCCGCCTCGTCGCACGAGCCGAGAAGGTCGGCGCTCCGGACCGGGTCGGCCACGTCGTTGCCGGACACCAGCTCGACCATGCCCAGCGGCCTGTGGTCGCGGCACTGGCCGGCGACCACCAACTCGTGGTCATCGAGGGCGCTGCCGGCGCCGGGAAGACCACGACCCTGGCTGCAGCACGCGAACTGTTGGCGATGCAGGACCGGCGGCTGGTCGTGGTCACCCCCACCCTGAAGGCGGCCCGCGTCGCCGAACAGCAGGTCGGCGCCGACGCATTCTCAGCGGCATGGCTGATCCACCAGCACGGCTTCCGCTGGGACGACGACGGCCACTGGTCCCGGCTCGACACACCACCCGAACCACGCGCCCGGCTGCTGCCCGGCGACGTCCTGCTCGTCGACGAGGCCGGCATGCTCGACCAGGACACCGCCCGCGCCCTGCTCACCATCGCCGACCAGACACACGCCCGCGTCGCGTTCGTCGGTGACCGGCACCAGCTCCCCGCGGTCGGTCGCGGCGGCGTACTCGACCACGCCGCCCGCTGGGCACGCCCCGAAGCATCGCTCGCTCTGGAGACCGTCCACCGGTTCACCGATCCCGAGTACGCCGAGTTGAGCCTGCTGATGCGCACTGGTGAGCGCAGTGGTGAGGTGTTCGACGCGCTCCTCCGACGCGGCGAGATCGTGGTCCACCCCACCGAGGTCGAGCGCCTCGCCGCCCTCACCACAGTGCTCACCACTGCCGAGGGACTCATCGTCGCCGACACCCGTGAGCAGGTCAGCGCGATCAACAGCGCCATCCGCGACCAACGCCTCACCACTGGCCACACGACGGGATCCAGGTCGCTCACCACCGCTGCCGGCGAGCACCTGGGCATTGGTGACCGAGTGGCCACCCGTCGCAACGACCGCGATCTCGGCGTTGCGAACCGCGACTGCTGGACCGTGACCGGCATCGACGCCGACCAGACCGTCTATGTGCAGGGCCGTGCTGGAAGGCGGGCACTGCCCGCGACCTATGTCCGCGAGCACGTCGAACTCGCCTACGCGAGGACCGTCCACGGCGCCCAAGGCGAGACCGTCCCCACGGCGCATCTGCTGGTCGGCGAGACCACCCGCGCCGCCGCGGCGTACGTCGGCATGACCCGCGGCCGCCGCCGCAACGTCGCGCACCTGGTCGCCGACACCATCGACGAGGCTCGATCACACTGGATCGAGGTGTTCAGCCGCGACCGCGCCGACCTCGGACCCGGCCACGCCACCACGGTCGCCGGGGAAGCAATCGAACGCTACGGACCCAAGGCACCGGATAGCGCGATCGCCCTCCAAGCCGCCGCACTCCGAGCCGCGCGCCGCGGGCCCGAGGATCCCGCGCCCTACCACCGGGCGCCCGCCGCGAGGCCGCCGTCGTACGGGATCGGCCGCTAGCCGAACCGCCAGTCGAGGTCTACCTCGTCGTCCGCAGGTGATCGCTCCGCCGCCGGCCGCGGACATAGGTGACCAGCAGCCAGCTGGCGGCGCCACCAGCGAACACGACAGCCCACCAGATGTCCGATCCACGTCGCCCGCTGTTGCTTCTGAAGACGAAGACCAAATCCAATCAGGCAGGACGTGACCGAATGGAACCTATCCAGATCCCCACGGAGTGGGACGACCACGGACTCATCACCTTCGAGGAATTCTGCACCCTCATCCGCATCCCGCAGCGCACGGTGCGGGACTGGCGCCAACGCGGCGTCGGACCACGGTGGACCCGGTTGAACGGCGGCGGACGGCTCTACATCACGGTTGCTGAAGCACGCCGTTTCCTGACGCCCGCCGATGCCGGCCCCACCTCAGCGCACCGAGCGAAGGAGCACTCCCGTGGCTAGCAAGAGAGAGCTGCCCATCTACGTCAGCCTCGAAGAGGCGGCCGAGATGATGTCGCTGTCCACTCGCACAATCCGGCGACGGATCAGCGATGGCACCATCCCGGCCTACCAGTGCGGCCGGCGCCCCATCCGCATCCGCCTCGACGAGCTCGAGGCCGCACTCCGCCGCATTCCTTCGGCGCGGTGGTGACTAGTGCTGTCACGGGCGCTGCACTTCGCCTAGAACGACGCGCCGGCTCTACTTCGCTTCCGTGGCGAGACTTAAGCAGACGGCCCGGCGCCACATCATGGCGATCGGCAGTCAGCCCGCCGAGCTCGTCGTTCACGCAGTAGCAAGGCCAGCGTCAAGACTCACCTCTGCACTGAACGGTTCCGCAGGGTTCGGAGTCATTGAGGCATCGCACGGCCCGCTCATGGAGGTGGGAGTGACATCGGGCCAAGCCCCGGCGAGGCCGAGCCACGCGACCAACGGCGGGGCCGTACTTGTGGGGCCTCAACCTTCAGAAGACATAGCCCCGGCATCGAGGCCGCCAGGATCAAGACACGAGGGCAAAACAGATCATCACGACGCGTCCGATTGTCTAATGTGCGCGGGTGACAACGCCCGAATCACAGGTGCTAGCCCGAGTAAACGACTCCTGGTCACTTCGGAAGTATCAGGTCGAGGCGGTCGGTGTCCTCCGACGCTACCTGCGAACGGCAACACCCGACCGAGCCGCCCTCGTCTCGATGCCAACCGGCACTGGCAAGTCGGCCGTCATTGCCGCGTTGATCGCCGGCCAGCCAGTCAATGGAGATATCCTCGTAGTGACGCCCCGCGTCGGCCTTTCGAGGCAGCTCAGAGAAGACCTGGAGTCGCGCGTTTGGCAAGCGCTCGCCACAGCCCGCCCGCGATCGCTCGGCGAGGTTCGGATGATCCCATCGGCCAAGGCGTTTCTTGAGGCGGTTGCAACCGGCGGATCGAACCGTCGTATCTGGGTAGGCACAATCCAGATGGTGCTTGAGATATGGCGTCAGGTCGGCGAGGACCAGGATGCGATGCGCCACGCATTCGAGAACGTTGAGTTCGCGGTTGTCGATGAGTGTCACTACGAACCGTCAGAGCAGTGGTCGACGGCGTTGCGTTCAACTGGCTTGAAAACGTGCCTTCTCACGGCGACCGCGTTCCGCAACGACGATCGCTACTTCCATGTCGACACGACCTACACGTTCCGCTACGCCCATGCGGATGCTGAGTCCGACGGGTTCCTGCGACGGCCAAGATTCATCTCGTTCAAGAAGACGCGCGGGGCCAACCCGTTTGTGGTGGAGTTGCTCAGCCACCTCAAGGCGGCAAAGGTCACATCAGAGGACCGGGTCGTGGTCCGCTGCGGCAACCGCGACGACGTGCGTTCCGTCGTGAGCGCTCTCCAGTCGCATGGCGAAACTGCGGTTGGTTTCCACCACGACTTCGCGAACAAAACAGACTCCGCTCTGTACGGCGCCCTACCTGCCCCTTCAAACAGACCCGACGCTAGGTTCTGGGTTTGGCAAAACATTCTCGTCGAGGGCTTCGACGACCCTCGGGTCCGAGTCGTGACGTTCTACGCGAACTTCGGTAACGACCGCGCCGTCGTTCAACAGATCGGCCGCGCTCTTCGGAACGTCGGCCACCAAGTAGGCGAACCCGCGTTGGTGCTGAGCGTCGCTGATAGCGGAGTCGAAGCGACGTGGCGGCGCTACTTGGCGTTCGATCGAGCCGTTGAGCCCAAGGCTGTCGCTCTCTTTCCAACGCTCGTGCGAGACCTTCTCGCTTCTCAGCCGGAGACGATCTATTGGGGCGGGCTCTTCCGCGAGCGCCTCGACCTCACCGATGCGAAGGTCTGGACGCAGTTCAAGTATGCGAGGAACGTTCGAGTTTGGACGGCCCCGAAGACGTTCGGCATCGCACAGCTCGACCAGTTGGCGGCGGCGATAGCGGAAGAGTGGTCTCACGCAAACCGGCGCACCTACGCGCCGTCGACCCCCGCCGGTGTTCGCAACGCACGAGTGATTCCATTCGTCGCGCTTCGCAACTCCGCGGTGCTAAGAGACACGGCCTTTGTGGAACCACGAGTTGGGTTCACTGCCCTCGTGCTGCACGCAGGCCACCTGTTTGTTTCGGACAGCGAGGGGATGACGCCGGAGACCCTCGAGGTCGAGAGCTTCGAGCCGGTGGATCCAGACGCACTTCAACGTGCACTTCCTGACACGACCCGCATGACGGCTGTGTCGCTCAGGAACAATGACACCAGCGCCTACGCGATCCGAGCCAGAAGCGCGCGAGCGAGGAATCTCGAAGAGGTAGCAGCAGAGCTCGGCGACTCCACCTACGCCTGCTCCACCGCGCAGGGCCACGTCCGATACGGCACCGACACCGTCGTCCGCTATATCGGCACACAGAACGGGCGGGTGCGAGACACCGGAGGGCGCGGCGATGACTTCGACAGTTATTACCGCTGGGTCAAGCATCTCGCCACTGCACTCCGAAGCAGAAACCCCTCGCCAATGATGCTCACGAGGTACGCCCCACCAGTCGACACCCCGACAGATCCCACGCCCCTCCACGTCTTGCTGGATCCGGATGTTGAGGCCTTCCGAGACCCATCCACCGACGAGACGATCGTCTTCGCGGAGACAGGGGGACCGGTCAATGCGGGCGACTTTCAGGTCGTCTTGGGCGAGGAGGGCCACGAGACGACTCTTGATGCATCAATCAGGTGGGAACCCGCCAGGAAGAGATACGTGATCTCGTCCGATGCCCTAGACGTCTTACCGCATCGCTCGGTACGCGACGAAAACCGCGGACTACTACACGCGATCAATGCGGGCAAGTCGATGCGGGTGGTCTCAGCCAGCGGTCCGGTCTACTCAGGCGGCTCGTTCTGGGACATCACGATCCCAGCCGATATCGATAACGGCATTCTTAGCGCACTCACGCCTGTGCCGGCCCTGTCGACAGCCACCAAGGAAAAGGGCGCCGGCACGTCCAAGGGCTGGCCCGAAGACAGCGTGTTCGGAATCATTGAGCAAGTCCTGGCCCCTCAGCACTTCGCGTCGAACGCGCTCCTTCTCTGCACCGACCTTGGTTCCGAAGTCGCCGACTTCATCGCCTGTGACGATGGACGGGTGGCATTCATCCACGCGAAGGCCTATCGCCGCGGTTCCGCGAGCACAGTTTCCGGCGCTGCGTTTCACGAGGTCGTCAGCCAAGCCGTAAAGAACCTGCGGTATCTCACTCTCGGCAATCCAGAAACTCCTCGAAACAACTACTGGACCAACGACTGGGATGGAATCACGCCCCGCCGACGTCGCGGACCAGTGCTCACGACAGGTGGGAGGTACTGGGAGTACGTCAACGAACGCATCCAGTCGCACGCCATTTACCGTGAAGTTTGGGTGGTCGCTGGCGCTTCACTTTCCAAGGCCGAGCTCCGAGCACAACTGGCCGACGCAACAACTCCGCAGGCCATTCAGACCTATGTCCTATTAACAGGCCTCTGGTCCGCCGCGCAGCAATGCGGAGTCCGCGCACGCGTGTTCTGCTCTCCCTGAAACCTGCAGTCGGACAAACCAACTGTGAACCACGCGTTTCCGTCTTGGCGCGGGCGGCTCAAACCGCGCCGCTGTGGGCGCCTGACGCGGCAACGTGAGCTGGGCCGGCAAGGACGGTTGTACACGCTAGGCGCTGCGGCCGAGGTTGCCGACGTGGCGACCGAGACGTTCGGCGGTGCGACACGTCTGACTAGATGTCCGCGGCGCGCTGACACACATCCAGTAAGAAGCTTGGTATATCGCCATAGTCGTCGAGCGAGACCGGAACGATACCTCTTTCCTTGAGTGCGGCTTTGCGGTCATCGGTGAGATTGACTCCGAGCGCAAAGCCCAGCGGACGTGACCCTTCAACCAGATCGGCCGTTCGTGACAGAATCACGTCGACATCCATGTCAGACATGCTCGTGCCGACGAAGAGCAGTGTCTTGGAGAGAAACTCCGCGCCCATGATCGCGGACCACGGCGACGACGTCGGCTCCGCCAACCGCTTGACGAGCTGAGCCCGGGTGAGAAGCAGCCAGCGGGAGCGCTCGTAGCGGGTCATGAGGGGAAGAAACCCGTGGAAGTGATGAATCCGAACGTCAACGTCACCGCGATGGAGGTCGGGCAGCTCGCTGATGATCTGTGTTCGGTGTCCGTGCAGGTGCAAATACCAGTCGAGGACATCGTCGAAGTTGAGGGTAAAGACATCGGCCACGCTGCCACGCCGCGATGACATGACCAGCGCGCCAAGCGCGATCAGCATGCGCATCTCGACCATGTCCTCGGGGTATGAGCCATTCGCCAGGTGTCCAGCTGGCCCGTACAGGCCAGCGTGAACAGCATCCAGAAACGCCTCACCGTCGCCGACGGTCCTCCGAACCGTGTCCATCCGTCGCATCAAGTCGTCTGCGCTTGCGTCGGATGGTCCCGGTTCGAGCCCCGCGTTCGTCTCGAGCGTTACAACAAGTTCACCCCATGACGGCAGGCGCAGCCCATGAGAGACTCCCGCGCCGAGGATCAGCGTCAACTGCCCCGCGTGCAGCTCATCGGCGAGCATGTCGCCGGCAGTGTCAGGATCCTGCAGGTAGTCGAGAGTCATCTCTTGCTATTCCTCGTCAGCAACCCGCTTGAGCGGTGAGTTGGTCGTTGCCCTGAGATCGCCGTGCTGGGACACCGCGCTGAGGAAGGCGGCGACGTTAACGAGGGCCGCCTCGGATCCAAGGTGGAACCAGAAGTTGCCGTGGCGGTCGGCATGCAGATTCATGCCTCGCCGATCGATGTACGTGCCCTTGACCCTGATCGAGTAGGGGCTGGCGACTTCGAGTAGTGCGTGCCTTAGGTCGCTTCGCAGCGGATTGCGCCCAGAGAGCGACACGAGTTCGAGACCAACGTCGCCCTCCATGAGGACTGTGATGCGCGTCGCCGACAGTTCGCTCGGACGCATCGACTCGAAGAAGCCGAAGAGCCGATCCATCGAAGGCTTGAGGTAGACCACGGCCTGGTTTCGAGAGCGATCGATTCGGGTGATGCAGTCGCCCAATAAGCGCACATAGGGCGAGGCAACCAGAAGATAGGGGTTCCCGCCGATTTGGCCCTCCGCGGCGTATACCCGATGGCTGTAAGTGCCTTCGGAGCCCACCGCGCTGCGAATCGACCGAGAGTAGTTGGTGTCGGCTTCGACTCTTCCTGCTACGAAAGCCCAGTCCGAGGACGCGACGTCGACCTTCTTGATCTGTCGCGCTGGACAGCCGAGCGCGACCAAGGTGGCCCGACTAGTCAGCGTGTCGTCGGCAGCGATGAGGACCGCCGAGTATCGGCGCGCCTCGAACTGCGACGCATCACTCATGAGAACTCCTAGATCAGCACCAGCAATTGCCACAGGCTGTCGGCTTCGAGATCGTCATTCTCGTACGCCCGCACCATGCGGCGGAAACGGTCCAAGAGGAAACCCGTCGGACTACCGACGTCGCCGTCCGGGAAATCCCAGGGGTCGAACGGGTAGGCCGGGTCGCCCGCCACTCGTTGCTCGTCATGCGCCAAGCCAGCGTGCAACTCACTCGACACGAGGAACCTTCTGGTCCAGCGCACGAGTGGGAACGAGAGTTGGAAGCGCGTCCGAAGGTTGCTCCGGGAGGACTCGGCACCTTTGGCTTCGCCATCGTTGAGCGCGCGTCGCGCCTGCTCAACGAGCCCGTGGGCTCCGTTGTGGAGAATCCCCGCCAGGCAGGAGTCCAACCGAGCCGAGGCATCAGCGAACGCAGACGTGGGATCGTCATCGGTCCAGGTGCTGGACAACGCCAAGAGGGTCCGGAGTACGTACTCGTCGATCTTGGGCTGAACATTCGGCACGAGAGCCCACGAATGCCAAAGAGAGGACACGAAGACCTCGTCGTCTGCGTTGTAGAAGTAGAGGTAGTCCATGACGTGGACTACAACTTCTTCGAGAAAGCGCAGGCGCTCCTTCAGGAGGTACATCGCCTCTTCTGGGGTCATCGGCCTGCTGCGGACCAGCCCAACCTTCGTATCCCCTTCTCGTCGGCGCGCGCGCTTGGCGACAAGATCGAGTCCGTGGTCGACCCATCGGAGCTGCTGGAGTAGGAACTGCTTGGCAGCGATGCTCCACGTCTGAGGGTCACCGGAGTTGAAAGCCCGCACGAGGGCGTCTAGCTCCTCCTCGTGCCCACGAGCAGGAGCTCGTCCAGAAGCTCTCGGAGGTGGGCGTGAAGGAACTCGTGTGAAAGCGTCAGCAGATTCCAGTCCAGAGCCGCGTTTCCGTTGATGCACTGCCAGCTAACGCTGACCGACTGGACCGTCTGATGGAAGCCCCAGCGAGAGCTGAAGTACACGATGTGGCGGCGCGGCGCGGTTGCAGGTCCAACGGGATCTTGACTTTCGATGGAAAGTGGGGAGTCCGCCCACGCTGACATCTGAAACCTGTACGGCCTGACACCGGAGTCGAACGGCGCACCGTCGCGCATCGCGTGCAGTCGGTCGAGATGTTGGGCGTCGGCAAAGACGTCACTCATGTGGCGATAGATGCGCCAGACTGCACGGGTCGCAGAACCGATACCGAGGAGCGAGTACTCGCCAATCGGGTACGTGGCCTCGGTCAAAGGGGGGGTCACGCCCATCGCCTGCGAGTTCAGCATCGTCAGACAGGCGTTGATCTCCACCAGCAAGCTCACGCGACCGTAGTGCTGCTGCGGATCCGCAAGGGAGGCGGGATCGGTGTGTGCCTGTGCGTACGAGGCGACGGCTTTGGCGGCATCGCTGACGGCTTCGTGAAGCCAGATTGCCAAATCCTCGTACTCTGGCGCGAACTGCTCGGCTCTCGCCCAAAAGTACTTCAGGTTGAGGTTGAACTGCTCGACCTCAGTTCGGACCTCATAAGGGAGGTTCGTCGCCGCGATGTCCTCGATCTCAGTTGTCGCGATGCCGTCGTTCTGCCAGTGACGAACGATCGTATTGCGCTCGACAACGGTGCCTTCTTGGAGAGGCCATACCTCAGCGGCGCAAAGTTGGTCCTCGAGTTCCTGGAGCAAAGTGTCTACGTCTGCGTCGGCGTCTAGCACCGCGATGACGGAGGCCAAGCCGTGAGAGGCGAACACCCTGACGCCGTGGCCATCGCGACGCTCAAGTCGGTTGAGCACGCCACGAACGCTGCGCGAGAAGAGGAAGACCAGATGCCCTGAAGACGGCAACTGGAAGTCTTCAGCAACGTCGCCGATCGGGTAGATGGGGCTCACCCGAGCGGACGGGTACGCCATCTCCGCTCCCGGCGAATACGTCAGGCGCACGCTTAGCCGACCCGGCTTGGTCTGCCGGGCAGCGAGGAACCGCTTCACTCGCGTTCGAGTGCGGAGATCGTGATCTCATCGATCTCCAGGTCCCACGTGACTTCGTAGCCGTCGTCGATGTTGCTTGCAGAGCCGAAGTAGGCGGGATCAGCGGCCAGAGAGAGCTCCGGCTCAACGTGATGCCGAGTCAGGGTCTCGTAAACCTTCGGAAAGTCTCTGGTACCCGAGAAGCAGAAGGTCTCTGATGCAACCAACCTACGCTGGACTTCGCGCCTATCCATGTACCCATCTCTCAAGCTCCCCGGCAACACGCGGACTCTAGCAACGCCAACGTCGGCCTGTCATGTTGACAACGAGCGGATGGTTCTGTTATCCGCCTCCGCGGCAAGGCCTCCGCCGCCGACAGC
>DOWL01000202.1:4990-5553 GCA_003519585.1 Nocardioides sp. | reverse complement strand
CCGCACCAGCGTTCCCCAAGTTCTACATCGCCAAGGCGGGAGGGTGCCCCGGCCCCTTATGTCAGCAGCGCCCCAGCCCGGAGTCGTCGGCCAACTGGGTCGCAGTGGCGTCGGCATTCCGTCGCTGAGGCGCTGGGGTTTCGCTCCGTCCATCGGACTTACGTCGCGCGGTGCCGAGTCAACCCGACCCTGACGCTAGGGATCGCGGGCGCGCCTGTACGGACAACTAGATGAATGAGCACGGATCTCCTAGAAATCGTGCGCGGCCATCTGGCTCAGCTGGCGGAAAGGACGGCCTGACCCTTGCCGGAGTGCTTGGCGACGTACATCGCCTGGTCGGCGGAGCGGAGCAGCCAGTCGCCCAGGGCGCCGGCATCGCTGGGGGAGCAGTTGGGCTCGGGTGCCGCGACGGGCGCCGAGCGGTGCTGGGTGACGCCCACACTCATCGTCATCTCGAGCACGTGCTCGCCCAGCATGAACGGGAGCCGCATCCGCTCCATCACCCGGTCCGCGATGTGCTGGGCGTCGTCCGGGTTGTGCAGCAGGATCGCGAACTCGTCGCC
>DOWL01000202.1:418-4700 GCA_003519585.1 Nocardioides sp. | reverse complement strand
GGCAGGCCGGTCAGCGGGTCGTGCAGCGCCTGGTGCTCGAGCAGATGGTGGGTGCGGCCGAGCTCGCGGTAGAGGCGCTGGTTCTCCGCCATCGCGAGGAACTGCCGGGCCAGGACGAAGACCACGAGGAGGGTGCCGAGCACCACGTCCATCAGGGAGCCCTCGGGGTGGAGCAGCAGGTCGTACGACACCGCCATCCCGGCGGCCGCTACGGGGACGTAGGGGAGCGCGACGGCGAACCACGAGAGCGTGCTGCTGTCGGCGTACGTCGTCACCGTGGCCCGAGCGGACCGGCGTTGGCTCGCGGCGGCGACGGCCACCAGCAGGAAGCCGATCACCCAACCGCTGCTGACGATGTCGGCGGAGCTGTAGGAGCCGATCGAGGTGAGGTAGAGGTAGGAGCTGTCCGCCACGGCGAGCGCGCCCAGCCCCATGGCGAGCACGATCAGGACGCTGCGCTCCGCGCGCCGACCGCGGGCGACGGCCAGCAGCACCAGGGTGCCGAGGACGACGTCGCCAATGGGGTAGGCGGTCGAGAGCAGGGTGGACAGGAGGTCGTCGCCGCTCTCGGCGATCACCGACCCGAGGCTCGTGACCCAGGAGAGCATCAGCAGCGAGAGGGCGATGATCACGCCGTCGAGGACGTCGCGGGCGCGGGCGGCGAGCGTGTTCTGGCTGCCCAACCAGAGCAGCAGCCCGATCCCCGCGGCCACCGGGAAGATCAGGAAGCCCAGGTCGGCGAAGGACGGGAAGGGTTCCTGGCCGGTCGACTCCAGATAGGTCCAGACGACCTGACCCGCGGCCCAGGCGCCGACACCGAACGACAGCCAGCGCCACGCGCCGGGGTGGCGGTCGTCGTGCCGTGAGGCGGACCAGCAGAGGGCGGCGGCCAGGCTCACGGCCGTGAGTTGGCCGAGGTTGCTGACCAGGGACACCGTGTGCGGGCTCAGCCCGGGGGCCTTGAGCGAGCCGATGAAGGCCGCGCCGAGCAGGCAGGCCAGGCCGGCGTAGATCCAGATACGCATCGGCTGTCCTCCCCCCGTGCTGCTGAGCCCGGCGCTGGGCCGGGCGTGGTGATGCGGTCCGGACAAGGCTAGGAGCGCCGTGCCACCTGGCTGGGCAAAATGCAAGAAATCATCCAGGTTGACCGGACCTTGTCGCGCAACGCCTCAGGAGCCACGGGTGGCTGCCGATGGGTGGTGCCTCCTACGTAGACCTCGACCTCGAATTCGGGGCCGCGGCGATGCGCACACCCTGAGCACGCCAAACGATCAACAGCTTCGGACGCACGACACTAGAAGATCCTGCTCCAGTCGTTCGCCATGCTGACCACGGTCCAGCCGAGCCGGTGGCCGACGTCGGTGATGGGCTCCGGCTCGGCGAAGGTCACCGCCGAGCTGACGTAGGCGAACTCCCGGTCCGCGTCGTCGTGGTCGACCAGCAGGGCCAGGCTCGGCCCGTCGGCGGCGGTCGCCCACTCCAGCATCTCGCGATCACCGCCGGAGTTGCCGGCGGCGAGGATCGGGCGCCGACCGAGCTGGGTCTGGATGTGGTTGACCTTGACCGCGCCCTCGTTGGCCTCCCCGACGAGCTGGGTCGTACGGCGTAGCGAGGGGCCGGTGCCGTCGTCGGCGGTCGGCACGAACTCGTAGGCGACCATGCTGCCCACCACGTTCTGCGACGGGACGCCGTACAGATCTTGGCTGACCGCGCGGACGAACTCGGTGCCGCCGCCGGTCACCACGCAGAGGGTGAAGTCGAGCTGGCGCAGGGCCGCCAACAGCTCCAGCATCGGCTGGTAGGTGACCTCGCGGATCGGACGGTCGAGCCCCTGGTGTCGGCCCCGCGCCATGAAGTCCCGGGCCAGCGCCGTGAACTCCTCGGGAGTCTGACCCTCGAACAACCCGCTGAGCGCAACCGCGATCCGGTCGAGGCCGAGCTCGCCGATCGCGGCCTGGTCGCCCGAGACCAGGGCCGCGAACTCCGGCTTCTCGGCCAGCTTCGGATCCGCCTGGAGCGCGGTCTTCATGGCGTCGAGGAAGAAGTCCAGCTGCACGTACGACGGCCGCTCGCACCACAGCGTGCCGTCGTTGTCGAAGCAGGCGACCCGCTGCTCGACCGGCACGTCGGCCGCGGCCTCGAGGAAAGCCTCGACCTCGTCGCGGGTGGCTCCAGCGCGCCAGGAGGGGAGGAGATCGTCAGTCATCGCCGGGCCTTTCATGGGTCTCGGGGGAGGGGCGTCGGACGCACCGGAAGCCCACGTGGCTCATGCCGGTGTCGATCGGCTGCGGCCGGCGGGCCGCCGGCCGGTAGCGCAGGCAGTAGGAGTCGGCGCACAGGTGCGAGCCGCCCTTGACCACCTTGCGGCCGATCCGGAACTGGGGCTGGGCGGGGTCGTAGCTCGTCTCCAGGCTCCCCGCAGGACCGGTGCTGCGCCCACTCTCGGGCGCACAGCCGCACGAGGTGGTCGCCTCCGGGTGGGTGCTGGTCCACCAGTCGTCGGTCCACTCCCACACGTTGCCGGCCATGTCGAAGAGGCCGAACCCGTTGGGTGGGAAGCTGCCGACCGGTGCGGTCCGTCGAAAGCCGCTCTCGCCGGTGCTGCGCCACGGGAAGTCGGGTCCGTCCCATGTGTTCGCCATGATCTTGCCGCCCGGACGCTTCTCGTCGCCCCAGGTGTACACCGCGCCGTCCAGGCCACCGCGCGCGGCGTACTCCCACTCCGCCTCGGTCGGCAGCCGCGCGCCAACCCAGGCGGCGAAGGCGGCGGCGTCCTCGTGAGCCACGTGCACCACGGGGTGGTCGAGCTTCTTGTCGATCGAGCTGTTCGGCCCGAGGGGGTGCCGCCAGCACGCGCCGGGCCGCCACCGCCACCACTGGCTCAGATGGGTGAGGTCGACCGGCCCGCTCGTGGGGGTGAAGACCATCGAGCCGGGCACCAGGTTCTCCGACGGCGCGTCCGGATAGTCGGCCGGATCGAGTTCGCGCTCGGCCACCGTGACGTACCCGGTCGCCGCCACAAACTCGGCGTACTCCGCGTTCGTCACGGCGGTCGCGTCGATCGCGAACCCAGCGACCGTCACCCGGTGGGCGGGGGCCTCCTCGGGGTAGTGCTTGTCCGAGCCCATGAGGAAGGTGCCGCCGGGGAGGCTCACCTGCATGTCAGTCGCCCGACGCGCCGGCCTTGAGCTTCTCCAGGACCCGCTCCAGGTTGAAGCTGGCCGGCTCCTGCCGCGGTGGGAACTCGGCGAGGGTCTGCAGCATCCGGGCGACGTAGGTCTGCGCTGGGACGAAGAGGAAGATGTGGTCGAGCACCCAGTCGTAGTAGGTATTGGAGGTGATGTCGGCCCGCTCGTACGGATCGGTCCTGAGGTTGAACAGCTTGGGGAATCGCAGCTCGGTGAACGGCTCCTGCCAGATCTGCAACGTCCCGGTCGCACGCTGCTCGAGGAAGACGAACTTCCAGTTGTCGTAGCGCATCGCGGTCAGGTCACCGTCGTCGGAGACGTAGAAGAAGTGCTGCCGGGGGCTCTGCTCGGCCGCACCCGTGAGGTAGTCGAGCTGGTTGTGGCCGTCGAGGTGCACGCGGTACGTCGACCCGGCCAGTTCGGTGCCGGCCTTGAGCCGGCCGGCGATGTCGGGATCGCCGACCGCGGCCAACAGGGTCACGAACCAGTCGGCATGGCTCACGATGCCGTTGCGCACCTCCCCGGCGGGGAACTGCCCGGGCCACCGGACCATGGCGGGCACTCGGTAGGCGCCCTCCCAGTTGGAGTTCTTCTCGTTGCGGAACGGCGTCATGCCGGCGTCCGGCCAGCTGTTCATGTGCGGGCCGTTGTCCGTGGAGTACATGACGATGGTGTTGTCGGCGAGGCCGTGCTCGTCGAGGTAGTCCAGCACCGAGCCGACCAACTCGTCGTGATCGACCATCACGTCGTGATACTCCGACTGCCACCGTCCAGCCTTGCCGCGGCTGCCGTCCTTGATGTGGGTCCGGAAGTGCATGTGCGTGGTGTTGAGCCAGACGAAGAACGGCGTGTCGTTGGCGACCGCGTCGCCCATGAAGCGCAGCGCCTCCGGGACCACCTCGTCGTCGATGGTCTTCATCCGCTCCCGGGTGAGTGGGCCGGTGTCCTCGATGCGTTGGGTGCCGTCGCCGTTGGCCCACGAGTGGATCACGCCCCGCGGTCCGAAGTTCTTGCGGAAGTCGGGGAAGTCCTCCTCAGTCGGGTAGTCGTAGAGCTCCGGCTCCTCCTCCGCGTTGAGGTGGTAGAGGTTGCCG
>DOWL01000202.1:0-225 GCA_003519585.1 Nocardioides sp. | reverse complement strand
CCGAACTGGCCGGTCGCGTAGCCCAGCGACTTCAGCGCGGTCGCGATGGTCGGGTCCTCGGCACGCAGACCGATGTCGGCACCTGGCATGCCGACCTTGGTGAGGCCCGTGCGGTAGGGGTTCTGGCCGGTGATGAACGCCGCGCGGCCCGCCGTACAGCTCTGCTCGCCGTAGTAGTCGGTGAACCGGACGCCCTCGGCCGCGATCCGGTCGATGTTCGGCGTG
>DOWL01000131.1:866-4662 GCA_003519585.1 Nocardioides sp. | reverse complement strand
CTCATTTTCGAGCGTTGCCGACACTGGTAGCGACGCTCCGACAAGGAAGGCGTCCACGAGGGCGTGTCCCGTAAATCGTGGTGGATGCCGGCGTCGTCCAGGCGCGCGGTGGCAAGGCGCTGGCGCGCGCAGACTGGGTGTCTTCGAAGCGTCGGCAACGTCGCCATCGCGTGATCTGGGCGGCGTCCGGCGCCGCCAGGATTTACGGGACACGTCCTAGTTGGATCGGGCATTCCATGACTCGGTCAGGTCTCACCAGCTCACTGCTGAGCGGCGTCAGCCCACCGAGGGTCCACTTGTCCGGCTCAAATCGATAGCGAGCCGCTTTGTGCTGCGGGACCGGGTCTACCCCAGTCGTCGGCGCGATCTCCTCGATCGCTCCAGCAAGCTCGGCGTCGGGCAGATTGACGACCAGTTCGGGGCAGTCGATCAGGTTTGCCGCGGCTTGGCCGCCGGCACCCAGCCCGACGGCGTACCGCTGCCCCAGGGCGAACAACGACGAGACCGGCGACAGGTTCGTCGTACCGTCCCGGTTGAGAGTGCTGATCAGCCCGACCGGCGTGCCGAAGTAGAGCACCGACGGTGTGATCACCGTGTGCGTCGCCTCGTGCGTCTGCACAGCCGGATCTCGAACTTCGGTCATCCATCGAAGTTAGATGGCACGGCTCGTCCGTAGTCGGCCCGAAGTGCACAAGTCATGTCCCCGAAGGGAGGGCTGCCGTCCCGATCGACACGTGCCATCGAGTCCTGGACGAGCTCCGCTGTTTGCGCAACTTGACGCTCTGAAGCACCGTTGTCGGGAGTGAGTGAGATGAGGCTGAGCGATGCGCGCGGCCGGCTCGCCAACGTTGTCGACCAAGCCCGCATCGAACATGAGCCGGCGTACCTCACTCAGGGCGGCCGCCGAGTCGCCGCGGTAGTCGATGCCGGTCAACTTGAGCAGCTGATCGAGGCGGCCGAGGACCTCGCCGACATCCAGGCCGCCACGGCTGCGCGCACCGAGATCCACGAGACCGGCGAGGCCCCAATCACATGGGACCAAGTCAAGGCCGACCTCGGCATTACCTGACCTCGTGATCCCGCTCGCTAGCCAGGACCGCCTCCGGGAGTGTGCGAGGAGTGCTGTGAAGATTGACGCTCGGCGCACGATCGCCGACGTGGCCCGCCGCGCGCCTGGGGCGTTCGTCCGCGCCTCACCAAATGGGAATGCCCTCATCCGCGCTCGCCCGAATACTGGTGGGCGTGGACGCGATCTCGGCCCTGCTACGTGGCGACGCGATTGATCTGATGGCGCCGGGCCTTCCCGAGCTTTCGGAGCTGCAGGGCTGTCCGCAAACAGTCTCGTACCACGGTGAGGGCGACGTCGCGACGCACACTCGCATGGTTATCGACGTCGCCAGCGACCTCGCCGACCAGCTCCCTGAAGACACCGGTCCTGGACCGCTCACTCCACACCTGCTACGCCTCTCTGCGCTGCTGCACGATGTCGGTAAGCCCGAGACGACCGTCGAGAAGACGCCTGGCCGATTCTCGGCGCATGGCCACGAGGAGGCCGGCGCCCGCATCGCTTCGACGCTGTTCGCCACCCATCCGCAGCTGCTCTCGTTGCCGTTCGGCGCGATGCCGCTGATTCAGGCCCAGGTCCGCAACCACATGTGGACCTACCACATCGACAGGGTCTCACCCGGTTCGCTGCTGCGCGCCACTCACGTCACCGACCCCCGCCTGCAGGTCGCGCTCTGGAAGGCAGATACCCGCGGCCGCATCTGCGACGACAGCGACCAACTCGCCAAGAATGTCGCCTACGCCGAGCTGGCTCTGGAAGAGGTCGACGCGCTGCGACCCGATAGCTTCGGCGTCCTCGAGCGCGCCACCGCCGACCTCGGCTCAGTGCCGACCTGGGTTCGGCGGCAGGTGTTTCGCGAGGCTGTCACCGCTGAACGCGACCAGCCTGTTGACCAATGGACCGCCGCAGCACGCCTGATCGACCTTGAAAGGAACCCGGGCCGTGGCTCCCTCACCTACACCATCGGGTTGCCCGGCCTTGGCAAGTCGACCTGGGCGAGGACCGTATGGCACCCCGCGACCGGCGGCGCCGTGCTGTCGGCGGTCGGCACCCGCAAACGTGATCGCAAGGCGGCCTCCATCCGAGTCATAGAGGAGATCCCGAGGCTGCTCGCGGCCGGCGCCGACGACATCCCCGCAGACATGCGCATCTGCGGAGAGAACCTGTACGCCCGACACTCCATCGCCTACGACGAGCTCGTGTCGTACTTCTTCGTCTACAACATCTGGCGCAACGAGCTGTGTCTGAGCTGGGACGAGACCCTCGAGTGGTCACAGTTGCTCGGCCTGGAGGTCGTCCCAGTCCTGTTCCGCGGGGTCATGCCGAGCCTGGACGACCTGACAAGGATGTGGCGGACCACCCTCGGACCCGATGTATCGGAAGGATTGGTCGTCCGGACCGCAGCTGAGTTCCCCCGCGACCAGTTCGGCGTCAACGTCGCCAAATGGGTGCGCCAAGGGCACGTTCAGACCAGCGAGCACTGGGCCCATCAGCAGGTCGTTCCGAACCGGCTCACCTAACTCACGCACTGGCCACCCTGCGCGAGGGAGAATTCAATCGGCGTGACCAGCTGGGCGTGGTCGATCCGTGCGCTGGCGGACGACCAGAGACGAGCAACGCCTGCGAGGTTCGTGGCCATGCTGCGGTCGTATCAGGTGACAGCCGTCCTACTCCTCGGCGACGCGCCGTTCCACAACCTGCACTGGAGCGGCAAGGAGCTTGCCATCAGTCTCGACTGCTTCGTCTGTCAGCGCACCCGGCGTACCACCTGGCTAAGCCAGGGTCTCGAGCACGGCAGGTGCAGCGGCGACCGCAAGACAGGTCCACACGCGGCACCGGCTCGGATCTCCGCGTTCGACCACACCTCGGGGCGGGACGGAACAACATCACTGCGTGCCGTGGTGGACCAGTGGTGGGCGCCCTTCGACGATCGCAAGCGGGGCCAGGCCGCGTCCGCCCCCACCTGGGCACCATGGGTGCGGCTCAACCTCGGATACCTCTGCCCGGAACCGCGCCGATCGGCCGGCTTCTCCACCCAGACGAACCTGGTCCGTCCACAGACCATGACCTGTCAGCACTGCTCCGCCGTCATCGCCCACAGCCATGACGCACCCCAGATCCGGCTCCTGACTTAGGGCGTGGTCATGTCCGGCGCTCCCTCCACGCGGCCGTTGGCTGATTCGGAGGTGGCGACGTGCCATCTAGACACCGTCAAGCCCGGCCGAGCCAGCATCAAGGAACCATCAAGACCCGCCTGATGCGCCGAATCCCGCCGTACGAATGAGGCATGCAAGACGTCCTCTTCGTCCTGATCACGCTCACGGCGTTCGTGCTCCTCGCGCTGCTGGTCGGCGTGCTGGACCGGGCCGACCGCGCTGACCGGAGCGAATCGCGATGAGCGAGACCTGGCCGGCGCTCGGGCAGCTCCTGGCGCTCGTGGTCCTGCTGGTGGTCACCGTGCCACCGCTGGCCCGCCTGCTCGCGCACGTCTACACCAGCGAGCACCACCTCGCGGCCGAGCGCGCGACGTACCGGTTGCTCCGCCTCGACCCCGACGCCGATCAGCACTGGCGCAGCTACGCGCTGTCGGTGTTGGGGTTCAGCGCGGTGGGCGTGCTCCTGCTGTACGCCGTCGGTCGGCTCCAGGAGCACCTGCCGCTGTCGCTCGGCTTCTCGGCACTCCCGGCTGACGGCGCCTGGAACACCGCGGTCAGCTTCGTCACCAACACC
>DOWL01000131.1:374-744 GCA_003519585.1 Nocardioides sp. | reverse complement strand
CGTCACCAACACCAACTGGCAGTGGTACTCCGGCGAGGCGGCGATCGGCCACCTCATGCAGATGTCGGGCCTCGCGGTCCAGAACTTCGTGAGTGCCGCCGTCGGCATGTCGGTGGCCGCAGCGTTCGCGCGCGGCCTGGCCCGGGCCGAGCGGGACGGGCGAGTCGGGAACTTCTTCTCAGACCTGGTCCGCACCGTGGTGCGGGTGCTGCTGCCGATCTCGCTGATCGCCGCCTGTCTGTTCATCGTCCTCGGCGTCGTGCAGAACTTCGCCGGGCCGCACCTGATGGAGACGCTCACCGGTGGCAGCCAGACTCTGACCGGCGGCCCGGTGGCGAGCCAGGAGGCGATCAAGCAGCTCGGCACCAAC
>DOWL01000131.1:0-149 GCA_003519585.1 Nocardioides sp. | reverse complement strand
GCACCCGTTCGAGAACCCGACGCCGTTCAGCAACCTGATCGCGATCTACCTCGAACTGCTGATCCCGTTTGCCATGGCCGGCGCCTTCGGGATCATCGTGCGGGACCGGCGGCAGGGGTACGCCGTGGGCGGCGTGATGGCGCTGCTGC
>DOWL01000104.1:4871-5590 GCA_003519585.1 Nocardioides sp. | reverse complement strand
GTGATGGCCTTCGACGAGAAGGGCCAGGCCGACACGCTCGAGCGCAAGAAGTCCATCTGCAAGCGCTCCTACGACCTCCTCGTGGACCGGGTCGGCTTCGCGCCCGAGGACATCATCTTCGACCCGAACGTGTTCGCCGTGGCGACGGGCATCGAGGAGCACGCGAGCTACGGACTCGACTTCATCGAGGCGACCCGCTGGATCAAGCAGAACCTCCCCGGCGCCAAGGTCTCGGGCGGCATCTCCAACGTCAGCTTCAGCTTCCGGGGCAACAACCCCGTGCGCGAGGCGATCCACGCCGTGTTCCTCTACCACGCGATCGAGGCCGGCCTCGACATGGGCATCGTCAACGCCGGTGCCTTGGTCGTCTACGACCAGGTGGAGCCCGAGCTTCGCGAGCGGATCGAGGACGTCGTCCTCAACCGCCGGCCCGACGCCGCCGAGCGGCTGCTGGAGATCGCCGAAGCACACAACCGCACGGACGAGGTCACCGCGGCAGAAGCCGAGGAGTGGCGCGGCCTGCCGGTCGGCGAGCGGATCACGCACGCCCTGGTGAAGGGGATCGACGCGCACGTCGAGGCGGACACCGAGGAGCTCCGCCAGGCGATCGCCGAGCGGGGTGGCCGGCCCATCGAGGTCATCGAGGGTCCGCTGATGGACGGCATGAACGTCGTCGGCGACCTGTTCGGCGCGGGCAAGATGTTCCTGCCGCAGGTCGT
>DOWL01000104.1:4555-4697 GCA_003519585.1 Nocardioides sp. | reverse complement strand
GATGAAGAAGGCGGTCGCGTACCTGATCCCCTTCATCGAGCAGGAGAAGGCCGACAACCCCGAGTACGCCACCGCCAAGGACACCAACGGCACGATCGTGATGGCCACGGTCAAGGGGGACGTCCACGACATCGGCAAGAAC
>DOWL01000104.1:0-4413 GCA_003519585.1 Nocardioides sp. | reverse complement strand
GACATCGGCAAGAACATCGTCGGCGTGGTGCTCCAGTGCAACAACTTCGAGGTCATCGACCTCGGGGTGATGGTGCCGGCCCAGAAGATCCTCGACACCGCGGTCGAGATCGGCGCGGACGCCATCGGGCTATCCGGCCTGATCACGCCGTCCCTCGACGAGATGGTCAACGTCGCCTCGGAGATGCAGCGCCGCGGCTTCCAGATCCCGTTGTTGGTCGGGGGAGCGACGACCTCGCGCGCCCACACGGCGGTCAAGGTCGATGGCAAGTACGACGGCCCTGTGGTCTGGGTCAAGGACGCGTCGCGTTCGGTACCGACCCTGGCCGCGTTGCTCAGCGACAGCCAGCGCCCGCAGTTGATGGCCGACGTCAAGGCCGACTACGACTCTCTCCGGGAGCGGCACGCAGCCAAGCACGACCGCCCGATGATCACCGTGCGACAGGCGCGCGACAACCGTACGCCCATCGACTGGGACGGGTACGAGCCCGCGGCTCCGAAGGAGCCCGGGATCCACGTCCTCAGCGGCTACGACCTCGCCGAGCTGCGCGACTACATCGACTGGCAGCCGTTCTTCAACGCCTGGGAGATGAAGGGCAAGTTCCCGGACATCCTGCACAACCCGGCGACCGGTGAAGCGGCACGCGCGCTCTACGACGACGCCCAGGCGATGCTCGATCGGCTGATCGCCGAGCGGTGGCTGACGGCCAACGCCGTCTTCGGCTTCTTCCCCGCCAGCGCGGTCGGGGACGACATCGAGGTCTACGTCGACGAGTCGCGTTCGGAGGTGCTCACCACGCTGCACAACCTGCGCCAGCAGGGAGAGCATCGCGACGGTGTCCCCAACCGGTCGCTCGGCGACTTCGTGGCGCCGCGCGAGACCGGGCTGGCCGACCACGTGGGGGCCTTCGCCGTGACCGCCGGGCTCGGCGCAGCGGACCGGATCACCGCGTTCAAGCAGGCCAACGACGACTACTCCGCGATCATGCTCGAGGCCCTGGCCGACCGCCTGGCGGAGGCCTTTGCCGAGCGGTTGCACCAGCGGGTCCGCACAGAGTTCTGGGGTCATGCGCCCGACGAGGAGCTCGACAACGTCGCGCTGATCGCCGAGAAGTACCACGGCATCCGCCCGGCGCCGGGCTATCCCGCCTGCCCCGACCACACCGAGAAGCAGACGCTGTGGCAGCTGCTCGACGTGGAGGCAGCGACCGGGATCGAGCTGACCGAGAGCATGGCCATGTGGCCAGGGGCAGCCGTCTCGGGCTGGTACTTCAGCCACCCGCAGGCGCAGTACTTCGTGGTCGGCCGGCTCGCCCGCGACCAGGTGGTGGACTACGCCGAGCGCAAGGGCTGGACCCTGGCCGAGGCCGAGCGGTGGCTCTCGCCCAACCTCGGCTACGACCCCGACGACTGAGCGGCGGCTCACGCATGCAGGCAGTCCTCTGGGACATGGACGGCACCCTCGTGGACACCGAGCCGTACTGGATCGAGTGTGAGTTCGCGCTGGCCGCGAAGTACGGCGGTGAGTGGACCGACGCCGATGCGATGCAGATGGTGGGCAACAACCTGGTCGACTCCGGCCGCTACATGAAGCATCGCTGGGGGGTCGAGCTCTCGCCCGAGGAGATCGTCGACGAGCTGCTCGACGGTGTGGTGGCGATGGTGCAGTCGGACGTGCCCTGGCGTCCGGGCGCGACCGAGCTGCTCTCCGCCCTGACCGGTGCCGGGGTGCGGTGTGGACTGGTCACGATGTCCTACGAGCGATTCGTGGCCCCGATCCTGAGCCAACTGCCGCCAGAGACGTTCCGCGTGGTGGTGACCGGAGACCAGGTGGAGTTCGGCAAGCCTCATCCGGAGCCGTACCTCACGGCCGCGGCCGCACTCGGCGTACGGCCCGAGGACTGCGTCGCGATCGAGGACTCCAATACCGGTGCGAAGTCGGCCGAGGCGGCCGGGTGCACGGTGCTGGTGGTCGAGAACCACGTGCCGGTGCTGGATGGGCCGCGCCGGGTCTTCCGGGACACGCTGGCCGGCCTCACCGTCGAGGAGTTGGCCGCGCTCAGCCGTCCATCAGCCGGTTGACCACGGTCTGCACGTCCCGATCGAGATGGTCGATCCGGCTGCCGAGCACCGCGATCTGGCCACCGACCTCTGCGCGCAGGGTGCCGATGTCGGCGCGGAGCGTGCCCATCTCGGCGCCAAGGTCCGCGCGGAGCGCGCCCAGGTCGGCGCCAAGGTCCGCGCGGAGCGTGCCCATCTCGGCGCCAAGGTCCGCGCGGAGCGCGCCCAGGTCGGCGTGGACGATGCGGAGGACCAGGGTGATCATGGTCGCCATCAGGGCGACCACGGCACCGATGATCGCCCAGGTCTGAGCGTCGGTCACGACTCGTCCTCCTCGAGCAAGGAGTCCGGGGACGAGGGTCGGAACGCTGTGGCTTCCAGGTAGCGGTAGAACACATAGGCGACGACCACGCCGAGGACATAGCAACCGCCGACCACCACCCAGCCTTGCGCCTCGCTCACCCGTGACTCACCTCCTTGCGTTGTCCAGGACGACCTTACTTGGAGGCGACGTCACCCGCTCTCCGTCATCCACAGCCTCAGCGGCCAGCGCGGAGCCGTCGCCAGCGGCGGCGTAGGGACCGCCGGAGCCGGGCCCAGCGCGAGGGCGGCGCGGGCATCGGGAGCAGCTCGCCGCCCCAGGCCGGGCAGTGCGCCTTGAAGGAGCACCAGTCGCACTGTCGGCCGCGGCTGGGCTCGAAGACGCCGGTGCGGCGGGCCTCCTCGATGGCGGTCCAGACCGCTTCAATCGTGCGCTCTGTGGCCAGCAGGTCGGCCTCGTCAGGTTCGTAGCGGACCAGCTCGCTGCGGGCGCCGAGGTAGACCAGCTGCAGCATCCGGGGCACCACGCCACGGGATCGCCACAGGATCAGTGCGTAGATGCGCAGCTGGAAGAGCGCCTTGAACTCGAAGCCCTCCGAGACGGCCGACGAAGTCTTGTAGTCCACGATCCGCAGCGCCCCGTCGGGTCGCTCGTCGAGCCGGTCGATGATGCCGCGCAGGGTCAGCCCACTGGTCAGCACGGCCGACACCGGCGCCTCCCGCTCGGCCGGCTCGAGCCGGGTCGGGTCCTCGAGCAAGAACCACCGATCGATCGCCTCCCGGGCCGAGTCGAGCCAGGCCGGCTGGGCGAGCGTCCCGGCCACCTCGCGCGCCTGGTCGGACCGCTCCTGGAGGGCCGTCCAGGTCGGCTCGAGCAGGGCGTGCGCGGCAGTTGGCGTCCGCTCGGCTGCCGGCAGGTCGAAGATGTCCTCGAGGACCTGGTGCACGAGGGTGCCGCGGACCGCGTCGGGGGAGGAGCGCTCCGGGAGTCGGTCGATGGTGCGATAGCGGAACAGCAGCGGACAGGACATGAAGTCGCCGGCGCGGCTGGGCGACAGCGCGGCGGTCATGGGCGCAGGCTAGTGAGGACCGCCGACGGTCCCCGTCCGGCGGGGGTGCGTGGGCTAGCGTTATTGCGTGTCAGGACCCCAGGCGAGCCCGCCGGCCAGCTCGCCGGCCGGCCCACCGACACCGCGCGCGCCTGGCACGGTCAAGATCGGCACCATTGCCGGGAGCGACGTGCTCGTGACCTCGTCGTGGTTCCTGGTCGCCGGCCTGATCGCGATCGTCATGGCCCCGCACGCCGAGGCCGTCCACCCCGGACTCGGACCCTGGAAATACGTCGCCGGGTTCGCCTTTGCAGTCGTGCTCTACCTGTCGGTGCTCCTTCACGAGGCCTCGCACGCCTACATGGCCCGGCACTACGGGTTCCCGGTCTCCACGATCACGCTGCACTTCCTCGGCGGTGTCACTGCGATCGAGGCCGAGGCGAAGAAGCCGCGTCAGGAGTTCTGGATCGCCGTGGTCGGCCCGCTGACCTCGATCGCGGTGGGCCTGGTCGCGCTCGGGCTGCGCTCCGTGGTGCCCGACGGGCTGCTGCTGATGGTGGTCGAGGGACTGGCCTTCGGGAACCTCTTCATCGGCGCGCTCAACCTGGTGCCCGGGCTTCCGCTCGACGGCGGCCGGGTGCTCAAGTCCGCGGTCTGGCAGCTGACCGGCAGCCTGCACCGCGGCACGGTGGTGGCGGCCTGGGGCGGTCGGGTCACTGCCGTCGCGGTGCTGCTCTGGCCGCTCGCGCAGCAGGCGATCTGGGGCACCGAGCCGGACGTCTTCGACTTCGTGCTCGCCTTCATCATCGGCTTCTTCCTCTGGAACGGCGCCACCGCCTCGCTGCAGGCGGCGAAGATCCGCCGCCGGCTGCCGGTCCTGGTGGCGCGCAACCTCGCCCGCCGTACCCTCCAGGCCCCCGAGGACCTGCCGCTCGCCGAGGCAGTGCGCCGGGCGCGCGCGAGCACAGCGGAGCCGAGCGCGC
>DOWL01000192.1 GCA_003519585.1 Nocardioides sp. | reverse complement strand
GCCGTCAACCCGCCTACGAGACCGCAGCCCAGGCACCTGCGCTTGACGGCTTCGGGCGGCGTCAGACACTCGGGAATCGGGTTGCCGCACCCCAACCACAGCTTCGACGCCGTCGGCGGTGACGCGCCTCCGGGCTCAACCACCGCCTGACTCAGGCGAGTGCCTTGGCCCGCCGGCGGGAGGTCAGTTCGCTGCTGACCACGATCAGGACGGCGATCGCGAACATCACGGTGCCGACCACGTTGACCTGCATCGGTACGCCGCGCTGGGCGGCGCCCCAGACGTACATCGGGAACGTGGTGGTCTGGCCGGCGTTGAGGTTGGTGACGATGAAGTCGTCGAAGGACAGCGAGAACGACAGCAGGGCGGCGCCGACGATGCCCGGCAGCACCAGCGGGAAGGTCACCCGCCAGAACGTCTGCCGAGGCGTGGCGTACAGGTCCATCGCCGCCTGCTCGAGGTTGTCGTTCATGCCGGCCAGTCGGGAGCGCACGGTCACGATCACGAACGACATGCAGAACATGATGTGCGCGATGAGGATCGTCCCGAAGCCGAGCTGGCCGGCGAAGCCGGAGGCCACGAACAGGGCCAGCAGCGACGAGCCGAGCACGATCTCCGGTGCCGCCATCGGCAGGAAGATCAGCAGGTTGGCGCCCGAGCGGCCGCGGAACTCGTGACGGACCAGGGCGAACGCGGCGAGCGTGCCGATGATCGTGGAGAACAGCGTGGCCAGCAGCCCGACCTGGATGCTGGTCGTGAGGGCCGTGCACATGTCCGGCTCCTCGCAGGGGTTGAGCCAGTTGTGCAGCGTGAACCCGTCGAAGCTGTAGATGAGCCGGCTGTTGGGGTCGTTGAAGCTCATCAGGATGACCACGAAGATCGGGATGAAGGTGTAGACGAGCACCGCCAACCCCATGATCAGGACGAAGTTCTTGCGGAACCAGTTCACAGCAGCTCCTCCGTCCCCGCGCGCCGTACATAGACCAAGACCATCGCGATGATCACGAACATCAGGATCATCGAGAGTGCCGCGGCGGCCGGGTAGTCGTGGGCTCGGGTGAACTGCTGGTTGATGACGCTGCCGATCATCCGCTGGTTGGGGCTGCCTAGGAGTTGGGCGTTGATGTAGTCGCCGGCCGCCGGGATGAAGGTGAGCAGGGTGCCGGAGACGACGCCGGGCAGGGACAGCGGCCAGGTGACCTTGAAGAAGCCCGTCGCGGGCTTGGCGTAGAGGTCGCCGGCCGCCTCGATCAGCCGGTGGTCGATCTTGTCGAGGCTGGCGAACAGCGGCAGCACCATGAACGGCAGGAAGTTGTACGTCAGCCCGGCGACAACCGCGATCGGCGTGGCGAGCAGCCGACCGTCCGAGCCCAGGATGTGCACGGTCTGCAGCGCGCTCACGACGTACCCGTTGTCGGCCAGGATCAGCTTCCACGACAGGGTCCGGACCAGGAAGCTGGTGAAGAACGGCGCCACGACCAGGACCAGCATGAGGTACTTCCACCGGCCGGCCTTGAACGCGATGGCATAGGCCAGCACGTACCCGAGGAGCAGGCAGAGGAACGTCGCGATGCCGGCGTACACCAGCGAGCGGAGCAGCGGCCCGAGGTTGGTCCAGCTCTCGGGCTTGCCGTACTCCTTGAGCACCGTCCAGTAGTTCGCGAAGTGGTAGGTCATCTCGTAGCCCGTGGCATCCGAGCCCGAGGGGTCGAACAGGCTCGTGGCGACCAGCGAGTAGAACGGGATAACGAAGAAGATCCCCAGCCAGAGTGCCGCCGGCAGGAGCAGCAGGTAGCCGGTACGGCCGCGGCGACGACCGGTGTCGGGATCGACCGTGGGCAGGTTCGACGCCGTACTAGCCATCGGCGTCCATCCGCTGGGCGCCGGCCGTGGCGTCCTGGGAGGCGTCGAGCAGGAAGGCGTACTCGGGTCGCCACGAGAGCTCGACCTTGTCGCCGACCCGGAAGATGCGGACCCGGCCGGTGTTCTGCGAGAACACCTGCAGTTCCTGGCCCCACGGCATCTGGACGAGGTACTGCGTGCTGACGCCGTTGAAGCTGACGTCGGTGACCACGCCGCCCGGGATGGTGTTGCCCGGGGCGTCGAGAGCCTCACCCTCCTCGCCGATCAGCACCTTCTCCGGTCGGATCCCGATCCAGCCACGGTCGCCGTTCGCGTGCGCCCGGTCGGCCGCGATCGAGACGTCGATCCCGTGCATGCCGACCGTGACCAGGTCGGCGGCCCGGCTCTTGACCGTGCCCTCGATGAGGTTGGACTGGCCGAGGAAGTTGGCCACGAACGTCGAGCGCGGATTCTCGTAGAGCTCGGCCGGCGCACCCATCTGCTCGATCACGCCGGCGTTCATGACCGCGACCGTGTCGGCCATCGTCATGGCCTCCTCCTGGTCGTGGGTGACGTGGATGAAGGTGAGTCCGACCTCGACCTGGATCCGCTTGATCTCGATCTGCATCGACCGGCGCAGCTTGAGGTCCAGTGCACCGAGCGGCTCGTCGAGCAGCAGCACCTCGGGGCGGTTGATCAGCGCCCGAGCCAGCGCCACCCGCTGCTGCTGGCCGCCGGA
>DOWL01000215.1 GCA_003519585.1 Nocardioides sp. | reverse complement strand
GTGGAGAACGAAGGTGGGTCGACGACCTCGATGCCGTAGCTCTCGACGAGCGGGCGTACTGGGCGGGCATCCGGGTCGCCTTGCCAGGGAGGCTCAGGGACTCCCGCAGACCCGAAGAGCGCGAGTCCCTTCGGCGTCCCGGGCGTGAATCGGAGATCGGCCAGGATGCCGCCGAAACCAGCGGCGGCCAGGCCGGCGGCCCATTGTTGCGTCAGTCCATAGTCGACGGTGGTCACGAGCTCCCGAGTGATGCGAAAGTCGGCCGCTCGCTCAGCCGAGACGTTGGCGACCCGTACGTCGCGTGGAAGCGGTAGTCGCGAGACGACGCGTCCTGCGACCAGTTCGCTGTTCACCCAACCTCGCTCGGCCGCGTCGGGCCCGATCAACTCGTTGATCGCACCCCGTGCCGTCGATGACAGGTAGCACGTGCCGTCCGGGACCGCCAGGTCGAACCTGCCGTCGCCCTCCTCGCCCGCAGCGTGGCTAGAGAAGTACCACGCGCCATGATCTTTGCCCTCTCGAGCACGGTGCTGCCGGTACCAATGGGTGCTGGCCCGCAGCGACCGTCGAGGAAATCTGCTGAAGTCGAACGCTGCCTCATCGGGCGGGCGCAACGCCTGCGCGCGACGAACCACTCAAGCAGCCCATCGGGACGCCGTACGTCGAGCCAGAAGCATCAGCAACGGCCGGTCCCGACCTTCGTGCAGCCAGTCGACGGCCGTCGAGCCGTCGAGCGCCCGTTGAGGAGTCGTGAGCCAGGTCGCCACCGACCAGCCCGGATGCTCGCCGAAAGCCGCCAGCAACTCGGGGAGGCCAGGCAGGACATCGTGGTCCACGAACTGCCACGTGGGGTAGATCCACCTCCGGTCCGAGGTCTGGAGTGCCAGCACGGTTCGACGCTTCCGCCGATGCTCGACCGCCTGCCTCGAGATGGGGTCGCCACCCGGGCCGGCCAGAACCACCATCACAGCCGCAGTGTCATAGAACTCCGGCCCGACCTGATCGGCCATCTTGTTCCTCGGCGTCGCGGTGGGGGCGACAGCCAACATCCGGCGCGCCAGCTCAACCGGCGGCGGCACGGCCGCCCCCATCTCGAGCCGGGCGACGATGGCTGGCAGGACGACGTGCTCCAGCTCGGCGGCGAGCTCGTTTCGATAGCCCTCGGGATCGACTCGCGCCGCACTCCCGCTCGGTGTCTGTGCCATCACCACCCCGCATGTCAAGTCTGTCAAGCCAGTCTACCTCCCATCGCGAGTGCGTCAAGCCTGTCAACCTCGTGCACGGTGGTCACGACAAGGTTGCGACTGTGGCGCGATATTGGTCGGCGTCGAATCGAAGCACCGGCACTCGGGCAGGCCCGAGGGTTGATCCTCGTCCTCGCAGTCGCAGTCCAAGCCTTGGTCTCCGTCCCACGCGAAGTCGCTCCACGTGATCAGCGTCCTCAAACCTCTTTGTCGCTCCGCGCCGACCCGGACCGCGAACACCCCGCAGCCGTACTCGCCGCACTGGCTGCAGGTGTATAGCGGGGCGCGACCAGAGCGGAGAAGCAGTTCCCCTGGGCGCCGCAGCAGGGCATGGCGCTCCGTTGTCGTACTGACGACAAACCAACTGCGGTCGTCAGGGTCGGGCGCACCGACTTCGTCGCCGACCAAGCGGGCTAGCCAAGCACCCAACGTCCGGCCGTCAACCATCCAATCTGCCAGCCGGCCGGGTCCCGTACGCAGGCTCAGCACGTTCACCATGGCGAACCTGAGGAGAGCGGGGTAGACGACTCAGCCGACCCGTCGTTGACCCGCCGAGCAGACCGGACAGTCCGGGACGTTGCAGGCGTCGACACGCCAGGTCGGCTCCGGGCCGGTGGTCGAGGGCGAGTCTCCGCGCATGACTTCATCGTGATCGTTCAGATCGGGCGGGGTGATCTACGCGCGCACAGCCCGCGACCCTCCGCGCAGGATGGAACATGCTGAGGCTCCTCCTCGGCGGGCCGGTGTGGCCCGGTTCAGGGCCTCCCCCGCGTGGTGCCCTCGTCATTGCTGCCACGCGGGGGTGCGGGCGACGTGACGTCCGGTGTCATGCGCCCGACCGGGGTTTGACCCGAGTCCCCGGCGGGTCAGAGTCTCCTGGACGACACCGCTTGAGGATCGACTGAGCGCGCACGGCTTGTCCTGAACGAGGCGGCGAAGGCGCTCGCCATCGAGTACAAACGATCCTCTGCGCAACACTTTCGACCACCGCGGCCCGACACCTATTGTCAACTGGACGTAGTCGACACTGACCCACTCCGGCTGGCGGGTCGAACTCATCTCCAGTGCCGCGTCGCGCTGGTGAGCGCGCAGTCCGCGACGGCTGCGGGCAGGGCCATATGCCACGGGTCCGGGCGTTGTGAAGTGGCTCGTGATTGACGGTTGTCTCACGTGCGTCGGTGGAAGGTGAACTTGTCGCCGGGGATGGGGGTGAGTGTGTACGTCGGGTCGTGTGCTCGGGCGTGGTGGGGTGCGCAGATCATGATGGTGATGTCGAGGTCGGTCCGTCCACCGAGTGACCATTTGATCTTGTGGTGCAGGTGGGTCAGTCCGGGTGGGGCGTCGCAGCCGTCGACCTGACAGCCTCCGGCGGTGAGGAGTTTGACGATGCGTTGGGCGCGGGAGTGGAACAGCCGGGAGCGGCCCAGATCCAGCACTTCGGACTTTCCGCCTAGGACAGCGGG
>DOWL01000023.1 GCA_003519585.1 Nocardioides sp. | reverse complement strand
GCTATCTCCATCGCCGCGCGCTGTCGGATGCCGGCGCCGGCCCCGGGGCGCGGGTCGACCCCTACAACGACCCCGCCTGGAGCGACGTCGACACCGGGTCGGGCAACACCTTCCGCGGATTGCTCCCCGCGTTCTATGGCGAGCTCTCCCGGCTCACCGGGATCTTCTATGACTCCGACCGCATCTACTACACGCTCTCGGACAGCACCGAGTTGTACTGGCGATGGTTCAACGTCGACAGCCTGGTGGTGGGGAGCGAGCGGTTCACCGCGAGCGGGGACCGGAACTGGTCGGACACCGCGGGTCTGTTCCTGGACGACGAAACTCTCTACGTCGTCAGCCGGACGAACGGCCACCTCGCCGCACTGTCGTTCGACGATGGGCCGGCGGGCGGTGCGACCACGGCGGAGGACAGCCTCGACTGGCGGGCGAACGCCGTCTTCGTCGGCCCGGCCGACGAGGACCCGCCTGCGAACACGCCTCCTTCGGCGTCGTTCACCGCCGCGTGCGAGGGACTCGTCTGCTCGGTGGACGCGAGCGACTCGATGGACCCCGACGGCACCGTGGCGTCCTTCGTCTGGAGCTTCGGCGACGGCACGCACGGGACGGGCTCGACCGCCCGCCACGTGTACGCCGGAGCAGGGTCGTACACGATCACCCTCGAGGTGACCGACGACGTCGGCGCGACCGCCACCGCCGTCCAGAACGTGACCGTCACGGACACTCCCCCGGCCAGCGACCCGATCTCCGAGGTCGGATCCACATCCTCGACCGGCAACCGGACCAATCCCCGGGTCACGGTGCCGAGCGACGTACGAGAAGGCGACCTGCTGGTGCTCGTCGGGAGCTACCAGGCAGGCGCCGACCCCGCCGACCCACCAGGATGGACGCGGCTCGACCAGACGTCGGTGCCGGGCCTCGGGAGCGTGGTGTGGACCCGTCGTGCCACGTCCTCCGACGCGGGTCAGGTCGTGACCACCCGGCTGCCAGAACTCTCGAAGTACGCGCTCGTTCTCGGCGCGTACGGCGGTGTGGCCGACGCCGGTGGTATCGGCGCCGTCGCTCACCGCGACGACGCGCGCACCACCGACCACCAAAGCCCCAGTGTGACCGCGCCCGCGGGGGCGTGGGTGGTCGAGATCTGGACCGACAAGTCCTCTACGACGACGGAGTGGACGGCACCGGACGGTGTCCAGGTCCGAGAGGAGGCGCTGGGGACGGGAGGCGGACGGGTCACCGCCCTACTGGCCGACTCCGGAGCGCCCGTCCCGGCTGGGACCGCCGGTGGGCACACGGCCTCGACCGACGCTGTCTCGGCGAAGGGCATCGCCTGGACGCTGGCCCTGACCCCCAGCCTCTCGCCGTGACTGCCAACCGGCGTGGACGTGAAGGTCACCGGGCCAGCTCGGCTGGGTTGGACACGACAAGAACAGGGCTCGAAATGCGAGCGACGCGAAACGCTGAGGAGACATGGATGCATCAGTTCGAACGGTTCTGGCGCCGAGGGGCGGCCGCCGTGGTGGCCGTAGGCGTCGCGGTGGTGACGTTCGTCGGGTCACCGAGCAGTTCCCAGGCTGCCCCAGGCGACAACACGATCAATCTCGAGATCGAGCCGACCGTGCCCGCCGAGCGCCAGGCGTTCCAGGTCCGCGCCAGTGGGATCGCGACCGCGAGCCAGTCGGCGAACATCTTCCTTGCGATCACGATGGCTCCCGCGGATGTAGCGTGCTATTCGACTTCCGATCTGGAGCAGGCACGTGCCGAGTCTGGGACGTATGCCTACGATCCCCGCTGGGAGTTCTGGGGGGCTGCGTTCGTCGCCGGGAACGGACCCGACCACGAGGCCTACCTGGTCAGCAAGGTCACCTCCAACCGCCCCACCGGTCGATACCGTCTGTGCGGCTACCTCCGCGGCCAGGGTGAGGGCCCGGATCCCTATGTGGCAACCCGGCTCGACTTCACCGTCGGCGGAACCTGTGCAGATGCCACGTCCACGTTCGCGGCTGCCCAGGCGGCGCAGGCGAGCGCGGCTGCAAACGTGCAACGCGCCGACCACACGATGACTCGGGCCAAGAAGGTGCTGAAGAAGGCCAAGAGGGCCGTCAAGCGTGCCAAGAAGAACGTCGCGGCAGCGACCAGGGCGTACCACGACTCGGCCACCCAGACGCACGCCGCCGGACTGGTCAAGGCCACGAAAGCGCTCCACCGCGCGAAGAAGAAGGCGGCCGCATCCAAACGCAAAGCGGGCAGGGCGAAGGTGGCGCTGACGACCGCACGCAGCGAGGAAGCAGAGGCAACGCGACAGCTGAAGGTGGCCCAGACCCACAGTGCGCTGCTGTGCCCCTGAGCGGGGCTGATGTCCGTCGCGCCAGTACGCTACGGAGACTTCGCAGACGGGCGCTCTCCCTGTTGGACTTCGTCGCTTCCTGCTTCACAAAGCGGATGCCGTAGCAGATGCCTCCCCTTGCTCAAGTTTGGATCGACGGTTCACTTCGACACGCGGGACACGAGGACACTAGTTATGAGGCGGTCGCTTCGCTGGTCGTCACCCCCGGCCAGTGGCCTTCGTTCCACCGGATGAACACGACCTCGATCGCCACGACCACAGCGAGAAGGGCGACGACTGCCAGCCACCGCCACCCGGAGTCCATCTCCTCGACCAGGAAGGCGGTTCCTCCGAGCCAGATCACTGTCAAGACACCCTCGAATCCACGCTTGAGGTTCTTCGACACCCGCGGGGGCCTTGGTGGTGTGGTTTCCATAGTGTTCGACCTCCATCACAAGGCTCGGCGTCGCCGGCAGGGATGCTGGTGGCCCTAGCCCTCCCGTGGACAACGTGAGCGTCTCACCCACAGGGGCCGGACCTGTAGGGCCCAACGGGGCCATCTTGACCGACCCTCACCGGCGCCACGACGCCGCCCATGGAACCGCCCTCCGCTCGTCATCGTGGTGCACCTGCTGAGCGGCGAGGACTCGACGTGGACGCGCTCGACGATCTGCGCGGCGATCGCACGCCACGTGGTGGACCTCCTTGCGTGAGGTCGCCACCGCTCGACGCGGGACCTCGGGTCGGTCTGCGTTGCGGTGTGCGGGAGCAGAGGTGGGTGGCTTAGTTGGCGGCGATCGCGTCCAGCACCGGGAGCCTGGTTGACCGCCTCGCAGGCACGAGGGCAGCGAGGACTCCGAGGACAACCCCGAGTACCAGGACGCCGAGCAGTTCCAGGTAGGGGATGCTCGGGGTGATGGTGGCCTCGCTGAGGCGGTTGATCGAGAGCACCAGGGCCAGCGCGACGACGAGTCCCGAGAGTAGGCCGCTCAGGGTCCCGAGGAAGGCGATCAGGACCGCCTCCAGCGTCACCATCCGACGTACCCGCGTGTCGGTCATGCCGATGATCCGGAGCAGCCCCAGCTCGCGCCGACGTTCGAGGATCGAGAGCGACATGGTGTTGATGATGCCGATCAGCGCGATCACGACGCTCATCAGCAGCAACCCGGTGACGGCCTTGATCAGGAAGTCGAAGACGGTGCCGATGAGCTTTCCGACGGCGTTGCCCTCCTGCACGTTGATGTCGGGTCGGAGGTCGGCGAGGGCGTTGATGGAATCCTTCGTCTCCGACTGGGCGCCGGACTCGACGTCGACGAATGCCACCGTCGGGGCGACCTGGCCGAAGAGAGAGTCGAAGGTCTCCGGGTCGAGCAGGGCACCGACCTGGACCGAGTCGAGGCTGGGCTCGATAAGCGCGACGACGGTGAACTCGGAGCGGTGACCCTGGTTGTCCTCGACGGTGACGGTCGAGCCGACATCGACGTTCTGGTCGTCGACGGTGCCGGTGCTGAGCTCGACCGCGCTGCCTTGAGCTTCTGCGTTGGTGTCGAGCACGGCGATCTTCTCTGGCCCCAGGTCGTCCAGGCTGCCCGCCGACGCCCTCACGTTCGCGACCTGGGTGAGCGCGTCGAGGTCGCCGCTGGACACGACAGTCGCTTCGCCGTCGACGGTGACGGGCTCTCGTCGGAACGGCGCCACCTTGATCACGTCAGGCACCCCCTCGAGCTTGGACACGAACTCGGGGTCGATGGTCCCTCCGGTGCTGACCACCAGGTAGTCGGCGGACTGGAGCTTGTTGATCTCCCCGACCGCGAAGTCCTTCATGCTGTTCCCGGCCACCGCGACCAGTGTCACCAGGAACACTCCGATGAGCAGGGCGTTGGCGGTCGTCGCGGTGCGTTTGGGGTTGCGAACCGAGTTGTCGACGGCGAGCCGGCCCTCCATGCCGAGGCGCTCCAGCACAGGCCGCGAGAGCCGCGCGCCGCCCTTGGCGATGTACGGCGCGCCGACGAACACCCCCACCATGAAGGCAAGCAGGCCCAGCCCGATCGTCGCCACACCCGTGGCGACCAACGTCGCACCCAGCCCGACGACGACCAGGAGCGCGCAGACGATGCCTCGTGCACGGCCGAGCCGGTTCGACTCCACGGCGGCGTCCCGCATCGCCTCGATGGGCTCGGTGCGCGCGGCTCGACGCGCCGGGATCATGACGGACAGGACGGTGATCACCGTGCCGAGGAGGACCCCGCCGATCACGTTGGCCGCACCGATCGTCGTGCCGCTTCCAGGCAGGGAGTTGCCGGTGACCCGCAGCACCAGGTCCAGGAGCAGCGTCAGGACGAACCCGGCGACGACACCGAGCACCGAGCCGATGACGCCGATGGCCAGGCCCTCCATCCGGAGCGACCGCTTCAGCTGCCGGGGCGTGGCTCCGATGGCGGCCAGGACGGCCAGTTCGCGCAGCCGCTGGGCGACGATGACGCTGAAGGTGTTGTAGATGACGAAGCCGCCAACCAACAGCGCGAGGATGGCGAACGCCTGCAGGCCCTTCTTGAGCGTGTTGCCGAAGGACCCGGCCGTCTCCCGTTGGTCGTCCCGGAAATCATCACCGCTCTGGGCCTGGAAGCCTGCCGGCACCACGTCGGCGGCCTCGGCGACCAACGTCTTTTGGTCCCCGGAGCCTCGCAGGTAATAGGTCTCGTACTCCCTTTGCCCGGAGTTGAGCCAGTCGAACGCGTCGGCTTCCGTGATGGACACGGTGCCGCCGTCGTCGAGCGCGTCCGAGTCACCGAACGCGGTCAGGCCGACGATGGTCGCCGACTCCTGTCCGGCCAGGGTGAGTAGGGTGACGTCGTCGCCGACGGAGAGGTCCTCGTCTTCGGCTAGCCCGCGGTCCACGGCGATCTCGCCGGCCCGGGTCGGGGCCTCACCGGAGTCGACCTGGAGCGGATTGAGCTCCCGATCCTCGATCCAGAGCCTGCCCGTGGCGCCGGTAGCGAAGGCCTTACCGTCGTCGCCCAGGAAGGCGACCGATCCGGTGAGGATGCCGGCGCCACCCTCCACGCCGGGCAGCGCGAGTAGCTGATCGGCAACTCCTTGCGAAATCCGGAGCTCGGTGGGGTCGCTGGCCGCGCCCTCGACAGATGTGGGGTCGGTCGGGATGACGGCGACGTCAACGTTGCCGTACTGGGCGTCGACATTGCCCTCTAGAGACTCGATCACTCGGTCCGAGATGAACCCGACCGCGGTGTAGAAGCCGACGCCGGTGATGATGGCGACGAGGGTGGCCAGGTAGCGGCCAGCGTTGTGGCGGACGCTGCTGAGCACCAACGAGAACACGGCGACCGATCCTCAGCCCTCGAACCGCTTCATTCGGTCCAAGACGCGATCCGCAGTCGGCGCCTCCATCGAGTCCACGATTTGCCCGTCTTCGAGGAACAGGACCGTGTTGGCGTACGACGCCGCATGCGGATCGTGGGTCACCATGACGATCGTCTGCCCGGTCTCGTCCACCGCGCGGCGCATGAAGGAGAGGATCTCGATCCCGGTGCGGGAGTCGAGCGCACCCGTCGGCTCGTCGGCGAACACGATGTCGGGCCTCGGGACGAGCGCGCGCGCCACCGCAACCCGCTGCTGCTGCCCACCCGACAGCTCGCTGGGTAGGTTCCCGAGCCGATCTCCCATGCCGACCGTGCGCACGATCGTGTCGAACCAGTCCGCGTCCGGCTTGCTGCCGGCCAACGTCATCGGGAGCAGGATGTTCTCCCGCGCGGTGAGCGACGGGATGAGGTTGTACTGCTGGAAGATGAAGCCGAGCCGGTCGCGACGCAGCAAGGTGAGCTGGGTCTTGTTCAGCTGCGAGATGTCGGTGTCACCGATGTACGCCGACCCGGACGTCAGCCGGTCGAGTCCGGCGACGCATTGCATGAGAGTGCTCTTCCCGGAGCCGGAAGGGCCCATGATCGCGGTGAACTCGCGCTCGGGGAACGACACCGTGACGCCGGCAAGCGCGTGCACCGCAGCCTCGCCTTCACCGTAGGTCTTGCGGGCGTCCACCGCCCTCGCGGCCGAGGCTGTCGGAGGAGCGGCGGGCGTGGATGACATCGAGTCCTCCGGCATGGGTGACGGTGCTCTCGACAGGACAATCTTTGGGCCGTGCGGCCCGCGCCGAGCCAGTCGTCGCAGCGTAGCCTGAGTCACGGGCACTGTCTCGGTCGGTCGTGACGCCCCGTAGCTGGGAACGACCATCAGTCTCTTCGAGACGCCTCTTAGCCAGTCTCGCCACCCCTTCGCATGACCTCTCGTGGCGCAACAGGTCGCCGCTGAGGAAGTCGGCGACGTTGGGGCATGTACGTCGCCCGTGTTTGCTACCTCGTAGATGTAGGTGCCCTTCCCGGCTCCCTCGAGGATTCATCCAACAATGCTCGGACGTACTGCGGCCGATGATGGCGCCTGACGAGTCCGCAAGCACCCCGCTCGGCCTACCGCTGCTGCCTTAACATCGAGCGGCACACATGCTACGAGAGTCCGTAGATCGGCCCGCCCACCTTGGGCGGGCCGACCGTCATTTCTGGACTGGTTGACCAGTGGTGACGGGCGGTAGCGAGGCGTGCATGGTGGGATCAAGTTCTACCGCGGCTCCGCCGCGGCGGCACGCGCGTACGTAGAGCCGACCGTTCGCGACTTGATGACTACTACCTCGCCGAGGGAACCGGGCTGGCGACTCGGTACGTCGCATCACCTGTCGGTGTGAGCCGCGAGGAAGCGCTGGACGGGCCGACCTACGAGCGGTGGGTGGCGGGCTACAACGTCGCAACCGGACTGGCGAAGGGCCGGCTGCGTCACGACGCACGCGGGCTGCGGTTCGTCGAGGTGGTGGTAAACGGCCCGAAGACGTGGTCGTTGGTCGCGTCGCTGCACCCGGAGGTCGGAGCGGCCTACGACGCCGCACAGGAGCGGGCAGCGGTCGAGATCATCGACTGGCTCGCCCAGCACGCGACCGCCCGGGTCGGGCCACGCGGGAGGCAGGTGCAGGTGCCGGTCGAGCGGCTCGAGGCGACGGTGGTGCGTCACTACACTTCTCGGGCTGGGGACCCACACCGTCATCTGCACCTGCAGGTCAACGCGCGGGTGTTCGCGGCCGGAAAGTGGCGCGGGCTGCACTCGGTCGGAGTGGTCGACAGCGTCGAGGCGATCAATGGGATCGGTCACGCCGCGGTGATGTGTGATCCCGAGTTCCGGCGCGTCTTGGCCTCACACGGCTACACGCTGGACCCGGAGACAGGCGAGGTCGTCGAGCTGGCGCCGTACATCGGCGCGTTCAGCGCCCGGACCGCCCAGATCGCGCGGAACACCGACCGGTACGAGGCGCAGTGGCGCAGCCAACACCCTGGTCAGGAGCCCACCCCCAGGCTGCGGCGCAGCTGAGATCGGCGCGCCTGGGCAGACACCAGGCCCGACAAGGTGGTGCCCGAGGACGGGCAGCAGCTAGAACAGCGGTGGCTCGACGAGCTGACTGGTCTCGGCTTCACTCCCCCGACCACGCCACCCGAGCATGGGACAGCAGGGCCGGCGTTGACACCGGTAGGACGCATCGACCGAAACACGGCCGTCGACCTGGCGATCACGAGAGTCGGCGGCCAAGCAGGGGGTTAGGGGTTCGAGTCCCCTAGGCTCCACCATGTGAAACCGCAGGTCGGTGTTCGCCCCGCCACTCCTTGAGTCGCATCAGCGCCTGCGCGGCGACCTCTGTGTCGACCGGCTCCCCGGTGTCGGTGGTCGGTCGATGGTTCTCGTGGCCGTCGTTAGCTCGCGACGACTTTTGCAGCGGTGAAGAAGTCGATCGGCATGGGGGTGTCCAACTCCCAGGTGATGGCGATCGGTCGTTCGCCCTCGTGCGTGACGCAGGAGGCAGGTCCGAGGAACAGGTACGGGGCCCCTGTGCCGTACTCGTCGACGGCTGTCTCGCGAACGAACAGCAAGACGTTGCTGGTGCCGTTGAGGTACCGCTGCCCAGTGGGTGAGGAGAAGGTGGTGCGGCTCTGAGACTCCCAGTGGAAGAGCGTCGGGCTGATCGGGTAGTCCCGGTACATGGTGGTCGGGGAGAAGGCGGCCTCGGACTTCTTCAACTGGATGAAGAAAGCATCAGTATTGATATCGGGCACCCAGAGGACACCTTCGCGGAAGTTGATCGGGGGCTTCGCCAGGCTCGCGTCGCCGAGCGCCGCGAGCACTTCCTCTCGTCGGTAACGGCCGTGCACCTGCAGCGGGATACCTGCCAGGTTGCCGGAAAGCTCGAGGGTCGTGCGTCTCGCATTCTCGAAGCCGATGTCTACCAGGGTCGACAGTTCATGTGCCGCGACCTCGTTTGACCTAAGAGAGTGGATCCCCTCCTCGATGCTGGCAAACCCGCCGCCGTTGGGCCACAGCGAGAAGAAGAGCATCGCGGCAAGGCGGCGTTCGGCCGGTGTCCAGCGCGTTGGTTCGGTATCCGAATTGAGGACCGACTGATAGGTCCACGCCCGTAGGTGGTCGTCGACGTGGATCAGTGACCGGCCGCGCTTCACGAGCTCGCCCTCACGGGAACCCAGCGGCCGGGTCTCGAAACCGGCATCCCGCCGGAGCCTGGTCCAGGAGCGTCCGGACCTTAAGAGATCGGGGAGGGCGGCACCTGATTCGTCGAGATACTCGCGCAGGTCGACATTGCCGATGCCGCCCAGCTCGGAGACCAGGTCCCTCCATCGGCTACCGATCTGCGTCTTGAGGTTCGCCAGGACGGCAGCTTGCGTCTCCTTGTCCATCACGATCTGGCAGCCGCTGGGCAGGAAGGGGAACTCGTCGTCGACCGCGGTGGCGAGCCTGCTGCGCGACAGACCGGTGAGGGCGGTGAGCTTGAGGTCCCACCGGAATCGCTTGTGCTGGTGCCCCACGAAGTCGAGCACAGTAAGCACCGCCTTCTCCGTCGTCCGCCGAAGGCCGCGGCCGAGCTGCTGCAGGAAGACGGTGGCGCTTTCAGTAGGCCGCAGGAAAAGGATCGTGTCGACGTTGGGAACGTCGAGGCCCTCGTTGAACAGGTCGACGGTGAAGAGCACGTTCACGCCGCCCTCGCGGAGAGCCACGAGGGCTGAGGCGCGTTCGTTAGGCGTGTCGTTGCCGGTGACAGCGCGGGCGGAGATGCCGGCCTCGTTGAACGCCGCTGCCATGTACCTCGCGTGGTCGATCGTCACGCAGAAGCCGAGCGCGCGTATCGATCCGCTGTCGAGAACCTTGTCGTGCAATTGCTTGAGGATGATCCGCGTGCGAGCGTCGTTGCCGGTATAGAGGTTGGACAGCTCGCCGTCGTCGTACGTGCCGCGCTTCCAGCTGAGCTGGCTGAGGTCCGTGTTGTCCGCGACGCCGAAGTAGTGGAACGGGCAAAGCAGCTCGGCACCGAGTGCGTCCCAGAGCCGGAGCTCGGTGGCGACCCGGCCGTCGAAGAATGCGTCGCGCACGTTGATGCCGTCAGCTCGCTCGGGAGTCGCCGTGAGGCCAAGCAGCTCCATCGGGGCGAGGTGGTCGAGCAGCCTCCGATACGTCTTGGCTGCCGCGTGGTGGAACTCGTCGATCACGACGATGTCAAAGGCACCATCCGGAAGGTTCTTGACCCCGTAGGAGCTTAATGACTGAACGCTTGCGAAGACGTGGCTCCAATCCTTCGGAAACGCTCCTTCCACGTAGAGCTCGCCGAAGTTCGCATCGGCCAACACCTCGCGATAGGTCCGCAACGACTGCGTGAGGATCTCCTTGCGGTGTGCGACGAAGAGGAGCGACGGTCGTCGGGCGGGGTTCGAAGCCAGCCGCCGATAATCGAGAGCGGCGACGACCGTTTTGCCGGTTCCAGTCGCTGCCACCACGAGATTCCGATGCCGATCATGGACGCTCCGCTCCGCGTCGATCTCGTCCAACATCTCCTGCTGGTAGGGATACGGAGTGACGGCGAGCCCGGACAGGGAAAGGGTGACGCGATCGCTCCGGGAGCGTCCGCCCGCTTCGGCCAGCGCCAGGTCGAGCCGGTCTGCGTCCCGACCGGGCTGGTAGGTCTCGAACGCCGCGTCGTTCCAATAGGTATCGAAGGTTGCGTTGAACTTCTCCAACAGCGCTGGCGTTGCAATCCGGGAGAGCCGGACGTTCCATTCAACGCCCTCGAGCATCGCAGTGTGGGTGAGGTTCGAGGAGCCGACGTACGCGGTGTCGAAGCGGGTGTTGCGGTGGAACATCCACGCTTTGGCATGAAGCCGGGTCCGTTGTGCGTCGTACTGCACACGGACCTCGGCGTCGTACTCACGCACTAAGTGGTCCAGGGCTCTACGCTCCGTGGAGCCTGTGTACGTCGTGGTGATCACTCGCAGCCGGCCGCCTCGCTTGTGCAGCCTGCGCAACTCGGGGTCGAGCAGACGGAGTCCCGCCCAGCGGACGAAGGCGCACAGGAGGTCGACGCGGTCTGCGGTATCGATCTCGGTGCGCAACTCCGGCCCGAGACTCGGCTCAGATCTCGCGTTCGTCATGAGCGCGGCCTCGGCCAGCGGCGTGCGGGGGCGGACATCCGGATAGGTGACGACGCCTGGACCAGGCGTCGGCGCGATCCGCAGGAGTTGGGACGCAGGTGCAGAGACCTCAGTGCCGAACTGTTGCATCGCGTCGATCAGTTGGTTGGCGAGAGTCACGGCATCCTCAGCGCTGCTTCCGGCGAACGCACGGTGTGCGGTGGCATAGACGTGACGGGCAAGGACGTGGGGGAGATCAACCTCGTCGATCTCCCCGGTTGCGACGTCGAGCCCCGTCATCGTGGCCAGACGTGCCTGCAGATCGATGGTCACCAGCGATTCGTGCAGGCCAGGAGCGATCGGCTCGAGCGTCATGGCGTCAGCTTTCTGTAAGTGCGATCCGACGGGGATCGCGGCCGGCACCCTTGAGGCGTATCGATGCGGTGAAGCGAGCCATCCGGAGATGGCTAGAGGGGCTGGAGGCAGCCCGCGACGAATCCCATCCGCTCGCTGGTGAGTTGCGTGGCGTCCGAGTCGGGCCGTATGGATAACATAAACATGCAATAATGGGAGTTATTGATGTTTTATGTTATGACAGGATAGAGCAATGGCGAAGGAATCTCGGACCTACCTGCCAGCGACCCTGGACGCGGTGAAGGTTCTCGGTGCCCAAGTGGCGGTCGCGCGGCGGGGCCTGGGCTGGACTGCCGCAGAACTTGCCCAGCGGATCGGCGTCAGCGCCCCAGTCGTGAGCAGACTCGAGAACGGGCACCCCACAACCCAGATCGGCACCGTCTTCGAGGCAGCCGTGATCTGCGGCGTCCCGCTGTTCGGAACCGCTCCCTCGGAGATGGGGCGCCTCGCAAGCCAGGAACGGGCGCGCCTTGCGCTGCTTCCAGAGCGGGTCCGCACGAAGTTGGTGGAGCTTGACGATAACTTCTGACCAGGGCTTCGCCACGCCAGACGAGCTGTATGTGTGGGTGTGGCTTCCCGGCAAGACAGCGCCGGTTGTTGCGGGAGTCCTTGCGCGCACTCCGGGTGTACTCGACGGGGAGCCGGTCCTCGCCTTCGCGTACGCGCGCAGCTATCGAGACAACCCCGAATCCATCTCGTTGTTTGCGCCCGAGCTGCCACTCGTCGCCGGAACCATGGATCCGACCCGGCCGGGGCGGGTGACCGGAGGCGAGTTCCCGGCCTGGCGCGGCTACCCCTCCGTGGACGAGCGTTCACCGCTGCCCGTCGCTAGCTGCCTGCGCGATGCGGCTCCGGACGCCTGGGGTCGTCGCGTGATCAATCTCGAGCTGGCCAACGACCCGAACATCGACCTGACCGAGCTCACCTACCTGCTGCACTCGGGCAGCAACAGGAGCGGTGCGCTGGACTTCCAGACCTCGGCCACGGAGTACGTGCCACGTGGGGAGCCGGCCAGCCTCGACCAACTCGTCCACGCCGCTGAGCTCATCGAACGAGGCGAACCGATCCCCGACGACCTCGCTGCCGCCGCTGGTCACGGCACCAGCATCGGCGGCGCGCGCCCGAAGGCGCTGCTCGAGGAGAGCGGGCGAGAGTTCATCGCGAAGTTCTCCTCCACCACCGACACCCGGCCGGTCGTCAAGGCCGAAGCCGTCGGCATGCTCCTGGCTCGGCGCGTCGGCATCGACGTGCCGGACGTGAAAGTCGTTCGCTCGGCTGGGAAGGACGTGCTGTTGGTACATCGCTTCGACCGCACCTCCAAGAGCACCCGACTCATGGTCGTCTCGGGGTTGACGGTGCTCGGCTTGCGCGATGGGCAGTCGTACTACTCCTCCTATGCCGACCTCGCACGCGCCATCCGACACCCCGGCTGGGTCGATGCCCAGGCGCAGCTGCACGAACTGTTCACCAGACTTGTGCTCAACGTGGTCGTCGGCAACACCGACGACCATCTGCGCAACCACGCCGCCTTCTGGGACGGTCGCTCCCTGCGACTGACGCCGGCGTACGACATCACGCCCTCGCCTCGCAACACGATGACGGCCTCACACGCCATCGGGCTCACCGCGGAAGGCCAGAGGGCGAGCCAATTACGCGTCGCTCGAGCCGCGGCGTCAGAGTTCCTGTTGTCCCCCAAGGCGGCGCAGCAAATCATCGACCATGTTCTCGACACGACCAACGCGGAGTGGGACGAGGTTTGCGACGAGGCTCAGCTGACCAAGGTCGAGCGGGACCAGCTCTGGGGCCGGGAGATCATGAACGGCTACATCTTCTGGGATGACGCCTGACCTAGGGCAGCCCGCTGTGCCACGATCGTGGCATTGTCATACACTTATCGTATGAGCACTCGCGAGCGTCTCTCGGCAACCGTCGAGGCCGACCTGTTGGCTGTGGGTCGAGCCGCCGTGGAGGCGGGTCGGGCCGACTCACTTAGCGCTTGGGTCAATGACGCGCTACGGCGTCAGGCGGAGCACGACCAGAGGCTGCAGGCCTTCGACGAGTTTCTTGCGGAGTACGAGGCCGAGCACGGCGAGATCACCGAGGCAGAGATGGCCGAGGCGGACCGGTACTACCGATCCCGGGCCCGCGTCGTACGCAGCTCCGGTGTCGCGTGACGGTCGTGCTCGACGCCGGCGGTCTGCTGGCGCTGGAGGCGGGCGACCGACGACTGCTCGCCCACCTCAAGGGTGAACGGCTCGCCGGGCGAACCGCGTGCACGCACGGCGGCGTGGTTGGTCAGGTGTGGCGCGGCGGGTCCGGGCGGCAGGCGCCGCTGGCGCACGCATTGCGACACGTGGCCACGATCCCGCTCGACGACGCACTCGGACGACGGGCAGGGTCTCTGTTGGCGACGAGCCGCACGAGCGACGTCATCGACGCAGCGGTTGTGCTGATCGCCGACACTGCGGACCGTATCTTCACCTCCGACCCAGACGACATCGAGCACCTCGCCCGCGCCGCCGGTGCGGACGTAGAGATCGTCGCAATCTGAGTTGGGACATGACGACAGTCGTTGATTTCCGCCCGACGTACTGGACCCTCGCGGGGTGCGAGGCGAACTAACGAGTCATTCTCGACGTCGAGTAGGACATGTTGCCCCTTCACGTGGATGGCGAGCGAGCCGATGCATCCCAAGATCCCAATCCGCCTCCTGGCCGTCGCCACGTTCATTGCGAGTTGGCTATTGCTCCTCGGATCATCGATGCCGGCACACGCCGCTGGGACATGTCAGGGTCGGGCCGCCACGATCGAGGGCAGCGGCGATCTGACTGGCACGTCGGGCGATGACGTCATCCTCGCCATCGGTGCCGCCACGGTGCGCGGAAACGGAGGTACTGACCTCGTCTGTCACACCGGCTCGCAGGTGTTCGTCTTCGGGGAGCGCATCTCGGTGTTGTCGCAGGCACCCGCAGGCACCGGAGGCACGGTCTACCTCTCCGCGACCTCGTACGCGTCCTACGTGGGTACGCCGGCAACCGAGACCGTGTACATATGGCGCAGCAGCCCAACCGCGTTCGACGTCGACCTCACCTCGGGAGGCAACGACACCGCCGTCGTGGTGGCGGATGTGAATCCGACCGCCGTCTCGACAGGCTCGGTGCGGTTCGGGCCGGGTGCGACTGAGCTGATCGCTGTGGGTTTCGAGAACACCGACGTCGACCTGGCGAACGGAACGCTTTCGATCGATGGCGCTGTGACCGCGACAGTGAGCGGAACCAGCAACGTCTATGCGCTCGGCAAACGCGTCTCGCTCCGAGGTGACAGCGGCGCAAACCGGCTGCGCGTCAGGGGATGCGACGCGGTCGTGAAAGGCGGCAAGGGTCCCGACGTACTCGCCAAGGGGCCCTACGACGACGGACTGGACCCCGGGACGCGCTGCGCTGGCGAGGGTGGTGGCTACACGCTCAAGGGAGGAGATGGGAACGACACCCTCTCCGGCACGGTCGGCAACGATCGGCTCTTGCGTGGACAGGGCCGCGACAC
>DOWL01000133.1:21475-21619 GCA_003519585.1 Nocardioides sp. | reverse complement strand
CCCTGCGCCCTCGGCCTGGCCACACCCACCGCGCTGCTGGTCGGGACCGGCCGCGGCGCCCAGCTCGGCATCTTGATCAAGGGCCCCGAGGTGCTGGAGTCCACCCGGGTGGTGGACACCATCGTCCTCGACAAGACCGGCACC
>DOWL01000133.1:20843-21173 GCA_003519585.1 Nocardioides sp. | reverse complement strand
CGCGGCCACCGGAGGTCGAGGCCTTCACATCCACCCAGGGCCTTGGGGTTGCGGGCGTGGTCGAGGGTCACGCGGTCGTGGCCGGAAGGCCCGGCTGGCTCGCCTCGCAGTGGAGCCAGCCACTCGACGCGCGCCTCGCCGGGGCGGTGCAGGTCGCGGAGCAGGTCGCGGAGCAGCAGGGTCGCACCGTGATTGCCGCCGGCTGGGACGGCGAAGCCCGCGGCGTGCTGGTCGTCTCCGACACGATCAAGCCCACCAGCGCCCAGGCCGTCGCCGAGCTCAAGCAGCTCGGTTTGCGTCCCGTGCTGCTCACCGGCGACAACGAGCGCG
>DOWL01000133.1:0-20598 GCA_003519585.1 Nocardioides sp. | reverse complement strand
GTCGGCGACGGCGTCAACGACGCCGCCGCGCTGGCCACCTCCGACCTCGGCATCGCCATGGGTACCGGCACCGACGTGGCCATTGAAGCCTCCGACCTGACCCTGGTCCGCGGCGACCTCCGAGCAGCCGTCGACGCCATCCGGCTTTCCCGGCGAACCCTGCGCACCATTCAGGGGAACCTGTTCTGGGCCTTCGCCTACAACGTCGCCGCCCTACCGCTCGCCGCACTGGGTTTGCTCAACCCGCTCATCGCCGGCGCCGCGATGGCGTTCTCTTCGGTGTTCGTGGTGTCCAACAGCTTGCGCCTGCGCCGGTTCCAGGCCGTCTCCACATCCGCCTCATCGCATCCGGACGCGGCGCACGACCACGCGGTGACCGGCGTTCCCCTGAGGAAGGCAGCCCGATGACCACGCACGCACACGCCGACGGCCATTTTGACCCCGGACAGGAAGACGGCAACGGCCACGCCACCGCCATCCTGGAGGTCTCCGGAGTGCAGTGGGCCACCAGCAAGAACGTGGCCGAGGCCGTCTTGTCGCGGCGGCCCGGGGTCCTGTCCGTGGACGCTAACCCGGTCGCGCAGACCGCCACGGTCACCTACGACGGCAACCGCACCAACCTGACCGAGCTACGGGACTGGGTGCGTGAGTGCGGCTTCCATTGCGCCGGCCAGTCGGTTCCGCACCACGTGTGCGACCCAATGACAGAGCCGCGGCCCGCGACCGGACACGACGGTCACGTCGCCCATGACCCGCACGCGGGGCACACCAGTGCGCCCGCGTCTCCGGTCAGCTCGCCCCACGACGCCATGGGCCACGGCGGGCACGGGTCCATGTCGATGGCCGACATGGTTCGCGACATGCGCAACCGGTTCCTGGTCGCCGCGCTGCTCTCGGTCCCCATCCTGCTGTGGTCCCCGATCGGGCGGGAGGTGTTCGGCTTCGACACCGCCGCGCCGTTCGGCCTCCGTGACGACGTGTTCAGCCTGCTGCTGTCACTGCCGGTGGTGTTCTACTCCGCCTGGATCTTCTTCGACGGGGCCTGGCGGGCACTGCGCGCCCGGACCCTCGACATGATGGTGCTGGTGGCAGTCGCCGTCGGGGCAGGCTGGTTGTACTCGCTAGGGGTGACCCTCACCGGTGGCGGTGAGGTGTTCTACGAGGCAGCTACTGTGCTGACCGCGTTCGTGCTCCTCGGCCACTGGTTCGAGATGCGCGCCCGCGGCGGCGCCAACGACGCCATCCGAACCCTCCTGGATCTGGCGCCGCCCCAGGCTCTCGTCATCCGCAACGGCGAACCGGTCGAGATCTCCACGGCTGATGTCGTCGTCGGCGACCTCCTCCTGGTCCGCCCCGGCGCAAAGATCGCCACTGACGGGGTGGTCGAGGAAGGCGACTCCGATATCGACGAGGCACTGGTCACCGGCGAGAGCCTCCCGGTTCACAAGTCACCGGGCGACCCGGTCATCGGCGCCACCGTCAACACCACCGGCACCCTGCGGGTCCGTGCCACCAAGGTCGGCGCGGACACTGCCCTGGCCCAGATCGTCGCGCTGGTGCAGCAGGCACAGAACTCCAAGGCCCCCGGACAGCGACTCGCGGACAAGGCCGCGTTCTGGCTCGTCCTGGTCGCCCTGGTCGGCGGGGTCGGCACATTCCTGGTCTGGATGGCTGCAGGCGCGAGCGTGCAGACCGCTCTGCTGTTCGCGATCACCGTCGTCGTCATCACCTGCCCCGACGCCCTCGGCCTGGCGACGCCGACCGCGATCATGGTCGGCTCCGGACTGGGCGCCAAGCGGGGCATCCTGTTCAAGAACGCCACCGCGATCGAGACCTCGGCTCGGATCGACACCGTGGTGATGGACAAGACCGGAACCCTCACCAAGGGTGAACCAGAAGTCACCGACGTCGTCATCGCCCCCGGCGTCGACGAGCGACGACTACTCGCGTTGGCCGGCGCCCTCGAACGCGAGTCCGAGCACCCGCTCGCCCAGGCAGTCGTGCGCCATGTCGACGCGACGGACGCCCCGCGCCTGCGCGCCACCGGTTTCCGCAACGTCACCGGCATCGGGGCGCTCGCCGAGGTCGACGGCCACCAGGTCGCGATCGGCAACCGACGCCTTATGGAATCCGAGCGCATCACGGTCGGCGATCTCGGAGGGCGACGCGACGAAATCGCCTCCGGCGGACGCACCGCTGTGTTCGTCGCCCTCGACGGCATCGTCGTCGCCGTGATCGGGATGGCCGACGCGGTCCGCGAGACTTCCGCAGCGGCAGTCACGGCCCTGCACAAGGCCGGCATCCGGGTTGTCATGCTCACCGGCGACAACCACGCGACCGCCGAGCGGATCGCCGAGGAACTGGGAATCGACACCGTGATCGCCGAGGTACTGCCCGAGGACAAGGCTCGCCACGTCCAGCAGCTCCAGGCCGAAGGTCGCGTCGTCGCGATGGTCGGCGACGGCGTCAACGACTCGCCCTCGCTGGTGCAGGCCGACGTCGGCATCGCCGTCGGCGCCGGCACCGACGTCGCCATCGAGGCCGCCGACGTGGTCCTCATGCGGTCCGACCCCCTGGACGTGCCAGTGGCACTGACGATCGGACGAGGCACGTTGCGCAAGATGCGGCAGAACCTCGGCTGGGCCGTGGGCTACAACGCGATCGCACTACCGATCGCGGCCGGCGTCTTCGAACCCGCATTCGGCCTGGTGCTGCGACCCGAGATCGCCGCACTGTCAATGTCCGGGTCGAGCTTCCTGGTCGCCGTCAACGCCCTGATGCTCAAGCGGCTGTCCTTGCCCACGCCGGCCCGTACAGAACCGGTCCAGGCCGACAGTCTTCAGCCGACGCCTTAGGTACCTGCCAGCGCGCCCGCAAGGACCGTTGCCGAAGAGCGGCGCCTCCTCCTCTGCCAGACCGCTCGTAACCTCGAACAGGAGAACTACCTCATGCGATTCCCCCGCCCCATCACGCCCCTCCGCCGGTCCGCACGGATCCTCGGCACGCTGACCCTCGGACTTGCCCTCACCCTGACGGCCTGCGGCAACGACGAGCCCGCCAACGACGGCTCCACGAAGGTGTCCGAGACGGATCACAACGACGCCGATGTCGCGTTCGCGACCGACATGATCCAGCACCACGCCCAAGCCCTCTCGATGGTCGACCTGACCGTCGACCGCACCCTGGACCCCGAGGTACAGCAGCTCGCCGACGACATCCGTGAGGCCCAGGGCCCCGAGATCGAGACGATGAGTGACTGGCTCCAGGAGTGGGACGAGGAGATCCCCGAGACGATGCGTGACCACTCCAACGCCGGTCACGACATGGAAGGGATGGGCGACTCCATGGACGGTCTGGACTCCGACATGCCCGGCATGATGTCCGGCGACGACTTTGACGAGCTGGAGAACGCCCCCGACTCCGAGTTCCAGACCATGTGGCTCGAGATGATGAAGGAGCATCACGAGGGCGCGATCGAGATGGCGCAGACCGAGCAGGATGCAGGCAAGTTCGCCGATGCCCTTTCTCTCGCGGAGTCGATCGTGACCGCGCAGGAAGCCGAGATCGAGCAGATCGATCAGTTGCTCGGCAGCTAACTGATCTCTAGGCCTGGGGCGGTGTCGCGTTTGTGCGCGGCACCGCCCCTGTCACTGCTCGGGGTACCCCCTGGGGGTACTTGTAATATCCGCACGTCCGTGCGAATATACGTATATGCCCTCAGCGACTCACAGCCATCCCGTCGACGCCGCGAGCGTCACGCAAGCCCAGGCAGCAGGACTCTCGCTGCCGGAGGGCGAGCAACTTGCTCGCCTACTTGGTCTGCTTGCCGACCCAATCCGAGTGCGGATGCTCTTCTGCCTCGTCTCGGTCGACGAGCTGTGCGTCGGTGATCTCGCCATGGCGTTGGACATCTCTATGGACCAGTCGTCCTACGCACTCAAGCAGCTCAAGACGTCCGGACTAGTCCAGTCCCGCCGTGATGGCCGCGTCATGTACTACCGGCTGGCCGATGGGTTCCCACACCAGCTGCTGGACCACTGCCTACGGCAACTACTCACGTTCGCTAACAAGGAGGGCAGCTCATGACCACGTATCACCACGAACACGAAGAGGTCGCGCACGGCCTGAAGCACTCGACGAACAGCGGCGACTGCTGCGTCCCGGGTGGCGACGGCAGCACGTGTGACCACGAGGGTCACACCGATCATGCTGGTCACGAGCAGCACGCCGCGCACGACCTCCACTCCCATCACGACATGGGCAGCGTTAACAAGATGGCAGTTAGCGCCACGCTGCACTGCCTGACGGGGTGTGCCATCGGTGAGATCGCCGGCCTCATGATCGGCACCGCAATTGGCCTCAGCACTGGCTGGACCATCGTGCTGGCTGTCGCGCTGGCATTCTTGTTCGGCTACACGCTCTCAACGCTGCCGTTGCTCAAGGCTGGGCTTGGTGTTGGTGCAGCGCTATCTGTCGTGTTGGCCGCTGACACGCTCTCGATTGCGACCATGGAGATCGTCGACAACGCGGTGATGGCGATCATTCCGGGTGCCATGGATGCCGGACTCGTCAACGTAATCTTCTGGGTCGGCATGATGATCGCGCTGACGGTCGCCTTCTTCGCCGCCTGGCCGGTCAACCGCTACCTCTTGCAGCGAGGCAAGGGTCACGCCCTGACCCACGAGTACCACGGCGCGACATCCGTTTCGACCGGCCTGCGCCGGTTCATCCCGAGCTTCTCGACCGGCGCGTTGGTCGCGACCATCGCGGCGTTCATGCTCGGCGGCTTGGTCGTCTCAATCGCGGACGAGATGAAGACTGGCGACAGCGGTGGCGGTCATGCCGCACAGGTGGTCCATGAGTAATGCCCTGAGCCTCGGCCGTCGTGTCATGGTCGCCGTGCTGCTGGCGGTGGGACTGGCGCTCATGAACGGCGGACCGGTTCGGGCGATGGCGTGTGTCGGCACGTCTGAGATGAGCCAATCGGCACGCGCCAGCCATGGCCAGACCGATCACTTGTCTCACAATCAGCGCAGCGCCCTCGATCACACACAGCACCACCCGGTCGCCGACCAGCCGGTCACGTCGTCTGGCCAGGAGGCTTGCGTCGCGGGCACCGCCTTAATCAGTGACGGTGGAGCGCCCCCGGGGCCCGACCAACATGCGCTGGCGGTTCGGGCGGACGCACCAGTACCAGCCACAGCGTCTGCTGTCTCGCCGGCAACCGGGCGTCATCCGCCAGCCCCTCCGAGTGAGGTGTGGAGCAACGACGCAAACCACGCACTCAAGACTCGGAGGTCTTCGAATGACGCACGCTACCCATCCCAACGCGACGCTGACTCCTGCCGGGCGTCTGAAGATGGCGCGGCTGGTGGTGAAGAAGGGCTGGACCGAGGCGTTGGCGGCCGAGCGGTTCTCGGTCAGCATCACCACGGTGCGCCGCTGGGCCGCGCGCTACCGCGACGCGCGCGAGCGGGGTCTACCGCCGTTGGCGGCGATGCAGGACCGGTCTTCGCGTCCTGCCAGCTGTCCGCACCAGCTGCCGCGGCGGGTCGAGCGGCGCATCCTCGGGCTGAGGATCTCACGGCGCTGGGGGCCGGCCCGGATCGCCTACCGGCTGGGGCTGAACCCCTCCACGGTCCACAAGGTGCTGCAGCGCTACGACTGCCCGCGGTTGAAGTCGACCGACCCGGCCACCGGGACCCGGGTCAAGTGGGCGCGAGCCAAGGTCCACCACTACGTGCACGCCGCACCCGGTGACCTGGTCCACGTCGACATCAAGAAGCTGGGCCGCATCCCTGACGGCGGTGGGTGGCGAGTCCACGGCCGAAACTCGGCCCAGGCCCGACGCGTCCACGCCGTACGTGACCGGGCCGCCCGCGCCGGTGCGCCCGCCTCGCGCGGCTACGTCTACCTGCACCACGCGGTCGATGACCACTCGCGGCTGGCCTACTCCGAGATCCATGCCGATGAGCGCAAGGAGACCGCCGTGGCGTTCTGGAAGCGCGCGGTCAGGTTCTTCCGAACGCACGGCATCACCGTGCGCCGGGTCCTGACCGACAACGGCTCCTGCTACCGCTCGAAAGCCTGGGCAAAAGCCCTGGGCAAGAAGATCAAGCACAAGCGGACCCGCCGCCCCTATCGCCCCCAGACCAACGGCAAGGTCGAGCGGTTCAACCGCACCCTGCTCGAAGAATGGGCCTACGCCGGCGAGTACCGCTCAGAAGCCGAACGCGCCGCGGCCTACGGCGACTGGCCGCACTTCTACAATCACCACCGCGGCCACAGCTCGCTCAAGGGCAAGTCACCCATCGACCTCGTGCCCAACGTCCCCGGACAGAACACCTAAGTCGCCCGACGGCGTCCCGGGCGCGGTGGTGGACGGCCTCCTCCATGTCAGCCGGGGCGACACCCGTCCGGGAACGGCGAGCCGGAAACGAGTGATGGAAGAAAACGCATACAGACAGAGTTATGTGTGTACGATCTCGTTCAGGGAGGTGAGCACAGATGGAGACTCTGACGCCGAAGGACGCCGCAGCGGCGGGCCTGTCGCCGAGTGCGCTCTACCGCGCCGCCCAGGACGGCCGCTACGAGAAGATCGCGCGCGGCATCTACCGGGACGCTGCCGCGGCGGCCGCGGACTGGGACTGGATAGAGGCTGCGACTCGGCGCACGGACGCCACCATCTGCCTCAGCTCCGCTCTCGCCCGCTACGACCTCATCGACGCCATCCCGGCCGCGCTGGACATCGCCATCCCGCGCGGTGCACGCATCCCGGCCACCCAAGCGGCAATCAAGTGGCACCTGTTCGACGCCAAGACGTTCGACATCGGCCGCGAAACCATTCCGATCCCCGGCTCGGACCTCACCATCGGCATCTACACCCCGGAGCGGTGCATCGCTGACGCGTTCCGGCTGCGCGGAGAGACCGGCTACGACTTGGGTCGCGACGCGCTGCGCGAGTGGCTGCGCCGCGGTGGCAAGCCTGCCACGCTCATCCAGGTCGCCCAGCGGCTGCCCAGGGCGAGCGGGCCGATCCGCGCGATGCTGGAGGCCATCGGGTGAACCCCGACGAGTCTACCGGCAGATCCAGAAGGCCGCGCGCACCGCGGGCGCCGATACCGGTCGCCCCGTCCCCACCGCCGAGTACCTGACCCGGCATGCGCTGGAGTCCTTCCTCGACCGGCTCACTAAGACGCCGTACGCCGACCAGTTCGTCCTGAAGGGCGGGATCCTCTTCGCCGCGTACGGCGCTCGCCGCCCCACCAGGGACGTCGACTCCGAGGCGATCGGCGCGACCGTCTCGGCTGAGAACCTCGCCGAGACTACGTCGACGTCGCTCGACTCGCGGACATCGACAACATCGAAGCGGACCTGCTTCTGGAGTCAGCTCAAGCGGTCGCGGACTACCGGGGCGTGACGCTCGAGCCCGTCGGGCCTCTCCTCGACGGCTACGGGAAGATCGCCCAGGCCAAGTGGGCCGCGTGGCGACGCAAGGAGGGGCTGGAGGACATCTGCGACGAGGGCCTCGATACCCAGGTCGCTGCGGTGGCGGCCATCCTCGATCCGGTCTTCGCCCGAGCAGCCGATAGGCGTGGCGCGTAGGAGCGACGCGCAGCCCGCTCAGGGCACCCGCAGATACGACGTCCTCGCGGACCGAGTCCGGGAGAGCGTCAGAGCATGCCGAGCGCGCGGGCCCGGTCGATGTCGAGGTTGCCCTGGGCGTTGAGCGGGAGGTAGGGAAGTGCGAGCGCTTCTTCCATGGTCGCCACGGACACGACCTTCGCGCAGCCGCCGCGCTTGAGGGCCGCGTCGGCTTCCAGTTGGTCGATCTCGCCGACGTAGATCAGGTAGCCGGCGCCCAGGTCGCGGTTGACGAACCGGCAGAAGAAGTTCTCGAAGTCGCTGCGGACGGCGGCATCGGCGGTGGCGATGATCTTGTTCGAGCCCTCTTCGGCGTACACGTCGTCGAAGCCGTCACCGGGGATGAGGGTGTCGTTGCCGGCGTCGCCGGTCACGCTGTCGTTGCCGGCGCCCATCCAGATGATGTCGTCGCCATCGCCGCCGTCTCCGATGTCGTCGCCGTCGCCCAGGTCGAGGAAGTCGGCGCCCGGGCCGCCGGAGAGGTGGTCGTTGCCGGCCTCGCCGTACAGGGTGTCGTTGCCGTCGATGCCGATGATCGTGTCGTCACCATCGCCACCGTGTGCGACGTCGTCGCCGGTGCCGCCCATCAGCCGGTCCGCACCCGGGCCGCCGTCGAGCGAGTCGTTGCCACTGCCGCCGTTGAGGCTGTCGCTGCCGTCGCCGCCGACCAACTCGTCGTTACCGGCGTTGCCTTGGATGTTGTCGTTGCCGGCGCCGCCGTCGAGGTAGTCGTTGCCGCCGCCACCTCCGAGGGTGTCGTCACCGTCCTGGCCGAACAGGTCGTCCGCGCCCGGCCCGCCGCGGGCCTGGTCGCGGCCGAAGCCGGCGTAGATGGTGTCGTCGCCCGCCATCGATTTGATGATGTCGTTGCCGCCCTTGGCCTCGATCACGTCGCTGCCGGGCGTGCCCTTGAAGACGTCGGAGCGGCCGCTGCCGGTGAGCTTCTTGGCCTCGGCAGCGGGCGCGCCGAGCGCGAGCGCGAGGGCGACAGCAGAGATGGCGGTAGCCAGGGTGGTGGGGAAGCGGGGGTGCACAGAAGCCTCACGGGTAGCGACGACGGATAGGGCCGGGGGTATTCAGGACGCTATCCAGCGAGGTGGGTCCGTGTGTGGGAAACGGGAGAACACTGGGGGCACCGACTGTGCGCGGAGCGGCCAGTGCAGTGGCCGATCGTCCGGTATCCCGCGTCAGGCCTAGGGTGACGCGACTCTCCCGAAACTTCTGACGCTCGGAACTCTTATGTCCCTTGCACCTCGTGCGCCTCTTGTGCCCCACGTGTCCCTGAGCCAGCCAACTGTCTAGTCAGGTCGGGCCGGATCATGGTCATGCCGCCAGCGCCGGCGCCCGGTTCGCCGAGCGCGGCGAGGCGGGCACCGGCGTGCGCCAGCCCGATCCGTTCCCGGATCAGCCGCGCCGGGTCGAGGATGCCGTCCGCCACTCGCGCGGGCAGTTCTGGGTAGTCGGAAGCCGGCATGCCGTGGCTGCCGAGCAGTTGAAGCTCCTGGGCGAGGACCCGGCCCATGTCTACCGGAGGGTGCGCATCGTCGCCGCTGAGGAGTCCGACCTGGACGTGTCGGCCGCGCGGCCGTAGCGACGCCACTGCCAGCGCGAGGTTGCGGCGGTCGCCGTACGCGTCGATCGACACCTCGGCGCCGCCGTCCGTGAGGTCCGCCAGCGCATCGCCTGGATCTGCGCTGCCTACTGAAATGGCGCCAAGCTGCTCGGCGAGCGCCAGGGACGCCGGGTCGGGGTCGAGCGCCAGGACCCGGGCACCGAGCGCGACGGCGACCATCACCGCCGACAGCCCGACGCCACCGCAGCCGTGTACGACGACCGTCTCGCCCGCCTGGACCCGGCCGACGTGCGTCACGGCGCGGTAGGCGGTGGCGAAGCGGCACCCGAGGCTGGCCGCCACCTCGGTCGGCACCTCGTCGGGCACCCGGACCAGGTTGAGGTCGGCTCGCGGGAGTGCGACCAGCTCCGCGAACGAGCCCCACTGGGTGAACCCGGGCTGCCGCTGGTCCTCACAGACCTGCGCGTCGCCGCGAGAACAGGAGCGGCATCGACCGCACGCGAGAACGAACGGCGTGGTGACCCGATCGCCGACGTGCCAAGCGGTCACCTGCGGTCCGATCTCGACCACGGTGCCGGCGAGCTCGTGGCCGGGTATGTGCGGCAGCGAGATGTCGTCGTCATGACCCATCCACCCGTGCCAATCGCTGCGGCACAGTCCCGTCGCCTCCACGGCGACGATCACGCCGTCGGGCGGGCACGAGGGATCCGGCGTACGAGTGAGGGCGGGTGGCGCGCCGAACGCTTCGATCAGTACGGCGCGCATGCCCCTCACCCTAGGCAGTGGTCTTGTCTGGCGGCGTGTAGAGGGATTTCAGGTGTGCGCTTGCGGGCCAGTTCTGCGGCTGAACCGCGGTTACGTTTGGCTGGGTGCGCTGGACCCTGTTGTCGCGACGCTGTTCATAGGAGGGTGAGGCCATGGTCGCCGCCGATCGTCGCTGGTGGCCCGGGCCGTTCGACGTCGAGACCTTCGCGATGGATGCGGTCGGCCGAGTCTGCGATGCCGTCGGTCAGGTCCGCGTCGCCGGTCGCAGAGTGGAGCGTGACGTCTCGGGGCACGGCGCAGCTGTGGCGTCCTGGGCGTGATGGCAGCGCGCACTGGACCGGATCCGGGTCTCTGGGCCGCATTCCCGAGGATGCTCACCGCGGGCGTGCGGCCCAGCGGTGTACTGCCCGCTCTGGGCACCAGTTCGTCGGTCGGGCGCCTCATCCAAGACAGCTACGCCCGTCGGTGGGGGAGTGTTGTCGTGGATGACGGAGAGGTTCTCGAGATTCCATACCGGCACGGTGACACCCGTCTGCCGGCCTCGATGCCGGAGGCAGTTCGGCATGCGTGGCTGACCCGGGCTCTGGACGGCCGGGTCCGACAGCGAGCGCTGGCCGGCCTCGTCCGCGACCCGATGCCGTGGCATGTCCCGTTCGTCGTCCAGCTCTGCGGTGAGTACGTGGTCGACGTCGCGCGAGACGTCCTGGACTACGTACAGGGTTCACTTGCGACGGACCGGGCCACGGTGGCGGCGTACGGGCGGTTCTGGCGTGACAACCCGCAGTTCGTCGCGCTCACGCATGCCAGAGCCGCGAGCTACTGGAACGCTTACCACCGCGGACACAGCAGCTTGGCGGACTACCCGCCTCGTCTAGCTTTGCTGGAGATTGAGCTTTGTATCGACAAGGCGGTGCGGCCATCGAAGGTCAGTCCCGGCTGATCGTGACCTCGGACGGGTCGGCGATGTCGACCCGCCAGGTGTATTCGTTCGTGGTCTGGGCGAGGAGGGAACTGCCGTCGCACGTTGCGCTCGCGAACGGGTTCGAGTGCATGCTGGTCAGCACCCACGCAGGCAGGTCTGGCTCATCGAGCGGCGCCGCGCTGAGCCAACCGATCGACCCGTGGCCCGTGGACGCGCCGCCGGGCCACTGCAATCTGATGATCTCGTCATATCAGAGCGTATTCTCAGAGACCACAGGCGGTTATTCTGCTAATTTGATGAAAGCATCAGATTTTAAGCAATCAACCCATCTTGAGATCGCACGTCCGTGCTGATCTGACGAGATCATCAGATGTGGAGGTGATGTCGGTGGCGTTGCAGCGTCGTTCGCGAGCCTCGGCGGCCGCCGTGGCGCGAGAACGCGGTCGACTTGCCGCCGTGGTCGCGGCCCGGCGTAACGAACTCGGCCTCACCCAGGTCGAGCTCGGCGATCTCGCAGGAGTCTCGTACCGGATCGTCCACAACCTGGAGGCGGGCCGTACGGAGATATCGCTCGAGCGGTTGTTGGCCATCCTCGACACCCTGGGGCTCCGCCTGGTCCTCGACCGTGGCGCAGCCTCCGTGGTCGTCATCTCCAACGCGGTGGCCCACCAGTACGCCATTGACCTGCCGGACGGCGTAGGCAACGACACCTCGGACGAGTCGTGACTGAGCTCGAATCGGAAGAGCTCAAGATTGTCACGCGGGCCGATGTGTACAAGGCGGACCGGCTCGCCGGACACCTCAGCCGCAACGCCAGCGGTGGGGTCGACTTCACCTACACGGACGAGTGGGTGGCTGCTGGAGGTCCGCGGGTCGCCACCACGCTGCCGGTGAAGCGGGAGCCGGTCGTGACCGCGGCCGGCGCAGTCCCGCCGTTCTTCGCCGGGCTGCTTCCGGAGGGTCGCCGACTCGGCGCCCTCCGCCGAAGCGTGAAGACCTCGCCCGACGACGAGCTCACCCTCGTGCTGGCTGTGGGCGGCGACACTGTCGGTGACGTCCGGATCGTGCCGGCCGGCCAGAGCCTCCAGCCGGTGCGATCCCGGCTACAGGTCGAGAACTTCGACCAGGTGCGATTCGCCGACCTGCTCGCCGAGCTGGACATACGCGTGGATCGGGTCGGCCTTCCAGGCGTTCAGGACAAAGTCAGTGCCGCGATGCTCAACGTGCCGATCACGACAGCGGGCTCCCAGCTGTTGTTGAAGCTGAACCCGCGTGAGTTCAAGCATCTGGTGGAGAACGAGGCGTTCTTCCTGGGCGCTGCTCGCATGGCCGGCATCGGCACGGTGGACTGGAGCCTGGTCCGCGACGGTGAAGGAGAGCCTGGCCTGGCCGTCACCAGATTTGACCGGGTTGCCGTAGACGGCCGCTTGGCGTCGCTCGCGGTTGAGGACGGCTGTCAGGTCCTCGGCCTGTACCCATCCGCGAAGTACAGCGTGACGACAGAGGATCTGCTCGCGGCATTGTCGGCCGTGTGCGAGGCCCCGGTACCTGCCGCGGCGCAGTTCCTCGCCCAGGCAGCGTTCGCCTACCTCACCGGCAACGGCGATGCGCACGCGAAGAACTTCTCGGTGCTGCAGGATGCCTCCGGCCGGTGGCAGCCCGCGCCGGCGTACGACCTCCCGAGCTCTCAACCGTACGGCGACACCACAATGGCGTTGTCGGTCGGCGGCAGGCGGGACGGGAACATCACCGGTGCTCGGTATGTGGCTCTGGGCGAACATCTCGGTGTGCGTGGTCGGGCCGGGCGCACGATCGTCGATCGTGTCGCGGCCTCGACCGACGGGTGGCTCGATGGAGTCAACGAGCTCCCGTTCGACCGGGGCGCGATCAAGAAGCTGAAACGGGTGATCCAGCACCGGCAGAAGATGCTGCAGACGGGGTAGCGGACTGGCCGCCCTGGGTCAGCTCGCGGTGGCGATGCCGAGGCCCGCTATCCGGACGAGCCGCGCGTTGGCCGTCACGATCCGCAGCTTGCCCGAGCGAGCGGCGGGGAACGGCGCGAGGGGCACGATCGCGGAGTCGCCCTTCGCGCCCTTGAGGCTCACCACTCCGACCAGTCGGCCGCCCAGGAACACCTTGACCCGGCCTGCGTGTGGCGATCTGCCGACCACGAGCGCCAGTTGGGTGGCGTCCGTGACCGTGGCGATCAGTGCCTCGCCCTTGGCGCGAGTGGCCCAGGCCGACCCGAACACCGCATGGGTGCCGCTGCGCTTCCAGCCGTGGCCCTTCGTCGTCCAAGCGTTGGCGTCTTTCGGGACGGTGAACACCACGCGCACCGGTGTCGGGTCGAACTGACCGGACCGGGTGGCTGCAATGGTCATCACGTGGGTGGTCGGGCTGAGACCGGAGACGGGGTACGGCGACGCGCACGGCACCGGCGTACCCGCGTCGAGGGTGCACACGAACGTGGCGCCAGCCGGTGCGGAGGAGAAGGCGAAGGTCGTCGAGGTGGCCAGTAGCCAGGCGCCGGGGCCGTTGGTCAGCGTGGTGTCAGGTGCCGGCGTGGTGACGGGCGCCGGGTCGCGCGTCGGCGACGGGTCGGGCGTCGGCGAGATGTCGGGCGATGTCGGCGTCACAGTGAGCGTGACCGGTTGCGCAGTCTCGCCCGTGAAGCTTCCGTCCACGCGCACCGCGACTCGGACGCTCCGGGCTGCGGTCCACGGGCAGCTCGCCGTACCGTCTGTCGCCACCGCCGCGGTGCACAACTCCACGTCATGGTCAGTGTCGAGGAACGTCACAGTCGCTCTGCTCACGTCGCCCGGACGATCGTCGTTCTGCTCGAGCTTCGCGGACAGTTCCACCTGCTGACCTGCCCGGGCCGAGGTCGGACCGTCGTACGCCACAGTCGCGTCCTCTCGGGTGATGACCACGGTCACCGGGACTTCGAGCCGCTCGGTCCTGTCGCTGATTCGGATCGACAGCGGGTACGTCGCGGGCGCGAGCTTCTCGATGCCGGTCAGGATCCACGTCGTGCCGCCCTCGGTTGCGGTCGGCGTGAGTGCGAGGTCCTTCGGGCGCGTGGCGCCGACCAGGGTTGCGGAGAGTCTGGCCCCGGCGCGGTCGGACCCGGCTGAGACGGTCACGTCGACACCGTCGGAGTACTGCGCCTCCACGCGGGCCGACGCGGGCCGGGTGATCGACAGACCTTTCGGTGGTGTGACCGTCAGCGGGCTCTGGGACCGACCGGTGAACCGCCCGCCGACCGTCACCCGGACGGTCCTGGTGTGGTCGGCGGTGTAGTCGCAGCGGGCCGTGCCGACGGCCTTGTTCGCCGAGGCCTGGGTGACGGTGGCGAGGCACAGCACCACCTCGGGGTGGTCGGCGTCGGTGAACGTCACAGTCGCAGTGCCGAGGTCACCTGCCGACTCGCGGTCCTGGGTGACCAGGGCGGACAGGCTGACCGGCCAGCCCTCGGTCGCGGTCGTCGGACCGGTATACGTCGGCTTCGCGTTCTCCGCGGTGACGATGATCGTCAATGGGAGCTCGGTCGTCTGAACACCGTCGCTGATCGAGAACGTGACCGGGAAGCTGCCGAGCGGACCAGTCACGGTGCCCGCGATCTTCCACGCGACGCCCGTCGTGGACGTGGACGGCTCGAAGGTCAGCCCCGCTGGCAACGTCCCGTTCTCGAGCTTGGCCGACAGTGTGGCTCCGGCGCGGTCGGACGTCGCAGAGAAGATCGCTTCGAACGGATCGGAGTACTGCGCCGTGAGCGCGTCCGCCGCGGCCTTCACGATCGACAGGCCTTGCGGCGGAGTGACGGTGAGCAGGTGCGTCGTCTCTCCCGCGAATCGACCACCGACGGTGACCCGGATGGTGCGGGTGCGGTCGGCGGTGTAGTCGCAGCGGGCCGAGCCGACAGCTTTGCTCGCACCATCGCTCACGACGTTGGCGCGGCACAGCACGACGTCGGGGTGGTCGGCGTCGACGAACGTCACGGTCGCGGTGTCGAGGTCGCCAGGTGTGTCGTCGTCCTGGGCGACCCGGGCGGACAGGGTGACCGGCCAACCCTGGACCGCGGTGTCTGGTCCCAGGTACGTCGGGGTCGCCTGCTCGGCGTTCGTCAGCAACCTCAGTGGTACCTCTCTCGTCTGGACGCCGTCGCTAACCGCGAGCAGGACCCGTTCAACGCCGGGCGGCCCGGTCATGCTGCCCGCGATCTTCCATGCGGCGCCAGTCGCAGCCGAGGTCCGCATGAGGTTCACGCCGGCCGGCAGTTCGCCGTGCACGACCTTGGCCGAGAACGACGCGCCGACCCGATCGGAGGTTGCCGAGACGAGGGCCTCGAACGCGTCGGAGTACGCCGCCTCGATCTGCGTGCTGGGCGCGGTCACCACGAGACCCTCGACGGCGCGCACCTGGAGGGCCGTGTCGCGCGTTGTGTGGCCGGTGTAGTTGCCGCCGACGTCCACCCGCACCTGGTAAACGCGGGGCGCCTTCGTCGGAGGCGGCCCCATGAGATAGGTGCACGAGGCGGTGCCGTCGGCGGCCACCGGCGCCGTGCACAAGGTCCGGTAGTCCACGGTGTCGGTGAAGGTCGCTGTCGCCGTACGCAGGTCCCCGTCGTGCGCGCCTCCTGGTCGTACGGTTGCGCTCAGGGTCAGCTCGGTGCCGCTCTTCTCCACCGCTACGGCAGTCGGCCCGGTGTACTGCGCCGAGACGGGTATCGGCGTCACGGCCATGGTGAAGGTGACGGGCTGGTGAGTGACGCCGTCGGTCACGTCGATGGTCACCGGATAGGTGCCCACCTTGCCGGTCACGGCACCCGCGAGCCGGAAATGCACCTCGCCGGCCACGTCTCCGGGTGCGCTCTCAGCACGGCGGTCCAGGGTGACGCCGGCTGGCAGCCCCGTGGCCGTCGCCGTCAGCCGAGTGGAGTCGGCGAGCCCGGACGACGCGTCGAGCGTCCACGGCGGGACCGTGTTGCTGTAGGGCACCGTAAGCGATGTCCGGAACTCGTTCCTGTCGATCCGGAGGCCAGAGGTCTGGATGCTGACGCCGTCGAGGGCCACGGCGTTGTCGCCCGGCGAGGGCTTGGTGTACTCGAAGGTCAGCGTGTGCGTTCCGCCGTTGGTCGACCTGCTCAGGTCCACGGTCCGGAGTCGATAACTGTGGCTGGGCTTGGCCGTCTGGTCGATCCGGTCGACCTGGCGGCCGTCGATGAGCACCCTCAGCCGGCCGTCGTACGGCGCCGCGCTTCGACCGTTGAGGTAGGCGTAGGTGAGCGTCGACTCCCGCCTCGCGGGGAGGCGTATCTCCTGCGAGATCGAGGCGGTGCGCTGGCTCGCGTCGGTGCTGCGGCTCACAAACCCGGCCCACCCGGAGCCGGCGTACGACTTGAAATCGGCAGATCCCGCACCGACGGAGAACGGCGAGCCGGCCGCGGTGCCCGTGGTCGTCCACGCGTCGTTGGTCAGCGGGGATCCGGACGAGGTCTCGAAGCCGCCGTCTCGGAGCAGCTCGGTCGGTCCGCTACCCGTCGGTGGATCGGAGAGCTCGATGTCGACGTCGTCGATGGCGAGGTCGTGCAGGCTGTCGGCCCAGCTGAGGTAGCGGAACATGATCACGTGCTCCTCGCCGTCCGCGAACGGTCTGAGGTCCGCGGTCCGGAGCTCGTAGCCGTCTGTAGCCATGCCCTGCCGATGATCGGCGATGACCTGGTCATCGACCACCAGTTCGAGCGACGCGAGTGCCGCCAGGCCGAGCCCCGCGTTCGGCTCGGGGTCCGTGGTATCGCCTGGACTGTCGGCGAGCCCGTAGGACAGCGTCGCGACAGAGCTCTCCGGAATGACGACCCGCTGGGCGAGCCAGCCGGTATGGGTCGTGCCATCTGCCGGTACCGTGCCGCGGAACCCGGCCCACCCATTGCCGGTGCGCGGCGACCGGGCAGGTCTTGAGCCGGCGCAGCCCGCGGTACACAAAGGCGAGTCGTAGACGCTGTCGTCGCCCAGCCACGGCGAGGAGGTCGCCTCGAACCCGCCGTCCTGAAGCGTCGCTCCGGTCGTCGGTAGTTGGCGCGCCTGAACGCTCACGTCGTCCAGCAGCATGACGTTGATCCCGGTCGTCGACTTGGAGTACTGGAACTTCAGCGTGTGCGACTCGCCGTCCGCGAACGCGGTGAGGTCGACGGTCACGCGGGTCCAGTCGTACGCCTTGTCCTCCGCGGCGACCTGCTTGTGGTACTTGAGCGGGTGCCCGTCGAGCAGCACGTCGACGTAGCCGCCGTACGGCTCGAACAGGCTGCGGCCCTGTCGGAAGTCGTAGCTCAGCGTCACGACCCGGCCCGCAGGCAGCACCAACGACTGGTAGACCGACCCGAAGACGGACAGCTCACTGAACGACTCGAACTTCACGAAGCCGTTGCCCTCGTGGGAGATGTCGTAGAAGTCCCTGGGGCAGTAGTCGTTCGAGCAGAGTGGGTTGGTGCCGCTCGTCGACCAGTACGGGTTGCTGTTCTTGGTGTTGGTGTTGTTGAACTTGCCGGTCTCCTCGAAGCCTCCGTCCTTGATCAGTTCGACCGGCGCCTCGGGATCGTCGGCGCCGGTGGCTGTGGTCGAGGCAGCGGTCGCTGTGTGAGGTACGGCGACCGCGAGCGTCACGGAGGTCGCGAGCCCGATCACGACGAGGGCCAGGGCGAGCAGAAGGGAACGCACGATCGAGGACGCTAGGCAGCCGGCGAGGCATCCGGCCGTCACAGAGCGCAGTCTCGATGCGTTGTCGTACCGGTCATGTAGTGCGTCTGGTTGGCGGCCATCTCGGGTTCACCGACCGTTTGCCGAAGGGTCGAAGCGCGGTCATGTGGCGGCGACTCCGTGCGCGCTGAGTCGACCGAACTGCCCGTCGCTCACCGGAGACTGGAGCGTGGCGGAAGACTCCGGGAACACCGCTGCCCAGCGCCCCAAGCGCCGCGGTCGCGCGCGCCGGCGTCACGTGCTCGCAACGGTGCTGCTGTCCACGCTGCTGGTGCTCGGCCTCGTCGTCGGACTGTCGACGACGTACCTCTACCGCCACCTCAACGGCAATCTCACCGTGGTCGACATCGACCGACAGCTCTACGATCGGCCGCCGACGGTGCACATCGACGCTCCGCATCAGCCGCTCAACATCTTGGTGATGGGCTCGGACTCGCGTGACTGCGATGGCTGCCAGATCGACGGCGAGTCGGGCGGCGGATCCGACACGACGATCCTGTTCCACCTCTCCGCGGACCGGCAGTCGGCGTACGGCGTCTCGATCCCGCGCGACTCGCTCGTCGACCGGCCTGACTGCAAGGACGACGACGGCGAGATCATCCCGGGCGCATCCGATCAGATGTGGAACGCGGCGTACTCCCTGGGCGGCGCCGCCTGCACGATGCAGCAGTTCGAGCAGACCACCGGCATCAAAGCGACGTACTTCGTGGTAGTCGACTTCGCCAGCTTCCAGGGCATGGTCGACGCCGTGGACGGGGTCGAGGTCTGCGCGCCCGAGGACATCGACAGTTCGGAGTACGGCATCACCATCAAGAAGGGCACCCGGACCCTGCGCGGCAAGGATGCGCTGGCCTATGTGCGGGTCCGCCACGGCGTCGGCGACGGCAGCGACATCGGTCGGATCAAGCGCCAGCAGGCCTTCATCGGCGCGCTGGTCGCCAAGGTGCTCTCCGGCGACACCATGACCAGGCCGGACCGGCTGGTGCGGTTCCTCAGCGCCGCGACCCAGGGGCTCACGACCAACAGCCCGAGCATCAAGGAGATGGCCGAAGTCGGCTACCAGTTCAAGGACATCGGGCTGAAGCGGATCCGGTTCATCACCGTGCCATTCGTGTACGACGGCCCGCGGGTCCGCTGGACCGACGAGGCCGCGCCGCTGTGGCAGCGGCTCCTGCACGACCAGCCGCTCGGCGAGCTGCGAGACGGCTCCCTCGGGGCCAACCAGGTGCCGGGTGGTGATGCCTCGTCGGCTCCTGCCGACGCACCATCGAGCGGCGGCCCATCACCCTCGATGGCTCCTCCCACCGACAGCGTCGATGCCAGTGCCGACGAACTGTCGTCGTCGGGGCTCTGCACGTGAGTGGCATGGGAGAGACGGACGATCTCATCGCTCGGCTTGAGAGGCTGGCGCGGGCCTCCCGCTACGTCACCCTCTATCCGGACTTTGGCCGAACCCTGGTCCTCAAGCACATCGGCAAGGTCATTGGTGCGGTCGATCGGCCGTACGTCGAATTCCTGATGCGTACCAACGGAGCGTCGGTGCTGGACCACTGCTTCCTGGGCCTCAAGAACCCGGCACTGGGCGCGAACCTCTACGACCACATGAGAGAGCTGTGGCAGGTCGACAACATGTTGGCGGTCCGATTCTGGGGCTGCGTCGGCGACAGCACCGGCGATGTCTTCGGGTACGTCGCCCAGACGAACAGCTCGGGCGGCCGCTTCTGGGGCCACTACTCGTTGGACGTGCCCGGCCGGGTCGACCTGGTGGCATCGTCGTTCGCCATCTTCATGGACAAGTTCCTGTCCGAGATCGAGCGCGCTCTGGCCGCGGATCCGGGTGCCCTGGGACTCACGAGCCACGGCTGGTTCCTGCAGCGAGACCGTTTGGTCGAAGGGGACGCGGAACTGGCTCGGTACCTCCAGGGTCGGGAGTCGACGGAGTACCCCTGCCATCGACCTAGGACCCAACGGCTGGCCTGCTGGCGTCGGGTGCGGCAACCCGATTCCCGAGTGTCTGACGCCGCCCGGAGCCGTCAATCTTGGGTGCCCACCCTGCGGTTGGTAGGTCGGGTTGACGGCCCCGGACAGCGCCAAAAGCAGGCTGGCTATCGGATTGCCGCCGGCGGGCTGGCTGCGATCGTCCGGTGGTTGAGCCCGGAGGCGCCCCAGCGCCGACGTGTCGAAATCACTGCAACCAAGGCACCCGCTCCACCACCGGTGGTTGAGCCCGAAGGCGCGCCAGCGCCGACGGTGTCGAAACCTCCGCAACGAGGGCACCCACTCGACCACCGCTGGTTGAGCCCGGAGGCGCGCCAGCGCCGACGGTGTCGAAACCTCCGCAGCGTCGGCACCCGCTCGACCACCAACGGCACCGGTCGAGACCTCCGCGCGCTGAGGCGATGTCTCGTGCACGCAGGTCCGGAAACCTTTGTGCATAACGGGTTCCGGTGCAGGCCGACTGTCGGTGGCCGCTGCTTGGATTGATCCATGACGGCGATGGCGCAGCACGAGCACCCGGTCACTCGGGCGATCGCCGCTGCGCGCGAAACCTTCGCCGCCGTCGCCGAGGTGCCGCTGTGGTCGATGGACGCCGACCAGACCACCGCGGCGCTCGAGGAACTCCTCAAACACGAGGCACAACAAGCCGAACTGAAGACCCGGCTGCTCGCCCAACTCGAGACCCTCGACGTACCCCAGCAGTCCGGTGCGACCTCGACCGGCAACTGGCTGGCCGTGCGGACCAACCTCACCCGCGCCACCGCGTTCCGCACCGTCCGGGTCGCCGCCGGGTTGGGACGCTACGAGCAGGTTCGTGAGGCGATGGCCGAAGGGCGGGTGCACGCCGAGCAGGTCGAGGTCATCGTCCGTGCGCTGGACGACCTCCCCGACGACCTCGACCCGGCGCTGGTGGAGGAGGCCGAGGGCCACCTGGTCACCGAAGC
>DOWL01000113.1:3524-4000 GCA_003519585.1 Nocardioides sp. | reverse complement strand
CGGTAGAGCGCGTCGGCGAACCAGCGGTTCAGCGTGCCGTCGGATCGCCGCACGGCGTCGGCGTCGGCGGCGCTGGGCGAGGCCGGCTCGAAGTCGGTCATGTTCAGCACGATGCCGACCTGCGCCTTGGGCACCTCGGCCCGCAGGATGGCGACCGCCCGCCCATGGGCCAGCAGCAGGTGGTGGGCCGCGGCGAGCGCGGCGGCGGGCTCCCGGCGGCCGGGCGCGTGTACGCCCCAGGCGTAGCCGAGCCAGGCGGCCACCCAGGGCTCGTTGATCGTGTTCCAGTGGAACACGCGGTCGCCAAGCTGTCGCGCGGCGGCCTCGGCGAGCCGCTCGAAGGCCGCGACCGTGGCCCGCTCGGGCCAGCCGCCGGCCTCTTCCAGGGCCTGGGGCAGGTCCCAGTGGTACAGCGTCAGCCAGGGGGTGATGCCCGCCTCCAGCAGCGCGTCGACGAGGCGGTCGTAGAAGCCCAG
>DOWL01000113.1:0-3307 GCA_003519585.1 Nocardioides sp. | reverse complement strand
GGAAGCGGTGGTAGTGGTCGCAGGCCTCGTCCCCCCGGTCGCCCCCGCGGATCGCCCCCGGCTGGTCGCAGAAGCGGTCCCAGATGCTGGGCCCTCGACCGTCGGCCGCGACGGCGCCCTCCACCTGGTAGGCCGAGGTCGCGGCGCCCCAGAGGAAGGCGGGCGGGAGGGGGCGAGGCATTTCGGCTCCGTGCGGCGTTGCTCAGGGTCTATATAGGATGAGCGGGTGGGGTTGGGGGTAGGTGGACCTCCCCAACCCCCGCGACGCTCGGGGTGATGGAGTCGTTGGCGAGGTCCGCGCGCGGGCTACCGGCCGACGGCACCCAGACGCTCGCCGCTTGAAGCGAGGAAGAGCGACGGGCGGGCAGCCGCCGCGATGGTGGCCGCCGGATTCATTTGTCAAGCCCATGTAAAATCGGGAGGGGGGGGTGGACGCCTCGTGTCCGTAGTGAGAGGCTGAAGGCGACCCCACGGTCCGTCCCATCCAACCCCCACCCAAGCGCGGAGTTCGCCATGAGCGGCTTCTATCGTATGCAGGAGCTCACCGATCAGTCCACCAACACCGTTCAGGACAAGGAGGACGCGATCGACGTCGGCAGCTACCGCACCCTCGTGCTCCAGATCCGGGTCGTCGGGGCGGCGACCGCCGGCTCCATCCAGTTCGAAGAGGCGATGGTCAACGAGAACTCCGCCTTCCAGTCGGTCGGCTCGACCGTCCCGTTGACCGCCGTCAACAACCTCAAGCTGGTCATCCAGGACCCCATGCGCATGCTGCGCTGGCGGACCATCAACATGAACGGAACGGCCCGCTTCACCATCGAGGTCATCGGCCGCACCTGAAGCGACCCTCTCCACCCTCTGCTACCCTGGTCCCACCCACGACCGGCCAAGGGAGTCCCATGAGCTGTGGCTGCGAATCCTCCACCCCCCGCAAGCGAGGCGTGGAGATCCTGGGAGACAAGGGGCAGGGCCTCCGTGCTGGCTCGGACCCCGCGGGCACCGGGTGGAGCGGAGACCAGCAGACCGGCGAAGGAGCCGGGCTCGCCCAGCAGCTCCAGCGGCTCCAGGGCGAGGTGATGGTCACCCACGCCCCACCCCGTCGTCAGCGCCTGGTCCCCGGTGGCGAGCCACTGCACCGCTGGGGACTGACGCTTGTGGCCGGCGGACGTCCGCTGGGGCCGGCTCCTGATCGCTGTGGCAACGCCGAGCTGCTGCGCGAGCTGCACGAGCTCACCCGGTCGGGGATCCCGGCCTCGCTGATCGAGGCCGCGCGCAGCACCCCTACCCGTCCAAGCGGCTCCTGGTTCGGCGAGGACCTGCGGGGTCGAGCCTGCTGCTCCCGGCCGCCGGTCGGTGGCAAGGAGGACCTGACCGGGCTCAGCGTCGAGGAGCTGAGCCGTCGGATCTGGCCCACCTCGACCGGCCCCGGCACGCGCCCCGATCGGCCGAGGACAGATAGCTGGACGGACGTGCTTCGGTCGGGACTTCGGATAGGGCAGCGCACCCCGGTCAAGCGCGAGGAGGAGCCGTTTGAGGACCGCAATGACGACCCTCGTCCCGAGCCCGGGATGGGTGGTTCGTCTTCCAGCACCGAGCGCGAGCTGCCCCGATGCGTCATCGGGGGGAGCATCACCCCCGACGAGCTGCCGACCCTGGCCAACCAGTGCGCGATCTCGCTGGGCTTCAACGCCTTTGGGAAGGAGCTTCGGGCCGAGGTGCCGGCCGGCTACGTGGGCACCCGCCCCAAGTCGGAGATGAAGCAGGCCTTCATCCCCGAGTGGATGGCCATGTGCGCCCCGGCCGGGGAGTCGGACTGGGCCATGGCCAACCGCTGCATCGACTTCACCTCGCGCGACCAGCCGGGACTGTTCTGGTCGGACGGTCACGGCTACTACCACCGGGCGCTGATGCACGCGGTGCTGACCCTGTACGGCTACCGCGAGGTCGCCACGTCTTGGACGCGGATGGCCAACACCTGCGAGATGGACTCGGACTGGATCCGTCGGCATGTGGAGAGCCGGTCGGGGTGGATCGGAAGCACGGCCGGCACAGGAAATGGGGGCCGGCTGGTTCTTCTCATGCCCCAGCTGGGCCCCCCAGCTGACGGTTGACGCTCGCAGGCAGGTCGGTCTTGACCGACCGTATCCAGTGGATGCGAACGTGGACGGCAATCTCGGCGGTCCGCGTCGACCTCTGCGCAAAATACTACAAGGGCGAGGCCGCGCTCGCGGACTACTACTTCTGGTGGGCGCACCGGCTGTACAGCTACTACATGGACGGCGAGGGCACACGGCTTCACTGGCTGGTCGGCCTGCTCTGTGCCCGCTGCGCGCTGGCGGAGATCGTCGAGCTTGCCTCCGTGATCCTGCACGAGTCGGCGCACCGCTCGGGGAGCTGGTACCACTGCGGGCCGTCCGCTGGTGGGAGCTTGCTGGGCCACCTCGTTGGTGCCTTCCTCAGCGCGCTGAGCCCCCACCTGGGCCATCTCTACTACGGCTCACACCTCGGCGACATGGCAGATGGCAAGCAGGATTGCTGTCAGTACGCGCTGGACGCCGCCCTCCGCCTTCGGCTGACGGCCGAGCTGGGGTTGCCGCCGTCGCATGAAAGTGCGAGTGAATACCTGGCCGGCTATGATCAAGAGACTCGCTTTGGGAGTCGTTCCGGTCGCGCCATGAGTGGCCAGCTCTTTACACCCGCTGACTGTGTGAGGAGCGGCTCTGGTCCTTCCTACCTGCTGGAGCACTGGCTTGAGCAGTATCTGGTACCAGGATCACGCGGCCACTTTGCTTGGAACCTGGACAAAAAGTGCTCTGCGGCTGGAGCCAGCGGGCGGGTGTGGTGGTCATGAGACCCAATCGTCGACCCAAAGCCCAAGCACTCGGGATGGCGGTATGCGCCACAGCGTTGCTGGGAGGCAGATGCTCCAAGTCGTACGATCATCTCAATCGCGAGCATGTGTGCGCTGAGCTTGTCTCACGGGGCTCCTGTGTCGAGGGCGACACTGGCTGTGTGCTCGTCAACTGTGGAAACGGTTGGGACTGCAACTTTGGCAGCCCGGACGAACACGACCTCCCCTTGGTGTGGGTGTCGACGGAAGCGCTCGCTGAGGTGGGATCCTGGTGCCAAGCCGAGGGCGGGGGTTGGATTGAGAACTGGTGCGACGACACGCGAGGCGAGACCCAGTACGACGTCTACGTTGAGTGCTATGTTCAACCCAACTATTGATCAGTCGCTGATACAAGACGATCCAATCTCCTCGACATCGCGGGGTGGCTCCGGCGTCAGGTATTGCCTTTTGCCATTT
>DOWL01000080.1:5691-6357 GCA_003519585.1 Nocardioides sp. | reverse complement strand
GGGAGGGCCGGGGGCCGGTGACCGTGGACGACGCCGCGGTGTTCATCGCCCGGTTCACCGGCGGCGGGCTGGGCGTCTTCGAGGCCACCCGATTCGCCACGGGTCGCAAGAACGCGATCCGGATCGAGATCAACGGCTCCGCCGGCAGCCTGGCCTTCGACTTCGAGGACATGAACGTCCTGGAGCTCTTCGACGCCACCGAGCCGGCCGAGACCGCCGGCTTCCGCAGGATCCTGGTCACCGAGCCGGGCCACCCGTACGTCGGCGCCTGGTGGCCGCCCGGCCACGGCCTCGGCTACGAGCACGGGTTCACCCATCAAGTCGTCGACCTGGTCCGCGCCATCGCCGAGGGCACGCAGCCGGAGCCGTCGTTCGCCGACGGCCTCCAGGTGCAGCGCGTGCTCGCGGCCGTCGAGACCAGCTCCGACACCCGCACCTGGCAGGCCATCGAAAGGACCGCGTCATGACCCGACCGATCACGCTGTTCACCGGCCAGTGGGCCGATCTGCCCTTCGAGGAGGTCGCTCGGCTGGCCTCGGAGTGGGGCTACGACGGCCTCGAGATCGCCTGCTGGGGCGACCACCTCGACCCGTGGCAGGGTGCCGAGGACGACGCCTACATCCAGGGCAAGCTCGACCTCTTGGAGAAGTACGGCCTCAAGGTCTA
>DOWL01000080.1:2936-5638 GCA_003519585.1 Nocardioides sp. | reverse complement strand
AGAAGTACGGCCTCAAGGTCTACGCGATCTCCAACCACCTCAAGGGCCAGGCCGTCTGCGACGACCCGATCGACGCCCGGCACGAGGCGATCCTGTCCGCGCAGGTGTGGGGCGACGGCGACCCGGAGGGTGTGCGCCAGCGCGCCGCCGAGGAGATGAAGCTGACGGCGCGCACCGCGCAGCGGCTCGGTGTCGACACCGTGATCGGGTTCACCGGATCGGCGATCTGGAAGTACGTCGCGATGTTCCCGCCCGCCACCGCAGAGATGATCGCGGCCGGCTACCAGGACTTCGCCGACCGCTGGCACCCGATCCTCGACGTCTTCGACGAGTGTGGGGTCCGGTTCGCGCACGAGGTGCATCCCTCGGAGATCGCCTACGACTACTGGACCACGGTGGCGACCCTCGAGGCGATCGGACACCGGCCGGCGTTCGGCCTCAACTGGGACCCGAGCCACATGGTCTGGCAGGACCTCGATCCGGTCAGCTTCCTGTGGGACTTCAAGGACCGGATCTACCACGTCGACTGCAAGGACACGAAGAAGCAGTTGGGCAACGGCCGCAACGGCCGGCTCGGCTCACACCTGCCCTGGGCCGACCCGCGCCGGGGCTGGGACTTCGTCTCCACCGGCCACGGCGACGTCCCCTGGGAGCAGTGCTTCCGGATGCTCAACACCATCGGGTACGACGGCCCCATCTCGGTCGAGTGGGAGGACGCCGGCATGGACCGCCTGGTCGGTGCGCCCGAGGCCCTCGAGTTCGTGCGTCGGCTCGCCTTCGACGCCCCCACGGCTGCCTTCGACGCGGCGTTCGCGACGAAGGAGTAGGTGCTCCACCCCATCCCCCAGCAGGTTCATCTCGGAAAGGAACCACCCCATGTGCTTCGGCTTCGACGGCGACCGCGCCGTACGTGACTCTCTCGACCAGAAGGGCGCCAGCCGCCGTTCGCTGTTCCGCGGGGCAGCGGTGGGCGCCGCCGGCGCCGCGCTGCTCAGCACCGGCCTCGCTGCGCCGGCAGACGCGAGCAGCGCCCGCAAGCACGGCAATCACGGCAACCATGGCAAGCGGAAGCGGTCGGTGCCGCACGACGAGATCAGCATCCAGCTCTACACGCTGCGCGACGCGATGACGACGTCGGACGGCGTGGATCTCGTGCTCGGTCGACTCGCGCAGTACGGCTACGAGAAGGTCGAACTCGCCGGCCTCTACGGCCGGACGGCCGGCGCGATGGCCGCCCAGCTGAAGGGGCTCGGGATCCGCGCGTCCTCGAGCCACGACGGCATCAGCGCCGACTCGGCGGCGCTCCACACCAAGCTGGAGAACGCCCGGATCCTCGGCCAGAAGTACGTCAACGTGCCCTATCTCAACTCGAACTCGCTGTCGGACTGGCAGAGCTGGGCCGACCAGATGAACGCCGAAGCCGCGGTGGCGAAGCGGTACGGCCTGCGCTACGGCTACCACAACCACGCCCACGAGTTCACGATCGACCTCGGCGGTGGGCTGACCCCGTGGGAGGTCCTGACCTCGCGGCTCGACCCGCGACTCGTGCACCTCGAAGTCGACCTCTACTGGGCCTACACCGGCGGCGTCAACACCGGCGCCGCAGACCCCAACCGGTTCGCGATCGAGGTGATCCGCGAGGCACCGCAGCGGGTCCGGCAGTTCCACGTCAAGGACCGCGACGCCACCTCCGGAGACATGTGCGACCTCGGCACCGGCATCGTGGACTTCCCACGGATCTTCCGCGCGCACCAGGTGGAGGAGTACATCGTCGAGAACGACACCCCCGACGTCACCCCGCTCACGACCGCGGCCGTGGGTCACCTCTACCTCGACCACATCGAGTACTGACCGAGTACTGACCGCCTCCCGACGCTGACCGCTGCTGCCCCTCACCTCCGGCGCGGACAGTCCGCCGCCCCGGTCCTCAGAGCCATCCTGGGGACCGGGGCGTCGTGGGTGCGAGAGTGACGTCATGAGCAAGCCCGCGCTGGAGGACGCCGTACGCGAGCAGCTGCAGGCGTACGTCGACCGCAATCCGCTCAGTAGCCAGCGACAGGTGCGCGCCGCCAAGGCGATGCCGGGCGGCAACACCAGGTCGATCCTGCACTTCGACCCGTTCCCGCTCGCCTTCGAGCGTGGCGAAGGCGCCTTCCTGTGGTCGCTCGACGGGCATCGGTACGCCGACTTCCTCGGCGAGTTCACCGCCGGCCTCTACGGCCACTCGGAGCAGGCGATCCTCGACGCCTTGCGCGCCACGCTGGAGCGCGGGTTGAGCTTCGGCGGCGTCAACGATCTCGAGCCGCGGCTGGCCGAGCTGATCTGCGCCCGGTTCCCGAGCCTTGACCTGGTCCGCTTCACCAACTCCGGCACCGAGGCCAACCTGATGGCGCTGGCGCTCGCGGTGGCCACCACCGGTCGGCGCAAGGTGCTCGCCTTCCGAGGCGGCTATCACGGCGGGGTGCTCACCTTCGGCGAGACGCCGAGCCCGGTGACGGTGCCCCACGAGTGGGTCCTCGCCGACTACGACGACGTCGCCGGCACCCGGGATCTGCTCCGCGAGCACGGCCGCGAGCTGGCCGCCGTACTGGTCGAGCCGATGCTGGGGTCGGGCGGCTGTGTGCCGGCGAGCCAGGAGTTCCTCGAGATGCTGCGCGCCGAGACGTCGGAGACCGGCACGGTGCTGATCTTCGACGAGGTGA
>DOWL01000080.1:2452-2750 GCA_003519585.1 Nocardioides sp. | reverse complement strand
CCGGACCTGACCACGCTCGGCAAGTACCTCGGTGGCGGCCTGTCCTTCGGGGCGTTCGGTGGCCGCGCCGACCTGATGGCGGCCTTCGATCCGACCCGGCCCGGAGCGCTCTTCCACGCCGGCACCTTCAACAACAACGTGCTGACGATGAGCGCCGGCATCGCCGGACTCGAGCAGGTCCTCGACGACGCCACGCTGTACGACGTCAACGAGCGCGGCGACCGGCTGCGGCTCGCCCTCGACGCGGTCGCGCGACCGGCGGGGCTGCACGTCTCCGGACGCGGCTCGCTGATGACCA
>DOWL01000080.1:0-2309 GCA_003519585.1 Nocardioides sp. | reverse complement strand
CCCGCCGCCGTCCCTCCCCGCCGCACCGCTCTCGCGCGAGCACGCCCTGGTCAAGGAGTTGGTCTTCTTCGCCCTGCTGGAGCGCGGCTTCTGGCTGGCCCGCCGCGGCATGGTGACCGTCAGTATCCCGGTCACCGATGCCTTGTGCGGCGAGCTGGTGGCGGCCTTCGAGGACGTGGTCGGCACCTACCAGGACGTGCTCCTTTAGCCAGGCTCAGAGGTCGATCGGCAGGAGCACCCGGTCGATGGCGTGACCCACCTGCTTGTTGCCGCGGTTGATGTCGATCCCGTTGAGGATCACCACCGCGTTCGCGAAGTCGGGGTCCTTGTCGACCAGGGTGATGTTGCCCTTGCGGTCCTTCACCTTGACCGTTCCGCCCTGGGCGGTGGTCAGCTTCGTGCCCTTCTTCGCGGCCTTGATCACCTTGGGGGAGGTCAGGGTCTTGCCCGCGACGACGTGGTACAGCAGGACCGCTTCGATGGTGTTCACGTCGGCGAGCTTCAGCAGCTTGTTGACCACCTTCTTCTCGGTGCCGGGCCGCTTGCCGGTGAGGTCGCCGACCAGGTCGCGGAAGGCCTGGTCGGTGGGCAGGAAGGCGGTCAGCCGCACCGAACCGTCGGTGAGCAGCGCGACCGGGCTGGTCGGCTTCGCGGCGAGCACCGCGAGGACAGCCTGCTCGAGGATGTCGAAGTCCTCCCAGTTGCGGTCCAGCTTCGTGCCGTCCGCGGCGAGGACCTTGGCCAGGCTCTTGGTGCCGGCTCGGTCGTGCTGGGTCGCCGCGTCGGCCGGGACGCCGATGCCGACTCCGGTGGCGACCAGGGCGCCGGCCGTGAGGGCGGCGAGGCGGGTGACGAGGTTCTTCATCATTGGATCCTTTCTGAGGTGGTGATCTGATCGGGCTCATAGCTGCCGCGCAGCACCGACGTGACGCTGTGCGCGGGGTCGCCGTCGTCGGCCTCGAGGCTGACGTCGACGGCGGAGTACGACGCCACGAGAGCGTCGTCGAGGTCGAAGGTCGCGCCGTGGTCGGGATCGACCAGTCCGAGGGCGAGCATCTTGTTGGTGCTCGGGTCGAGCAGCCAGGCGTAGTAGAACTCCCCGTCGGTGGCTTGGGGCAGATCGTGGACGGCGAGGGTCATCCGGGTCCGGCCGTCGTGCTCGACCATCTGCACGCTGCCGTCTCCCGGCTCGGCCACCGAGAGGGGGGAGAGGGCCGCCTCGACCCCTCTGCCGGCGGGCACGTCGTCGTGTTGCCACCAGGCCACGCCCGCGATCCCGAGGCCCACCACGACGGCTGCGGCCACGGCGAGCAGGACGCCCCGCGAGCGCCGTACGGGCGGCGGAAGCGTGAGCGGCCCGGGCTCAGGAGCATCGGCGGCCGGTCCCAGCGTGGTGCTGGCGCGCGCCAGCAGGGCGTGGCCGACGGCGGCGCCCGCCAACTCCTCCCGGCACTCGGCGCAGCCGGCCAGGTGGTCGCCGGCAGTGATGGTCTCCGCGTTGGAGAGCTCTCCGCGCAGCAGCCCGAACAGATCGAGATGCTCACTCATGGCGCTTCTCCTTCGAACTCCCCGTCGCCGGCGGTGATCAGCTCGCGGAGCCGCCGGGTGCCGCGCGCGGCGCGCGCCTTCACGGTCCCGATCGGCGCGTCGAGCCGCGCGGCGATCTCGCGCTGGCTCAGCCCCCCGAAGTAGGCCAGCAGCAGGACCTCCCGCTCGTGGTCGGGGAGCTGTTCGAGCCCGGCCCGCACCTCGGCGGCATCGGCGTACTGCTGCACCGTCTCGCGCCCGTCCTCGCCCATGAGTTCGCGCATCGTGTCGACGTCGACCACCGCATGCCGGCGTGTGCGCAGCGTGTCGACCGCGCGCCGGTGCGCGATGGTGAACAGCCAGCTGCTGAACCGCTCGCCGCTACGGAACCGTCCCGCGCTCCGCCAGGCGTCGAAGAAGGTCCGCTGCAACACGTCCTCCGCCTCGTCCGGCCCGACGTACCGCCGCAGGTAGGACAGCAGGCTCGCGCCGTAGACGGCGTACGCGTCCTCGAGCGCCTGCTCGTCGCGCGCAGCCCAACGCTCGCCGAGCGCATGGCCGGGGTCCATGCCAGTACTTCGGCGCGGACGGCGAACCGGTTGCCGGCGGCCGGTGGTTGAGCCCGGAGGCGCGCCAGCGTCGACGGTGTCGAAACCACCGCAGGGAAGGCACCCTTCTCGAAGATCGCCGGTGGTTGGGTGCGGCAACCCGATTCCCGAGTGTCTGACGCCGCCCGGAGCCGTCAAGCGTGGGTGCCCGGGCTGCGGTCTCGTAGGCGGGTT
>DOWL01000079.1:2390-2641 GCA_003519585.1 Nocardioides sp. | reverse complement strand
CGCGCCGATGTCGCCCAAGGCCCCCGAGCCGGCCTTGGACTTGTCGAGCCGCCACGACAGCGGAGCCTCGGCGTCGGCGATCCAGTCCTGGAGGTACTGCGCGCGGACGTGGCGGATCTCGCCGATCCGGCCCTCCTGCACGAGCCGGCGGGCCAGTGCGATCGCGGGCACCCGACGGTAGGTGAAGCCCACCATGGCGCGTACGCCGCGCGCCGCGGCCCGGTCCGCGGCGGCCGTCATCTCCTCGGCCT
>DOWL01000079.1:551-2266 GCA_003519585.1 Nocardioides sp. | reverse complement strand
CTCGCAGAGGACGTGCTTGCCGGCGTCGAGGGCCGCGATGGCGATCTCGGCGTGCGTGTCGCCGGGGGTGCAGATGTCGACGAGGTCGACGTCCGCGCGTTCGACGAGCCGCCGCCAGTCGGTCTCGGCCTCCGCCCAGCCGAGTCGCTGCGCAGCCTCGGCTGCCCGGGCCCCGTCCCGGCCGCAGAGCACCTGCATGGTCGGCGTCAGGGGCAGGTCGAAGAAGCGCGGCGCGGTGCGCCAGGCCTGCGAGTGGGCGTTGCCCATGAAGGCGTGGCCCACCATGCCCACGGCCAAGGTGGGGCGGGGGTCGGTCATCGGTGCTGCTCCGTTCGGGTGGGCGCGACCCCGATTCGTCTGCGCACTGGCGGGCTTTTCGCCGCTGCGCGGCGCAGACGAATCGGGGTTCAGCAGCCGTCGGTCAGGACTCGAAGGCGTTGTCGATGTACTGGTCGACGTTGTCGGCGGTGACGACCGGCGCGTAGAGCTGCACCGTCCGCGGCACCTCGACCTCGACCAGGTCGCTCATCGACTTGCCCTGGACCAGCAACCGGGCCAGCTTGATGCCGTCCGCCGCCTGGGTCGACGGGTAGATGACGGTGGCCTTGAGCACGCTGTCGCCCGACTGGATGAGCTCCATGGCGTTCTTGGAGCCAGCGCCGCCGATCATCGTGAACTCGTCGCGACCGGCGTTCTCGATCGCCGCCATGACGCCGACACCCTGGTCGTCGTCGTGGTTCCAGAGGAAGTCGATCTTGGGAGCCGCCTGCAGCAGGTTGGCTGCCTGCTCCTCGCCGGACTCGACGGTGAACTCGGCAGCGACCCGGTTGTCGACATCGAGGCCACACTCGGCGAGCGCGTCCTCGAATCCCTGGCTACGGTCCTGGGTCAGCGGCAGCGAGTCGATGCCGGCGATCTCCGCGACGATGGCGTCGGTGTTGCCGTCGGCCTGCTCGCAGACATACGCACCGGCCGAGACGCCCATGCCGTAGTTGTCGCCGAGGACGGTGACGCGCGCGGCGTTGGGGTCGTCGAACTCGCGGTCGACGTTGATGACCGGGATGCCGGCCTGCATCGCCTCGAGCGCGATCGGGGTCATCGCCGCACCGTCGAAGGGCAGCAGCACGATGGCGTCCACCCCGTCGTTGATGAACGTCTCCACCTGGGAGATCTGCAGGTTGACGTCGTTGGTGCCATCCGCGACCCGCAGCTCGACGTCGTCGTACTGCTCGGCAACCTTCTTGGCGGACTCGGTGATCGAGCCCATCCAGCCGTGGTCGGCGGCCGGAGCGGAGAACCCGATGACCACGGTGTCCCCGGCCTCGTCGTTGGAGCCGTTGTCGGCCTGCGACGTACCGCCGCCCAGGTCCGCCTTGTCGTCGTTGGAGTCGTTGCCGGTGCACGCCGCGAGAGCGATGACCGAGAGGCCGGCGACCATGGTGGTGCCGATCTTCGAGCGGATGCTGCGCTGGGACTTCATCGTGCTACTCCTTGATGCAGAGGTGTGGTGCCGAGGTGTGGTGGTGAGGTACGCCGGGGCGCTAGGTGCTGCTGTTCCGAGACGCCAACCTCTGCTGGAGCAGCACGGCGGCGACGATGACGGCTCCCTTGAGGAGCTCCTGCTCCGAGATGGAGCGGTTGTTGAGGATGAAGATGTTGTTGAGCGTCATGAAGATGAGGACGCCGATCACGGTGCCGACGATCGAGCCGCGGCC
>DOWL01000079.1:0-382 GCA_003519585.1 Nocardioides sp. | reverse complement strand
GCGGCGATCGCGTCGAGCTCGTAGAGGTTGCCGTGCGTCGCGCTGCCGGTGGTGGTCCGGGCGACCAGCATCAGCGCGGCGATACCGCAGCACACCCCGACCAGGACGTAGAGGTAGACCGTGTGCCGCTTGACCGGGATGCCGGCCAGGCGCGCCGCCTCGGTGTTGCCGCCGACCGCGACGGTACGGCGCCCGAACGTCGTGCGGTTGAGCAGCACCCAGCCGACGATGGCGACGAGGAAGAAGATCCAGATGTAGACCTCGATGCCGAGGACCTCTTTGGTGAAGAAGTCGGCGAAGGCGTCGTCACGGACGATCTGGGTCTTGCGCTCGCTGATGATCTGCGCGAGGCCGCGCGCGCTCGCCAACATCGCCAAGGTCA
>DOWL01000006.1:18106-18339 GCA_003519585.1 Nocardioides sp. | reverse complement strand
GCCCACCGCGAGCGCGACGAAGACCATCACCACCCAGTGCGTGTCCTCGGCCATCGTCTGCGTGGCGACCGTCGTGCACCAGACCGACGACAGGGCCACGATCGCGCCCACCGAGAGGTCGATGCCACCACCGATGATGACGAAGGTCATGCCGATGCTGACGACGCCGATCGTCGCCGCGGCGCCGAGGATCGTGAGGGCGTTGGCGGAGGTCGCGAACCTGTCGCCCGCGG
>DOWL01000006.1:17548-17941 GCA_003519585.1 Nocardioides sp. | reverse complement strand
GATCACGCCGACGAGGCAGATGAGCAGCAACGCGATCACGAGACCGAGGTTGCGTCCCATGCTGGTGCCCAACAGGGCGAGCGCCTTGTTCGGCTCGCGCGTGGTCTCGAGTGCTGCCTGCTCGACTCGCACGCTGTCCTGGCTCATGCGGAAACGGCCTTCCCTTCCATGACGAGGTCGAGGACCTTGGCCTCATCGAGGTCTGTGGCTGCGGACTCGTGGACCACCGCGCCCTCGCGGACCACGAGGACCCGGTCGGCCAGACCGAGCACCTCGTCGATCTCGCTGGACACGACCACCACGGCGACGCCGCGGTCTGCGAGTGAGCGGACGAGCTGGTAGATCTCCGAGCGCGCGCCGACATCGACGCCGCGGGTGGGCTCGTCGAGCAGG
>DOWL01000006.1:17054-17286 GCA_003519585.1 Nocardioides sp. | reverse complement strand
ATCGGCGGCTCGGCGCCGCTCCTCGCCACGGTCGAGGAAGCCGAACCGCGAGAACCGCGCCATCGAGGACATCGTGATGTTGCGATACACGGCCTCGTCGAGAAGCAGCCCCTGGCTCTTGCGCTCCTCGGGGGCCAGCCCGACTCCCGCGCGTACGGCCGACTCGACCGAGCCCCGCCGCAGCCGCTTGCCATCGACGGTGACGGTGCCGGTGGTGGCGCGGCGGCCGCCG
>DOWL01000006.1:16496-16876 GCA_003519585.1 Nocardioides sp. | reverse complement strand
CCGACGATCTCGCCGGCGTGCACGGTGAATTCGACGCCGTCGAACACGCCCGCGAGCCCGAGTCCGCGGACCTCCAGCACCGGGTCTCCCTGGTCTCGGGGCGACTCGGGGCGGGGCGGGAAGACGTACTCGATCGAGCGCCCGGTCATCAGTCTGATCAGCTCGACGGTCGGGGTGTCGGCCACGGCCAGGCCGGTGCCGACGGTGCGGCCGTCCTTGAGCACCGTGATCCGATCGCCGATCTCGCGGATCTCCTCGAGCCGGTGCGAGATGTAGATGACCGCGACCCCCTCGGCGGTGAGTCCGCGGATGACGCGGAAGAGGTTGTCGACCTCCTGCTGGTCGAGCACCGCCGAGGGCTCGTCGAGGACCAGCAGCCG
>DOWL01000006.1:15990-16368 GCA_003519585.1 Nocardioides sp. | reverse complement strand
GGGCTCGTCGAGGACCAGCAGCCGGGTGTCGTGGGACAGTGCCCGCGCCATGCTCACGATCTGCTGGTTGGCGGGCGACAGATCGCCGACCAGCCGGGTCGGCGAGATCTCGGAGTGGCCGAGTCGGGCCAGGAGGGCGCGGACCATCTCGTGCGCACGGGCGCGCTGGGTGAATCCGGCCCGTGACACCTCGTGGCCGAGGAAGACGTTCTCGGTCACGTCGAGGTGCGGCACCAGGTCGAGCTCCTGGTAGATCGTCGAGACGCCCTGCTCGATCGCCTTGGCCGGCGTCGTGAACGACACCTCCTGCCCGGCCCAGGTGATGGTTCCCTCGTCGGGCTGGTGGAAGCCGGAGAGCACCTTGATCAGCGTCGACTT